>NZ_JADDRH010000036.1:0-21017 GCF_044904505.1 Pseudomonas sp. 3HC3
GACGCGATATCGAGACATGCGCCAAGGCGGTCGCGCGCAAATCCCACAGGAATAATTGGCCCGAAACAAACGTAGGAGCGGGTTTACCCGCGAAGCGCCGCGCGGGCGGCGCTCGATCTCACAGGCGCTGAAAATCTCCCGGCGAACACCTACCAGGCGCTGAAAATCTCCCGGCAAACACCTACCCGCCAAAGCGCGAATTCCGCCTCTTGCCCTATACACACCGCGACACATTGTCGGCTTGACTTTGCCTATATCCACCCAATTCCTGTAAAGTTGACGCCAAGGTCAGTTTTCTCAAGCCAGGCCAAGAATCAAAAGAAAGGGCAGGCCCCAACTGCCCAGAGGATCAAGCATGTCCAACCGTGATATTTCCCGGCGCGCCTTCCTGCAAGGCGGTCTGATCGCTGGTGTCGGCGTGACCATGGCGCCATTAGGCAGCCAGGCATTCGCCGCGCTGATGGAGGAGCGCGTCACCACTTCGCCGCAGAAGTGGATGAACCACGACGGCAAGGCGCGTTTCCGTAACGATGCCTTGTCCAAGGTCTGCGGCGACAAAGTGTTCGCGCGCGACATCCGCGCCAAGGACATGCCCGGCTGGCCCGCGCAGCAAGGTCATGCGCTGCTGCTCAAGGCGACCAAGGTCGACCGGATTTATGCCGGCCATGACCTCAGCCTGCTCGGCACCGACCTGCAGCCGGACCGCATAGTCACCGCCGCCGACCTCGAACAGGACGGCATCGCCTGGCCCGAGGCCCATTCGCCCGACCCGCTACTGCCGCCCGGCAAGGTGCCGATGTTCATCGGCCACCCGGTGGCAATCCTGATCTGGCACGACTTCGAGCGCTTCCGCCAGGCCAAACGCAAACTGCAGTTCAATCAACAGGCGATCCGTTACGGCGCCCAGGCACCGCTGTACCAGCGCGACCCTTACGGCAGCTTCCGCTTCGTGCGGGTGGGCGGCGCCACGCCGTTCGACGACGATGAGTTCTCCAGCCTGAAGAACTCCATGCTGTTCCCCACCATTCTCAACCGCAAGCCGGTGTGGTCGAAGCAGCCCAACCAGCACGGCGACCTGACCGAGCAGGGGTTGTTCTACGCCAAGCGCATGGCCGAGCAGCTGGACAACCCGCCCGAGGACTGGCTAGTGTTCGACGAGCGCTACAAGACGCCGTCCATCGAACCTGCCGCGCTGGAGCCGGACAACGGCAACGGCTGGTATGACCCGGCCACGGGCACGCTGCACTTCGTGGTCGCCACCCAGTGCCCGTTCGAAGTGGCGCAGGAATGCGTGCACATGATCAAGCCGTCGCGCTTCGCCCTGAACACGCTGAACATGCACCCGGGCTATACCGTGGGCTATGGCTCAAAAGACAACAATATCTTCGTCTTCTATGCCGCGGTGGCCGCGCTGTACGGCGCCGGCGTGCCGATCCGCCTGGCCAACGACCGCTACGAGCAGTTCCAGAGCGGCATCAAGCGCCATGCCTTCGATATCCGCTACCAGCTGGCGGTGGACAAGAAGGACAACAGCTTCAAGATCTTCCGCGCCGACATGAGCTGTGACGGCGGCGGGCGCATCAACTACAGCCCATCGGTGGCAGCCGTAGGCGCCACTGCAGCGCAGTCGATCTACTACATGCCGCAGAACGACCTGTCGGTTACCGCCTACTATTCCCGTGGTGTCGAGGCCGGCTCCATGCGCGGTTACGGCACCCTGCAGAGCATGGCAGCCACCGAGATGATGGTGGATGAGATCGCCGGCCGCCTGGGGGTCGATGCCATCGACCTGCGCCGCGCCAACGCGCTGAAATCGGGCATGAAAAACACTCAGGGCGCGGTGCCGGCGGGCGCGCTGCGGCTTTACGAGATCCTCGACAAGGCCGCTGTGCATGAATGGTGGCGCGACCGCGACGCACGCAAGCGGCAGATGGACGCGCAGGATCAGGACCACTGGTACGGGGTGGGCTTTGCCATTTGCCAGAAGGACTTCGGCACGGGCTCCGAAGCACCGATGGCCAGCATCGAATTCAGCCGCGATGGGCGAATCAGCCTACGCCACATCGGCACCGAGCTGGGTACCGGCATGTCCACCTCCCAGGCTTTGGTGGTCAGCGATTTCCTCGGCCGTTCGGCCGACGAGGTAACGACGGCAGTCACCGAATGGCCTGAGCTGCAACTGAGCACCAGCGGCAACCCGTACCTGATCAGCCAGCCTGAGCAGGACGCCGCGCTGCGCAACCCGCGCTGGGTCGGCAAGCTGGCGTCGCCATCGTCGGCGACCAACTCGGCCTTCTACTTCAGCCATGCCACCCGCGAAGCGGCGCGTGTGCTGTTCAACCATGGCCTGTGGCCGGCGGCCATGGCGATCTGGAGCCAAGGCCCGTATGGCGGCCAGGCCAACCCACTGGTGGTGCGCCGCGAAAATGCGGTGTGGGTCAACGGAGAGCTGACTGGTAACGGTCTGCAGCCGATTCCGTTCGCCCAGCTCGCACAGAAGGCCCACGACATGGGCTTGGTCACCGGCGCCAGTGTGCACGGCTTCAACCGCTGGAGCTGGGCCGAGGCCGACTTCGTCATCGACGGCGTGCGTGAGCGTTTACCGCTCGACGCGGTGGCGGTGAAATACGGCGATGGGGCGGTGAATGCCAAGAAGGCACAGATGAACAGCCATGGCTACCACCTGCTCGACCGGCAGAATGCGGCCTACCCCGACACCCAGTTGAACAACGCCATGGTCACCTACTACAGCCCGGTGGCGACCATCGTCGAGGTCAAGGTCAACAAAGGCACCTTGGAGACGCAGGTGCTCAACCACCACAGTTGGGTCGAGTGTGGCCGGGTGCTGGTGCCGGAACTGGTCAAGGGCCAGCTCGAAGGCGGTATCGCCATGGGCATTGGCCATGCACTGACCGAAGAAATGCCGTTGTACGAGGGTGGGCCCGGGGAGGGCGACTGGAACTTCAACCGCTACCGCCTGCCGCATGCGCGCGATGTGGCGGTGTGGCAGCAGACCAGCGAAATCCTCCCGCCGCTGTCACCGACCGACCCCTCCAAGGGCATCGCCGAAGTGGTGATGATCCCGGTCGTCGGTGCCATCGGCAATGCCGTCGCGCATGCCATCGGCAAGCGCGTGCGTGATCTCCCCATCACCCCAGCCCGTATCAAGGAGGCCCTCAATGGCTAACCGTCCACTGCAACTGACGCTCAATGGTCAACCGGTCGGGCCGGTCGAGGTCCCTGCGGACCTGGCGATGATCGACTACCTGCACGAACATCAGAACCTCACCGGCTCGCGCCTGGGCTGCGGCCAGGGCATCTGCCACGCCTGCGTGGTGATCGTCGACAACCCCGACGGCACCAGCGAGGAAGTGCGCACCTGCATCACCGGCGCCCATTACTTCGAAGGCAAGAAGGTTCGCACCATCGAAGGCCATGCCAAGAAAGACGAGGCCGGCAACCTGACGCTCAACCCGATCCAGCAGAAGTTCGTCGACCTGTTCGCCTTCCAGTGCAGTTACTGCGCACCAGGCTTCGTCAACGCCGCTACCGTGCTGGTGGAAACGGCCCAGCGCCAGCCGCTGAAGAAGAGCGAGGTGCAAGACCGCATCGAGGCCAGCCTCGGTCACCACATCTGCCGCTGCACAGGCTACGTGCGTTACTACGATGCCACCCGCAAGGTGCTCAACGATCTCGGCCTGGTCAAGGAGGGTTGAACATGGGCTTCGTACGTAGCGCCTCGGCGTTGGTCCTCGGGCTGGCTGCCAGTTCGTTTGCCCTGGCGGCCGACGATGCGCAGGTCAAGCGCGGTGAATACCTGGCCCGCGCGGCCGACTGCATGGCCTGCCATACTGCCGAAGGCGGCGCGCCGTATGCGGGCGGCCTGCCGATCCATTCGCCGTTCGGCACCATTTATGGCAGCAATATCACCCCGGACAAACAGTACGGCATCGGCAACTACAGCGCCGACGAGTTCTTCGCCGCAGTCACCGAGGGTAAGCGCAAGGACGGCGCCAACCTCTATCCTGCGATGCCTTACACCTCGTACCACCTGATCAAGCGTGAAGATTCGGACGCGATCCTCGCCTACCTGATGACCATACCGCCGATCAACCGCCCGGCGCCGCAGACCGCGCTGCGCTTCCCGTTCAACGTGCGCATGGGCCTCAGCGGCTGGAACATGCTGTATGGCAAGAGCGTGCAACTGCAGCCGACCGAGGGCAAAAGCCCGGCCTGGCAGCGCGGCCAGTACATGGTCGAGGTCATGGGCCATTGTGGCGAATGCCATACCCCGCGCAACCCGATCGGTGCGCTGCAGCAGGACCAGCGCCTGAGCGGCGGCCTGCTGGGTGGCTACCTGGCGCCAAGCCTGCTGGCCCAGGACCTGGCCGAGCGCGGCTGGACCCAGCCGGACCTGACCACCTTCCTCAAGCACGGCATCAGCGCCCAGGGCAGCATGTTCAACGAGATGTACCCGGTGGTGCACCACAGCACCCAGCATCTGGAAGATGCAGACCTTGCGGCCATGGCCACCTACCTGCTGGGCGACCAGCCGCCGCCGGCCAAGGCTATCGAGACTGTTGCCCTGGAGCAGATGAGCGACAGTGCCAAGCGGGGCCACCAGCAGTACCTGAACGTCTGTGCCGGCTGCCATGGGGTCGACGGCGAGGGCAAGCCGCACATCGCCGTGGCCATGCGCGGCAACACCGTGCTGCGTCAGGCCGACTCGCGCAATCTGGTCAAGGTGATTCTCGAGGGCATCCGTGAACAGCAGTTCACCGGCTTCGAGCGCATGCAGCCGATGCCGGGCTTTGCCGACAAGCTGGATGACCAACAGGTGACGGATATGGTCAACTACCTGCGCCAGGCCTGGGGTGGATTGCCCGGTGACCTGAACGTACAGCAGCTCGCCGAGCTGAAGGCGGAGTAACGTGCAGCATCTCGATCTCCAGGTGGTCCGTCAGGCTTTGCAGTGGTCCTGCAACGGCCAGCGGGTATGGTTGTGCACGGTGCTCGCCACCTACGGCTCGGCGCCGCGTGCACCGGGTTCGCTGCTGGCGGTGAACGCCAGCGGTCAGTGGCTGGGCTCGCTGTCCGGTGGCTGCGTCGAAGACGACTTTCTCGAACGTGTGGCCCTGGGTGAGTTCCCGGAGCCGGTTGCCATCGTGCGTTATGGCGACGGCAGCGACCCGCGTTCGCGCGTTCGCCTGCCGTGTGGCGGTGTGCTGGAAGTACTGGTGGAGAACCTGCCGGTTGAATGCGAGGTGCAGGCGCATCTGCGTGAGCTGGAACGTGCACTGCTGGGTCAGCGCCGGGTACTGCGTGAGGTGAGCCTGCCTGCGGGTACCCGCCAGCTGCTCGATGACCACAGTCAGGGGCCACGGGTTGAACGGGAAAATGCCCGGGTGCGCTTGCGTGTCGGCGCCGCCCAGCGGCTGCTGCTGGCCGGCTATTCCAGCGTGGCGCATTTTTGCTCCGAATTCGGCAGGGGGCTGGGTTTTGAGGTCATCCTTTGCGAGCCGCGTGATGAAGTGCTCGACGGCGTCGTGCTGAATGGCATAGAGGTGCGCCGCGAGCTGCCGTCGGAATTCATCGCCAATGGCGGTTGCCATGCTGATACTGCAGTGGTGGCATTGACCCATGATCCAAAAATCGATGACCTGGCCATGCTTGAAGCCGTGCGGACCGAAGCGTTCTACATCGGCGTGATGGGCTCCAAGGCCACCTCCGACAAGCGTCGCGAACGCCTGCAGCGAATTGGTGGCCTGGGCTACGACGAGCTGGCGCGCATCCATGCGCCGATTGGCCTGAACCTGGGCAGCAAGACCCCGGCCGAGATCGCCCTGGCGGTACTGGCCGATATCCTTCGTGTGCGCAACGGCATCGAGCGGGCGGCGCTGTGAGCGTGGTCGCGCTGGTGCTGGCGGCCGGGCGCGGCACGCGTTTCGGCGCTGACAAGCGCCGGGCGGCCCTGGCGGATGGCCGCAGTTTGCTGGCGCATAGCGCGGAGCGGGCAGGGGCGGTATTTAATGATGTGCGTGTGGTGTTGCGCGCGGGCGAGCAGGGCGGGGATTTCGGTTTGCCTGGCGGTTACCGGGTGATCGTCAGCCCGGATGCGGCAGCAGGCATGGGGCACAGCCTGGCGGCCGGGGTCAGGTCTTTGGTCGACAGCCAGGCACAGGCGGTGGCGATCGTGTTGGGTGATATGCCGTGGATCGAGTTGGCTACCTTGCGTCGCTTGGCCGAGGCTTCCAGCGCTTCGAACATTGTGTTGCCACGCCATGCCGGGCAGCAGGGCCACCCGGTGATTTTTGGGCGCGATTTCTGGCCGGCGCTGGGGCTATTGGCCGGCGATGAAGGTGCGCGGGCGGTGGTGCAGGCGCAGCGGGATTGTTGTGTTGTGGTTGAGGTGGAGGATGCTGGGGTGTTGCTGGATGTGGATACCCCGCAGGGGTTGATGTAGGACCAAGGTGTTCGCCATAGCATCTGCGGCGCCTGTGGCAGGTGTTCGCAGATGTCACGACGAACAACCCGGCCCATCACCACACCCAAGCCGAACCCCCCATCCCCCCCACAAAAGGTCCATAATCCCCCCTTAATCCGCCCAAGGTGCAATAACAGCCACACCACTCCGGGAGCCCCACCATGCACGTTCTGCTCTGCGAGGACGACGACCTGATCGCCGCCGGCATCTGCGCCGGTCTCACCGCCCAGGGCCTGACCGTAGACCGGGTGGGCAACGCCGCCGATGCGCGGGCAATGCTGCAGGCCGCGCAGTTCGACGTGATGATCCTCGACCTCGGCCTGCCCGACGAAGACGGCCTAAAGCTGCTGCGCCGCCTGCGCGAAAAAGGCGAGACCTTGCCGGTACTGGTGCTCACCGCCCGCGATGCCGTCACTGATCGTGTCGATGGCCTGCAGGCCGGTGCCGACGATTACCTGTTAAAGCCCTTCGATCTGCGCGAGCTGGCCGCACGCCTGCATACCTTGCTGCGGCGGGTGGCCGGGCGGGCGGTGAACGTGATCGAGCACGGCCCGCTGCGCTATGACCCGAGTAGCTGTGAGGCGACCCTGGCCGGTCAGCATGTCGACCTGTCCCGCCGCGAGCAGGCCCTGCTCCAGGCGCTGTTGCAGAACCCCGGGCGAGTGCTGTCCAGCGAGCAACTGAAAGACTGCGTGTACGGGTTCAGCGACGAAGTCGAGAGCAACGCCCTCAACGTGCACATCCACCACCTGCGCCGCAAGCTGGGTAACGGCATTGTCGAGACCGTGCGTGGCCTGGGCTACCGGCTGGGCCCGGCGCAGGCACCGCAAGAGGCTGCATCATGAGCCTGCGGGTACGCCTAAGCCTGATCCTCGGCAGTGCCTTCGTGATCATCTGGGCACTGGCCGCCGCGTGGATGCTGCGAGACCTGCGCCAGCAAATGATGTTCTCCCTCGATCAGCGCTTGGTGGCGTCGGCGCGTATGGTCGCCGGGCTGATCGACCAACTGCCGCAGCCGCTGACCGCCAAGGGCGGGGAGGCGCATTTTTCTGCCGACCAGTTCAGCGTACCGGATGGCATGGCCTGCCAGGTCAGCTCGCTGCGTGGCGAGATTCTCGCCAGCAACCACAAGCACGATGGCGCTATGGATGACGAGCGCAGCGGGTTCCGTGACCAGACCATCGACGATGCGCTTTGGCGCACCTTTACCTACAACCATGGCGATGTGCGCATCACCACAGCCGACCGGCACATGGAGCGCGAGGCGCTGAACCAGTCGATTCTGTTGGCGGCATCTGCACCGGTATTGATGGCCCTGCTCGGTAGCCTGGGGCTGTTGTGGATCGGCCTTGGCAAGGGCCTGGAGCCGCTCAACCGCATGCGTGACGCCTTGCGCCGCAGGCGTGCGGACAGTGTCGAGCCGCTGCAGGTGGCGGGCATGCCCAGCGAGTTGCAGCCGTTGCTGGAAACCCAGAACCAGCTGTTCCTGCGCATTGCCCAGACCCTCGAGCGCGAGCGGCGCCTGACCGACGATGCCGCGCATGAGCTGCGCAGCCCGCTGACCGCGATCAAGACCCACCTGCAGGTGGCGCGCATGACCGACGGTGCGGTGCGTGAGCAGGCGCTGGAGCATGCCGAGCAGGGCGCCGACCGCATGCACCGCACGCTGGAGCAGTTGCTGATGCTGGCGAGGGTCGAAGGCAGCCTGTCGTTCGAGGACGGCGTGCAGTGCAGCGCCGAGCAGGTGGCCCGTCAGGCGGTGCAGGACGCCGGTGACAACCGCCGCATCGTGCTGCGTTTGCCGGAAGAAGCCACGCAGATCTATCTGGGCATGCCCGCTCCGTTGGCGGTGGCAGCGCTGCGCAACCTGCTGGACAACGCCTTGCGTCATGGTGGCGATGAAGCCGTAGAGCTGGACGTGCAGATGGCGGACGGCCAGGTGGGCTTCATGGTGCGTGATCACGGGCCAGGGATTGCCGAAGCGGACCTTGAGCACCTGACCGAGCGCTTCTGGCGTAATGGGCAGAGTGGTGGTTGCGGGCTGGGGCTGGCGATCGTGCAGGCGATCGTGCAGCGGTGTGCCGGTAGCCTGCGCTTTGACAGCCGTAGTGACGGCTTGCGGGTCTTGTTGCAAGTACCGGCGCGTCCTGGGCATTGATGTTTCTTGCCTGTGCTGGCCTCTTCGCGGGTGAACCCGCTCCTACGGGCGGTGTGGTCTGTGGGGGTGGGTCTGCCTGTGCTGGCCTCTTCGCGGGTGAACCCGCTCCTACGGGCGGGTGGCGGTCTGTGGGGGCGGGTTTGCCTGTGCTGGCCTCTTCGCGGGTGAACCCGCTCCTACGGGCGGGTGGCGGTCTGTGGGGGTGGGTCTGCCTGTGCTGGCCTCTTCGCGGGTGAACCCGCTCCTACGGGCGGTGTGGTCTGTGGGGGTGGGTCTGCCTGTGCTGGCCTCTTCGCGGGTGAACCCGCTCCTACGCGGGCGGTGCGGTCCTTGTAGGAGCGGGTTTACCCGCGAAAGGGCCGGCACAGACAAAAATAAAATCCAGTAACAACCGCTAAATCCTCTCCCCACTCAAGCGTTTCCAAAGCGATAACCGCCCATCCGCTTGCTTGCGAGGATTTACCCATGTCCACCGCTTCCAGCCTTGCCCGGGTTGTACCGGCCAGCGTGCCGCAACCCTTGTACGAATTCACCGATTCGCCTTTGCTGCAACGCCAGCAACAGCAGGAATCCAACGCCCGCAGCTACCCGCGGCGCATCCCGCTGGCGCTCAGGCGTGCCCGTGGCATCCACGTCGAAGACGTCGAAGGCCGCCAGTTCATCGACTGCCTGGCCGGTGCCGGCACCCTGGCCCTGGGCCACAACCACCCGGTGGTGGTCGAGGCGATCCAGCGGGTGCTGGCTGACGAGTTGCCGCTGCACACCTTGGACCTGACCACCCCGGTCAAGGACCGCTTCGTCCAGGACCTGTTCGGCATCCTGCCCGAGGCGCTGCGCCGCGAGGCCAAGGTGCAGTTCTGTGGCCCGACCGGCACTGATGCAGTCGAGGCTGCGCTCAAGCTGGTGCGCACCGCCACCGGCCGCAGCACCGTGCTGGCCTTCCAGGGCGCCTACCATGGTATGAGTCAAGGCGCGCTGAGCCTGATGGGCAGCCATGGGCCGAAGCAGCCACTGGGGGCCTTGCTCGGCAACGGCGTGCAGTTCATGCCTTACCCGTACGACTACCGCTGCCCGTTCGGCCTGGGCGGTGAGGCCGGGGTCAAGGCCAACCTGCATTACCTGGAAAACCTGCTGCTCGATCCGGAAAGCGGCGTGCCGCTGCCCGCCGCCGTGATCCTCGAAGTGGTGCAGGGTGAGGGCGGGGTGATTCCGGCCGACATCGAATGGCTCAAGGGCGTGCGGCGCATTACCGAGCAGGCGGGCGTGGCGTTGATCATCGACGAGATCCAGAGCGGCTTTGCCCGCACCGGGCGCATGTTCGCCTTCGAGCATGCCGGCATCGTGCCGGACGTGGTCACGCTGTCCAAGGCCATTGGCGGCAGCCTGCCGTTGGCGGTGGTGGTGTACCGCGACTGGCTGGATACCTGGAAGCCGGGCGCGCATGCCGGCACCTTCCGTGGCAACCAGATGGCCATGGCGGCGGGGTCGGCGGTAATCAACTACCTGGCCGAGCATCGCCTGGCCGAGCATGCCGAGGTCATGGGGCAGCGGTTGCGCGGGCATTTGCAGCGCCTGCAGCGGGACTATCCGCAGTTGGGTGATATCCGTGGCTGGGGCTTGATGCTGGGTGTGGAGCTGGTCGACCCACAAGGCCAGCCTGATGCGCTGGGCCACCCACCGGCTAACCGCGACTTGGCGCCGAAGGTGCAGCGCGAGTGCCTCAAGCGCGGTCTGATCCTGGAGTTGGGTGGGCGACATGGGGCGGTGGTGCGTTTCCTGCCCCCGTTGATTATCAGTGGCGAGCAGATCGACGAGGTGGCGCAGCGGTTTGCCGAGGCGTTGATCGCGGCAGTCTGAACCATTGCCTGGGGGCGCAAAGCGCCCCCAGGCTATCTCAAGTCAATCAAAGGTCCGCCCGGCCCGCCAATAACCCATCAGGGTCAGGCACTCTCGTTGCAGCCCGCGCTCCTTGATCAGATACCGGCGAATATCCATTACCGTCGCCGATTCCCCCGCGACCCAGGCATGGAACGCACTGCTGGTGCTACTGGCCTGTTCCCACAAGATCCGTGTGTCGATGTCCACTTCTTCCAGCTTCGCCCGTGGTGCGGCAGGCTCCTGTGGCAGGCTGGCCAGTTCGCGCACGGCATGCTGCATGGCCTGGCCATGCGCGCAGCCCAGCAGATCGCGCGGCAGCCAATGCAGTTCGGTGGCATCGCCATGGCGCAGATCCAGGCAATCAGCTTCCAACGGCACCTCGATGAACGCCTGCACCGCAAGCTCGGGCTGGGTCTCTGCCAGTTGCTCAAGGATGCCGGCAATCGCCGGAAGTGCCGTTTCGTCACCCACCAGCAGTACGTTGCGCACCCCCTGGGGTGGCTTCCATTCATAACCGCCGGGGTCGCCGGCATAGGACAGGTTGGGCGCGACCATCTGCAGGCGGTCACCCACCTGGGCATGGCTGGCCCAAGCCGAAGCAGGGCCGTTGACGCCATGCAGCACGAAATCTACATCGACTTCC
Organism: Pseudomonas sp. 3HC3; assembly: GCF_044904505.1. Classification (NCBI taxonomy): domain Bacteria; kingdom Pseudomonadati; phylum Pseudomonadota; class Gammaproteobacteria; order Pseudomonadales; family Pseudomonadaceae; genus Pseudomonas; species Pseudomonas sp. 3HC3. Next base: position 11,164 of record NZ_JADDRH010000036.1, read on the forward strand.
AGTGCTTCCCGACGCAGCGCGCGGATGGTGTAGGTACGCATGGGTGGGCGTTGTGCTGGCGGCAAGGCGCTGTGCGCAGTTTTCCAGTGGGCATCGGCGGGAAGTACAGGCAGCGAACCATCTGGGGCGGGAAAGAACAGCTTGACCCGTTGGTCGGGGGCCAGGGTGGCCATCTGGGCCACATCCGGGCCGGTGAACACCAGGCGTGCAAGTGATGGGGAAAGGGTGATGCGTTGCTTGAGCTGTAGGTCGAACAGGCGGTAGGCGCTGGCAGCCGGGCTGTGGCTGCCGACCAGGCGGCGCAGGCCTTGCTGGAGTGCCTGGGTGATGCGGGCGGGGCTGGACATGCGAAGGTCCTCTTGCAGGGCGGCTTTCTCGGTAAACGAGCCGCCGCGACGGCAAATTAACGCCTCGCTGTTGGCTTGTCAGCCACGCCCGAGATTGACCCAGAAATTCACCGACAACGATGAGTGAGATAAATCGAATGGCTGGCCGTGGAATGTGGTGTGTCTGCAACTGCCGTCAGGGGCGCGGTGGCATTAATTTTTTTCAGGTTGTATCCGTTTCGTAGGGATAGCCGGGCCCCGCCCGATACCTCACTCGTACGGAAGCAATCTGATGAATGCCGAAAAGTCCCTGCTACTGGCCCGCCGTTTCATTGAACTGCCGCAGGAGAAACGCGGCGTGTTCCTCGAGACCCTGGCCAGGGAGGGCATCGACTTTTCCCAGTTCCCCATTCCGGCCGGGGTCCAGGCGCCGGACCGCCAAGGGTTATCCTATGCCCAGCAGCGCATGTGGGTACTTTGGCAGATGGACCCCCAGGGCGGCGCCTACAACCTGCCAGGCGCGGTGCGTCTGACCGGGCAACTGGACGAGTCCGCGCTGGAGCAGGCGTTCGCCAGCCTGCTGGCGCGTCACCAGAGCCTGACCACAGTATTCGAGGTCCAGCCTGACGACAGTCTGCTCCAGGTCCATCGCCCGGTCGGCGAGGCCTTGATCGAGCGTGTCGACCTGCGTCAGTGGGATGAGGCCGAGTGCGAAGCGAAGGTGCGTGCAGAAGCCGAGGCCGAGTCATTGCGTCCATTCGACCTGGCGCACGGGCCGCTGCTGCGCGTGCGTCTGCTGCGCCTGGCCGAGCAGGAACATGTGCTGCTGTTGACCCTGCATCACATTGTTTCCGACGGTTGGTCGATGAACGTGCTGATCGACGAGTTCAGCCGCTGCTACGACGCCTTCGCCGTTGGCCATGCGCCGCAACTGCCGGACCTGCCGATCCAGTACGTCGACTATGCCCTGTGGCAGCGCCGCTGGCTGGAAGCCGGCGAACTGGCACGGCAGCTGGCGTACTGGCAGGCGCAGTTGGGCGATGAGCAGCCCGTGCTCGAGCTGCCCTTGGATAATGCCCGTCCGGCGACCCCGAGCTTCAGCGGCGAGCGCCGCTCGTTCGCGGTCGATGCGGCCTTGGCCGAGCGGCTGCGCGGCTTCGCCCGCCAGCATAACCTCACGCCGTTCATGGTCATGCTTGGCGCGTTCGGCTTGCTCCTGCAACGCTATACCGGCCAGCCCGACCTGCGTATCGGCAGCCCGGTGGCCAGCCGCAACCGCGCCGAAGTCGAGGGGCTGATCGGTTTGTTCGTCAACACCCAGGTGTTGCGTGTGCGGCCGGACGCGCACCTCGAAGTGCTGGCCTACCTGCAAGGCATCAAGCAGGTCGTACTCGGTGCCCAGGCGCACCAGGACCTGCCGTTCGAACGCCTGGTCGAGGCGCTCAAGGTCGAGCGCAGCCTGAGCCATGCGCCGCTGTTCCAGGTGATGTACAACCACCAGCCGCAAGTCGCCGACCTGGCCACCGTGACCCTGGCCTCGGGGCTGCAACTGTCGCCCCTGGCATGGCGCAGCCGCACCACCCAGTTCGACCTGAGCCTGGACACCTACGAGCAGGGTGGCACCCTGCACGCCGCCTTCACCTACGCCAGCGACCTGTTCCAGGCCGCCACCATCGAACGCATGGCGACACACTGGCAGGCCCTGCTGCAGGCCTTGGTCAGCCAGCCGCACAGCGCGCTGTGGCAGCTGCCGATGCTCGATGACGCCAGCCGTCGCACAGTGCTGGAGGATTGGAACGCCACCGCCCGCGATTATCCGCTCGGGCGCGGCGTGCACCAGCTGTTCGAGGATCAGGTGCGCCACGCGCCAGACGCCCCGGCGCTGGTGTTCGGTGATACCGCGCTCAGCTATGCGCAGCTCGATGCCCGCGCCAACCGCCTGGCTCACTTCCTGCGTGTGCAAGGCGCCGGAGCCGACAGCCTGGTGGGTATCAGCGTGCTGCGCAGCGTAGAAATGGTCGTCGGGCTGATGGCGATCCTCAAGGCCGGTGCGGCTTACGTGCCGCTGGATCCGGAATACCCCGAGGAGCGCCTGGCCTACATGATCGAGGACAGCGGCATTCGCCTGCTGCTGACCCAGCAGGCGCTGCAGGGCAGCCTGCCGGTGCCCGGTGACGTGCAGTGCATCGCCCTGGACCAACTGACGCTGGACGACCAGCCAGACAGCCCGCCCCAGGTGGCGAACGACCCACGGCAGTTGGCCTATGTCATCTATACCTCCGGCTCCACCGGCCGGCCGAAAGGCGCCGGCAACAGCCATGAAGCCCTGGCCAACCGCCTGCACTGGATGCAGGAAGCCTATGGCCTGGGCGCCGGTGACACGGTGCTGCAGAAGACCCCGTTCAGCTTCGACGTCTCGGTCTGGGAGTTCTTCTGGCCGCTGATGACCGGTGCTCGGCTGGCCGTGGCCGCACCCGGTGACCACCGGGATCCGACGCGCCTGATCGAGACCATTCGTCGCCATCAGGTCAGCACCCTGCATTTCGTGCCATCGATGCTCCAGGCCTTCATCCACGAGCCCGGTGTCGAGACCTGCGACAGCCTGCGCCGCATCGTCTGCAGCGGCGAGGCATTGCCGGTGGACGCGCAGCTGCAGGTGTTCGGCAAGCTGCCGGCGGCGGCGCTGTACAACCTCTACGGCCCCACCGAGGCGGCTATCGACGTCACGCACTGGACCTGCATCGACGAAGGCCGCGACAGCGTGCCCATCGGCCAGCCCATCGCCAACATCCGCACCTATGTGCTCGATGCTGGCCTCGAGCCGGTGGCGCCGGGCGTTGCCGGCGAACTCTATCTGGGTGGCATTGGCCTGGCCCGTGGTTACCACCGGCGTCCGGGGTTGACCGCCGAGCGCTTCGTTGCCGACCCCTTCGTTGCCGGACAGCGTCTGTACCGTACCGGCGACCGGGTTCGCCAGCGTGTGGATGGCGTGATCGAGTACTTGGGGCGTTTCGATCATCAAGTGAAAATCCGTGGCCTGCGCATCGAACTGGGCGAGATCGAGGCGTGCCTGGCCCAGCATGCCTGGGTGCGCGAGGCCGTGGTGTTGGCGCTGGACGGCAAGCAACTGGTGGCCTACCTGGTGCTCGACGAAACGCCAGACGGCTGGCAGCAAGGGCTCAAGGACTGGCTGCTGCAGGCACTACCGGAATTCATGGTGCCCAGCCACCTGATGCCGCTGGAGCACTTCCCGCTGACCCCCAACGGCAAGCTTGACCGCAAGGCCCTGCCGCAACCGGATGCCGCTCCGCGCGGCGCCTACGTGGCGCCGCAAACCGATGTGCAGCGTACCCTGGCGCAGGTCTGGAGCGAGGTGCTGGGCGTGGCCGAGGTCGGTCTGGACGACAACTTCTTCGAGCTGGGCGGCGATTCGATCATCGCCATCCAGGTGGTTGGCCGCGCTCGACGCCAGGGCCTGCAGTTCAGCCCGCGCGACCTGTTCCAGTTCCAGACCGTGCGCGGCCTGGCCGGCGCGGTCGGACGCCAGCCATCGTTGACGGTTGAGCAGGCGCCGGCCACCGGCGAGGTGGCGCTTAGCCCTGTGCAGCGACATTTCTTCGAACAGGCCATTGCGGTCCGCCAGCACTGGAATCAATCATTGCTGCTCGGCGCCCGGCAACCGTTGCAGGCCCAGGCGCTGGTCGATGCCTTGGGCGATGTGGTCAACCACCATGACGCCCTGCGGCTGCGCTTCGAGCCCGCCGCCGAAGGCTGGCGGCAGCACTATGGCGCGCCGGTCGCGCAGGTCGAGCTGTGGCAGCGCCAGGCTGCGGATGCCCAGGCGCTGACGACGCTCTGCGACGATGCCCAGCGCAGCCTCGACCTGGGCAGTGGACCGCTGTTGCGCGCCATGCTGGTCGACTTGCCGCAAGGCGAGCAGCGCCTGTTGCTGGTCATCCACCACCTGGTGGTCGACGGCGTGTCCTGGCGTATTCTCCTGGAGGACCTGGAGCAGGCTTATGCCCAGCGCCTGACCGGGCAGCCGCTGTCGCTGGCGCCGCGCACCAGCAGCTACCAGGCCTGGTCTGCGCAACTGCACGAGCAGGTGCCGGCGTTCCTCGGACAATTGCCCTACTGGCAAGCGCAGCGCGGCGATGGCGCACTGCCGTGCGACAGGCCGGACGCGCCGGTGAGCAACCGCCATGGGGCCAAACTGGCGTCGCGTCTGTCCCGCGAGCGCACCCGTCAGTTGCTGCAGGTCGCGCCCGCAGCCTATCGCACCCAGGTCAACGACCTGCTGCTGACCGCCCTGGCACGTGTCATCTGCCAATGGAGCGGCAGCCAGGCGGCGCTGGTGCAGCTGGAGGGGCATGGCCGCGAAGAGCTGTTCGACGGCATCGACCTGACCCGCAGCGTCGGCTGGTTCACCAGCCTCTATCCACTGCGCCTGGCCCCACGCGCCGATCATGGCGACTCGATCAAGGCCATCAAGGAACAGCTGCGCGCGGTGCCGGACAAAGGCATGGGCTACGGCGTACTGCGTTACCTGGGTGACGCCTCGGTGCGCGAGGCCCTGGCGACGCTCGACGCGCCGCGCATCACCTTCAACTATCTGGGCCAGTTCGACAGCCAGTTCGATGCCCAGGCCTTGCTGGCGCCGGCCACCGAGCGCGGTGGCGACGGCCAGGACCCGGACGCGCCGCTGGCCAACTGGCTGACCCTGGAAGGACAGGTCTACAACGGCGAGCTGTCGCTGCAATGGGGCTTCAGCCTGGCGATGTTCGACACCGACACGATCCAGGCGCTGGCCACGGCCTATGACCAGGAGCTGGAGGCGCTCATCGAGCACTGCCTGGGCGTGCCTGCCGGGCAACCGTCGCCGTCGGACTTCCCGTTGGCGCGCATTACTCAGGCGCAACTGGATGCATTGCCGGTGCCCGGCCACGAGATCGAAGACCTCTACCCGTTGTCGCCCATGCAGCAGGGCATGTTCTTCCACTCGCTGTATGAAACCCAGGGCGGCGCCTATATCAACCAGTTGCGCCTGGATATCGGCGGCCTGGACCTGGAACGCTTCGGCGAGGCCTGGCAGGCGGCCCTGGCGCGTCACGAGATCCTGCGCAGCAGCATTCACTGGCAGGGCCTGGACAGTGCCCACCAGATCGTCCAGCGTCAGTTGCCACTGCCGCTGCGCATCGTCGACGAACCTGCGGCAGACCTCGATGCACTGGCTCGGGCCGAGCACGAGGCGGGTTTCGACCTGTCCCGCGCACCCTTGTTCAGGCTGCTGCTGGTGCGTACCGGGGCCGACGACTGGCACCTGGTCTACACCTGCCATCACATCCTCCTGGATGGCTGGAGCAATGCCCAGCTACTGGCCCAGGTGATCCAGCACTACGTCGGCGAGCGCACGTCAGCGCCGGCCGGCCGTTTCCATGATTACCTGGCGTGGCTGCAACGCCAGGACGCCAGTGCCGGCGAGCGTTTCTGGAAAGCCCGTCTCGGCGCCTTGCAGGCGCCGACGCTGCTCGCCCAGGCCCTGCGTCGCCCCGCCGACGCGCAAGGCGAGGGTGAGTACCTCGCCCGCCTCGACGCCGCGCAGACCGCCGAACTGGAGCGTTTTGCCCGTCAGCACAAGGTGACCTTGAACACGCTGTTCCAGGCGGCCTGGGGGCTGTTGCTACAGCGCCTGACCGGGCAAGCCTGCGTGGCCTTCGGCGCCACGGTGTCCGGACGCTCGGCGCCATTGCCGGGCATCGACGACCAGCTCGGGTTGTTCATCAATACCTTGCCGGTGCTGATCGATGCCGCGCCTGATCGCCAGGTGGCCGGTTACCTGGCCGACGTGCAGGACTTCAACCTGGGCCTGCGTGAATTCGAGCATGTGCCGCTGTATGCCATCCAGGGGTGGGCTGGCCAGCAGGGCGCGGCGCTGTTCGACAGCCTGCTGGTGTTCGAGAACTTCCCGGTGGCCGAGGCGCTGCGCCAGGGCGCGCCTGCCGGCCTGCGTTTCGGCGCGGTGAGCAATCACGAGCGCACCCACTACCCGCTGACCATCGGCATCGAGCTCGGTGATGGGGTGAGCCTGGCGTTCGGCTACGACCCTGCGCTGTTCGCGGCAGAGCAGGTGGGTCAGCTGTGCGCCGGGCTACGCCAGGTGCTGGCGCAGATGGTCGCCACGCCGGCGGCGCCGGTAGGCGCGCTGGGCCTGCTCGACGATCAGGGGCAGGCCGAGGTGCTTGGCTTCAGCCAAGGCCGCGCACTGGCGTTGCCGAGCCAGGAACTGGTTCACCAGCGTATCGCGGCACAGGCCGCGCGCCAGCCACAGGCCTTGGCCTTGCAATGTGGCGAGCTGCGCCTGAGCTATGGCCAGCTCGATGGCCAGGCCAATCGCCTGGCGCATGCACTGATCGCCGAGGGTGTACGCCCTGGCCAGCGTGTCGGCCTGGCCCTGCGCCGTGGCCCGCAGCTGATCGTCAGCCTGCTTGCCGTGCTCAAGAGCGGCGCGACCTATGTGCCGCTGGATCCGCAGTATCCGCATGAGCGGCTGGCCTACATGATCGAGGACAGCCGTCTGGACCTGTTGTTGTGCGACGACGGCCTGCTGGTCGAGTTGGCGCTGCCGGCGGGGCTGCGCCGCCTGGAGCTGGGGATGTTGGGCGAGCAGGTCGCGCAGTGTGGCGACCACGACCCGGATGTGCAGGTCGCCGCCGAGCAGCTCGCCTATGTCATCTACACCTCCGGTTCCACCGGGCGCCCGAAGGGGGTGGCGATCAGTCATGCGGCACTGCGCGAGTTCAGCTACAGCGCCACCGGCTACTCCCGCCTTGAGCGCGACGACCGGGTGCTGCAGTTCGCCACTTTCAGTTTCGACGGCTTCGTCGAGCAGTGCTATCCGCCACTGTGCGTCGGCGCCGCGCTGATCATGCGTGGCGAGGAACTGTGGGACGCCGATCAGCTGGCGCGGTTGATTGTCGAGCAGGGCGTGACCCTGGCCGACCTGCCGGCCGCCTACTGGCACATGCTGGCCAAGACTTGCGCGGCGCGGCCAGGCCACGGCCTGGGCAAGCTGCGTCAGGTGCACGTGGGCGGCGAGGCCATGTCGGTGGAAGGGTTGCGCCTGTGGCATGCGGCGGGGCTGGGCGGGATCAGCCTGGTCAACACCTATGGCCCGACCGAGGCGACGGTGGTCTCCAGCGTGCATGACTGCCGCCTCGAAGATGCGCAGGACGCGTATGGCGTGCCGATCGGCCAAGCCATCGCCGGCCGCTCGCTGTATGTGCTGGACAGTGCCGGCCAACTGTTGCCCAGCGATGGCGTCGGCGAGCTGTGCATCGGTGCGCCGAACTGCCTGGCGCAGCAATACTTCGACCGCCCGGGGTTGACCGCCGAGCGTTTCCTGCCGGATCCCTTCGCCGAACAGCCTGGCGCACGCCTGTACCGTAGCGGCGACCTGGCGCGTTATACCCAGGCCGGGGTACTGGAGTACGTAGGGCGTATCGATCATCAGGTGAAGATTCGCGGCATGCGTATCGAGATGGGCGAGATCGAGGCCTGCCTGCAAGGGCTGGCGTCGGTGCGCGAGGCGGCGGTGCTGGCCCTCGCCGGGCCGACCGGGCCCCAACTGGTGGCCTACCTGGTCGCTGCTCAGGCCACGCCGTCCGTTGACTGGCTACAGGGCGTACGGGCTGCCTTGGGCCAGGCGCTGCCTGACTACATGATCCCCGCCCACCTGCTGGTGCTGGAACGGCTGCCGTTGAACAACAACGGCAAGCTCGACCGCGCGGCCTTGCCGGCGCCGGACTTCAGTGCCGCCCAGCAGGTCTACGAAGCGCCGCGCACGCCGTTGCAAGCACAACTGGCGACGATCTGGGCGCAGGCCTTGCAGGTCGAGCGCGTCGGCCTTGCCGACAGTTTCTTCAGCCTTGGTGGCCACTCGTTGCTGGCGACCGAGGTCATCGCGCGCATTCGCCAAGGGCTCGGGCTCGAAGTGCCCCTGCGGCAGTTGTTCGAGCAGCCGACCCTGGGGGCCTTCGCCGACCGTTGCGCCGAGCTGGGCCAGGGGGCGGCAGCGGCGATTGCGGTATTGCCGCGCACGCCTGCGATGGCCGTGTCCTATGCCCAGGAGCGCCAGTGGTTCCTCTGGCGGCTGGACCCACAGAGCGCCGCCTACAACGTTCCGGCGGCGTTGCGTGTGCGGGGGCCGCTCGAGTTGTCGGCGTTGCAGTCGGCATTCGACCGGGTCATCGCCCGTCACGAACCATTGCGCACCACCTTCGATGACACCACGGGGATACTGCGACAGCATATTCATCCGCACCTGGCGCTGCCAATCGTGATCGAGCACCCAGGCGAGCTGGACGATGCGGCGCTGGCGGCTTGGGTCGATGCCCAGGTGCGGGCGCCATTCGACCTGGTGCGAGGGCCGTTGCTGCGGGTCAAGTTGCTGGCCATGGGCGAGCAGGATCATGTGCTGGTTATCGTCCAGCATCATATCGTTTCCGACGGCGCCTCCCTGGAGGTGTTGGTCGAAGAGTTGCTGCAGGGCTACCACGGCGAACACAGTGCGCCGTTGCCTGTGCAGTACGCCGACTACGCGGCCTGGCAGCGCCAGTGGCTAGACGGTGGCGAGCGTGCGCGCCAGCTCGATTACTGGATGGCGCAACTGGGCGGTGAGCAGGTCGTGCTCGAGCTGCCGTTCGACCGGCCACGCCCGGCTCAACGGCGCCTGCGTGGTGCCCGCCTGGACTTCCCGCTCGAGGCTGAACTGAGCCATGGCCTGCAGCAGCTGGCCAAGACTCAGGATGCTTCCTTGTTCATGTTGCTGCTGGCAGCGTTCCAGGCCTTGCTGCACCGCTACAGCGGCCAGGCCGACATCCGCGTCGGCGTACCGGTGGCCAACCGCACTCGGGCTGAAACCGAGCGGCTGATCGGTTTCTTCGTCAATACCCAGGTGATGCGTGCCGAGGTCGATGGCGGGCAGGGCTTTGACGTCCTGTTGCGCCAGGCCCGGCAGGCGGCGCTGCAGGCCCAGGCCCACCAGGATCTGCCGTTCGAGCAACTGGTCGAGGCCCTGGCACCGGAACGCAATCTTAGCCACAGCCCCGTGTTCCAGGTGCTGTTCAACCACCAGTACGCTGCGCGCGCCGAGCGGAACTGGGGTGACCTGCGTGTCGAGCCGCTGCATTGGGACAGTGCCACGGCGCAGTTCGACCTGGTGCTGGATACCAGCGAGACAGCGCAGGGGCTGATGGTTTCCCTGGCGTACGACACCGACCTGTTCGAGCGCTCGACCATCGAGCGGCTGTCGACCCACTTCATCAATCTGTTGCAAGGCATCGTCGAGCAACCGCAACAACCGGTGGCCGAACTGCCATTGCTGGCGGCCGCCGAGCGCGAGCGCACCCTGGTCACGTGGAACGCCACCGCTGAACATTACCCGCTGGAGCAGAGCATCCAGCAACTGATCGAGGCCCAGGTGCAGCGCACCCCGGATGCCCCGGCGCTGGCCTTCGGCGAGACGCGCCT
>NZ_JADDRH010000037.1:0-13785 GCF_044904505.1 Pseudomonas sp. 3HC3
CAGTGGAAGACAGGGAATCGTGTTTCGAACTATGCTTTTTCATGGTCTCGCCCTCGCTGCCGTTGGCTTCTTCGAACACCACCGTGGCACTGTGATGCCTCGGCGGGGGCGAGTCCATTGATTACAAAGATTGTGTAGCTAGGAAATGTCGTGTCGGGCCAGCGCCCACTCCACATGCTCGCGCACCAGATCCGATTCATCGTCGCGCCGGGCCTTCAGCGCCTCGATCACCGGAATCGTCGACGGCGCATTGCCCAAACCTACCGCCAGGTTGCGCAAAAAACGCTCGTACCCGGCTCGCCGCAACGGCCCGCCTTCGGTCTTGCGCAGGAAGGTGCGTTCATCCCACAGGAACATCGCTGCCAGATCGGTATTTTCCAGCCCGTGCCGTGGCTGGAAATCCTGCTCCTGGCTGTGCTTGGCAAAGCGGTTCCAGGGGCAGACGATCTGGCAGTCGTCGCAACCGAACACCCGGTTGCCCATCTTTGCGCGTAACTCGACAGGGATCGCGCCTCTCAGCTCGATGGTCAGGTACGAGATGCAGCGCCGGGCATCCAGCACATACGGCCCGACGAACGCCTGTGTCGGGCAGATGTCCAGGCAGGCCTGGCAACGCCCGCAGTGTTCGCTGGTGGTGGCTTCGTCCACCGGCAGCGGCAGGTCGACGAACAGTTCGGCAAGGAAGAAATAGCTACCTGCCTTGCGGTTGAGCAACAGCGTGTTCTTGCCGATCCAGCCCAGCCCGGCCTGTTCGGCCAGGGCCTTTTCCAATACCGGGGCGCTGTCTACAAAGGCGCGGTAGCCGAACGGGCCGATGGCTTCCTGGATGCGGTCGGCAAGAAACTGAACGCGCTTACGCACCAGCTTGTGGTAGTCCCGGCCAAGCGCATAGCGCGACACGTAGGCCTTCTCCGGCTGGGCCAGGCGCTGTGCCATCTGCGTGTCGCCGGGCAGGTAGTCCATGCGTAGCGAGACCACGCGTACCGTGCCAGGGATCAGTTGGTCCGGGTGTGACCTTTTGCTGCCGTGGGCGCCCAGGTATTCCATTTCACCCTGATAGCCGGCGTCGAGCCAACGCTGCAAGTGGTGTTCGTGTTCGCCAAGGTCGACCCCGGCGATGCCAACATGGGCAAAACCGAGTTCTTGGCCCCACATCTTGATCGATTGGGCCAGTTGGGCGAGGTCAGGTGTGGAGGCGGACATGGATGGGCAAGGCAATACGGGCTCAGGTGCGTATAATTCTGCCAGACATTGGAGCCTTTGACCCCATGCCGCAGACCAAACACCCCAGTAATGCCCCTCAATTGCTCAGCAGCGTGACGGTTGCTCGCCTGCCGGCACGGCATGCGTATGCCCACAAAGGCGACTTTGGCCATGTACTGGTGGTCGGTGGCGACCTTGGTACCGGAGGCGCTGTACTGCTCAGCGCCGAAGCCGCCCTGCGTTGCGGCGCCGGGCTGGTCAGCGTGGCAACCCGGCCCGAGCACGTGCCGGCCAGCCTGGCGCGCCTGCCCGAGGTCATGTGCCTGGGTGTCCGTTCGGCCAACCAGTTGATGGGCGTGCTGGAGCGCGCTTCGGTACTGGTGGTCGGGCCCGGCCTGGGGCAGGCGGCATGGGGTTGTAGCTTGTTGTCTGCGGTGGCCAACGCCGAGCGGCCGCAAGTGTGGGATGCCGATGCCTTGAATTTGCTGGCGCGCACTCCGCTGGCTCTGCCCAGTGGCAGCATCCTTACCCCGCACCCGGGGGAGGCAGCGCGGCTGCTGGGCATTTCCACCGAGGCGGTGCAGGCCGACCGCCCTGGCGCCGCGCGCAAGCTGGCGCGCCGTTATAACAGCGTCTGTGTACTCAAAGGTGCCGGCACATTGGTGGCAGCCCCAAGCGGGCAGCTGGCGTTATGCGAGCGCGGGCACCCGGCGATGGCCGGCGCCGGCCTTGGCGATGTGCTGACTGGCGTGCTGGCGGCACTGGTGGCCCAAGGCCTGGATGCCTGGGGTGCGGGTTGTCTGGGAGTGTGGTTGCATGCCTGTGCCGGCGAGCGCCTTGGGTTAAAAGGTAGAGGCCTGGCGGCCAGCGATCTGGCGCCGGTCATTCGTGAGTTGTTGGAGGAGCATTCTGCGTGTCTGGCTTAAATGTGTTTCTGGCCGATGAAGAGGCCACGGTCGAATTCGGTGCAGCCCTGGCCGAGGTGACCGGTGGTCGCGGCGTGATTTTCCTTGAAGGCGACCTGGGCGCGGGTAAAACTACCCTGTCGCGTGGCCTGATCCGCGGTCTGGGCCATACTGGTGCTGTGAAAAGCCCGACGTTCACCGTGGTCGAACCCTATGAAATCGGCGAGGTCCGAGCCTTTCACTTCGACCTGTATCGCCTGGTTGACCCGGAGGAGCTTGAGTTCATGGGCATTCGTGACTATTTCGAAGGCGACCCGCTGTGCTTGTTCGAATGGCCACAAAAGGGTGCGGGCGTTTTGCCAAAGCCTGACCTGACCATTACCATAAGCCCCCAAGCGAGTGGACGCTCGCTGAACCTTTCGCCGCAGGGGGCTCGCGGCGAGGCCTGGTGCGTGGCACTGGCCGAACACTATAAACAGTAAGTGGGGTAGGTATGCGCATACGCGCACTGGTCGCCATCGTTGGGCTGCTGCTGACAACGGTGACCGTTGACGCTCTGGCCGTCACTCAAGTCAAGAGCATGCGCCTGTGGCGCGCACCGGACAACACGCGGCTGGTTTTCGACCTGTCTGGCCCCGTGCAGCATAGTGTCTTCACCCTGAGCGCACCCGATCGCCTGGTCATCGACATCAATGGCGCAACACTGGCCGCGCCACTGAATGTGGCCACCTCCAACACGCCGATAAGCAATGTGCGTTCGGCCCAGCGTACGCCAACCGACCTTCGGGTTGTGGTCGATCTGAAAAAGTCGGTAACCCCGAAAAGCTTCACCTTGGCGCCCAATGCACAGTACGGCAACCGCTTGGTGGTCGACCTTTATGATCAGGAAGCTGACGCTATCGCGGCCAGCGCGCCGCCGCCTGCACGGGCACCGGTGCAAACGCCTGCGACCACGCCGGCGGTGCCAGTGACGCCGGCCCAGCCGGCGATCAAGCTGCCACCGGTACCCAGTGGCAAGCGTGACATCGTGGTTGCCATCGATGCCGGGCATGGCGGCGAAGACCCTGGCGCTTCTGGCTCGCGTGGCCAGCACGAAAAAGACATCGTGTTGCAAATCGCCAAAGAACTGCAGCGTCAGATCAACAGCGAAAAAGGTTTCCGTGCAGAGCTGACCCGCACCGGTGATTACTTCATCCCGCTGCGCAAGCGTACGGAAATCGCCCGCAAGAAAGGCGCCGACCTGTTCATTTCGATTCACGCCGACGCGGCCCCTTCGCGCGCAGCCTTTGGCGCCTCGGTGTTTGCCTTGTCCGATCGTGGCGCCACCTCTGAGACTGCGCGCTGGCTGGCCGACACGGAAAACCGTTCCGACCTGATCGGTGGTGCGGGTAATGTCAGCCTCGACGACAAGGACCGCATGCTCGCTGGCGTGCTGCTTGATCTGTCGATGACAGCTACGCTCAGCTCCAGCCTCAACGTGGGGCAAAAGGTATTGGGCAACATGGGGCGCGTCACCTCGTTGCACAAGCAGCGCGTGGAACAGGCCGGTTTCATGGTGCTCAAGTCGCCGGATATTCCGTCGATCCTCGTTGAAACCGGGTTCATCTCGAACAACAACGAAGCAGCCAAGCTGGCCTCATCCAGCCACCAGCAGGCCCTGGCCAGGTCGATCCGCACCGGGGTGCACCAGTACTTCCAGCAGAACCCGCCACCTGGCACCTATATCGCCTGGCTGCGTGACACCGGCAAGATTGCCGCCGGCCCGCGTGAACACACCGTGCGCCCTGGCGAAACCCTGGCGATGCTCGCCGTGCGTTACCAGGTCAGTGTGGCCAGCCTGCGCAGCACCAACAAGCTGAAGACCGATGAGCTGAAGGTTGGTCAGCGCCTCGATGTGCCCGCCACAACCTTGGCCGCGCAATAATGAGTGGCGGTTCGCGAATTCAGTTGCTCAGCCCGCGGCTGGCCAACCAGATTGCTGCCGGCGAGGTTGTGGAGCGGCCGGCATCCGTAGCCAAGGAACTGCTGGAAAACAGCCTGGACTCCGGTGCCCGGCGCATCGATGTGGAAGTAGAGCAGGGCGGCGTCAAACTGCTGAAGGTGCGGGACGATGGCAGCGGCATTTCTGCCGACGACCTGCCGCTGGCCCTCGCCCGACACGCCACCAGCAAGATCCGCGAGCTGGAAGATCTTGAAGGGGTATTGAGCCTGGGCTTCCGTGGCGAGGCCTTGGCCTCGATCAGTTCGGTGGCGCGCCTGACCCTGACCTCGCGTACCGCCAGTGCCAGCGAGGCCTGGCAAGTAGAAACCGAAGGTCGCGACATGACGCCGCGGGTGCAGCCGGCGGCGCACCCGGTCGGTACTTCGGTGGAAGTGCGCGATTTGTTCTTCAATACCCCGGCCCGGCGCAAGTTCCTCAAGGCCGAGAAAACCGAATTCGATCACTTGCAGGAAGTGATCCGCCGGCTGGCGCTGGCCCGTTTCGATGTCGGGTTCCACCTGCGCCACAACGGCAAGAGCATCCTTAGCCTGCACGAGGCCCACGACGAAGTCGCCCGTGCGCGGAGGGTGGGTGCCATCTGTGGCCCTGGCTTCATGGAGCAGGCGCTGCCGATCGACGTGGAGCGCAACGGCCTACGCCTTTGGGGCTGGGTCGGTTTGCCGACGTTCTCGCGCAGCCAGGCTGACCTGCAGTACTTCTTCGTCAATGGCCGGGCAGTGCGCGACAAACTGGTCGCCCATGCTGTGCGTCAGGCTTACCGGGACGTGCTGTTCAACGGCCGCCACCCCACGTTCGTGCTGTTCCTGGAGCTGGAGCCCAACGGCGTCGATGTGAACGTGCACCCTACCAAGCACGAAGTGCGATTCCGTGAAGGGCGCTCGGTGCACGACTTCCTGTATGGCACCTTGCACCGTGCCTTGGCCGACGTGCGCCCGGAAGACCAGCTGGCCGCACCTGCGGCGGTGCCTGAGCTGGTTCGCCCCACTGGCCAGCAGGCCGGTGAGTTCGGGCCCCAGGGTGAAATGCGCCTGGCCTCGCCGGTGCTAGAACAGCCTCGAGCCCCACAGCAGTCGTTTTCCAATGGTGGCAGTGGCGCCGGTTACCAGTATCAATACACCCCACGTCCCTCGCAGCCGCTGCCGGCCGCAGAGGCACAGGCGGTGTATCGCGAGTTCTACAAGCCACTGGAAACCGGTGCAGCGCCTGCGACGGCCCTGCCCGAAAGTCAGGGCGACATTCCCCCGCTAGGCTACGCACTGGCGCAGCTCAAGGGCATCTACATCCTGGCCGAAAATGCTGTTGGCCTGGTGCTGGTGGACATGCACGCCGCTCACGAGCGGATAATGTACGAGCGCCTCAAGGTAGCCATGGCCAGCGAGGGTCTGAGCGGCCAGCCGCTACTGGTGCCGGAAACCCTTGCCCTTAGCCAGCGTGAAGCCGACTGTGCCGAAGAGCATGCCCAGTGGTTCCAGCGCCTGGGCTTCGAATTGCAGCGCCTGGGCCCCGAGACCTTGGCGATTCGCCAGATCCCGGCCTTGCTCAAGCAAGCCGAAGCCAATCGCCTGGTGCAGGACGTGCTTGCCGACCTTATGGAGTACGGCACCAGTGATCGCATTCAGGCGCACCTCAACGAACTGCTCGGTACCATGGCCTGCCACGGTGCCGTGCGCGCCAACCGGCGCCTGGCAATTCCCGAGATGAACGCCCTGCTGCGCGATATGGAAAACACCGAGCGCAGCGGCCAGTGCAACCATGGCCGTCCTACCTGGACCCAGATGGGCCTGGACGATCTGGACAAACTTTTCCTGCGCGGTCGATGAAATGAGCGGCAAGCCCCCTGCAATATTCCTGATGGGCCCGACGGCGGCCGGCAAGACCGACCTTGCCATCGAACTGACCACAGTGCTGCCGTGTGAACTGATCAGCGTCGATTCGGCACTTGTCTACCGTGGCATGGATATCGGTTCGGCCAAACCGTCGAAAGAAATCCTCGCCGCCCACCCGCACCGGCTGATCGACATTCGCGACCCGGCCGAGAGCTATTCGGCCGCGCAGTTCCGTACCGACGCCCTGGAGGCCATGGCCGAGATCACCGCGCGCGGCAAGATCCCGCTGCTGGTCGGTGGCACCATGCTCTATTACAAGGCGTTGATCGATGGCTTGGCCGACATGCCAGCGGCCGATGCGGCGGTGCGCGCCGAGCTGGAGGCACAGGCTGAAGCCCTGGGCCTGGCCGAGCTGCACCGCCAGTTGGCCGAGGTTGACCCAGAGTCAGCGGCACGTATTCACCCCAATGACCCGCAGCGGCTGATCCGGGCGTTGGAGGTGTACCGGGTGAGCGGTGAGAGCATGACAGTTCATCGCCGGCGTCAATTCGCGGAAAGTCGCGGCGCAGACGCAGGCGCTGGCGGACAATTGCCCTATACTGTCGCCAGTTTGGCGATTGCTCCTACAGATCGTCACATTTTGCATCAGCGAATTGCGTTACGATTTTCGCAGATGCTGGAACAGGGCTTCGTTGACGAGGTCCGATCGCTGCGAGCCAGAAGTGACTTGCACGCCGGGCTGCCGTCTATACGGGCAGTGGGTTATCGGCAAGTCTGGGATTACCTGGATGGCAAGCTGACTGAGAATGAGATGCGTGAACGCGGTATCATTGCTACCCGGCAGCTGGCCAAGCGGCAGTTCACCTGGTTGCGTGGCTGGCCTGAAGTGCACTGGCTTGACAGCCTGGCCTGCGACAATCTGTCCCGCACCTTGAAATACCTTGGGGCCGTCTCCATATTGAGCTGAGTCCCTGCTGATTGCCGTCTATTCTTGCGAAGGGGCGGCCTAATTTATCGATTTTATTGAATTTCTATTATTTATCCTTACAGGAGTGCGGCATATGTCAAAAGGGCATTCGCTACAAGACCCTTACTTGAACACCTTGAGAAAAGAAAAGGTCCCGGTATCCATTTACCTGGTCAACGGTATCAAACTGCAGGGTTCGATCGAATCGTTCGACCAGTTCGTGGTATTGCTGAAGAACACCGTCAGCCAGATGGTCTACAAGCACGCCATCTCGACCGTAGTTCCGGCCCGTCCGGTCCGCCTGCCAAGCCCGTCCGACAGCGAGCACGGCGACAGCGAGCCAGGCAACGCCTGATAGGAGCCTGCATTGTTCTTTGAGCGCCACGGCGGTGGTGAGCGGGCATTGCTCGTTCACTTGGAAGGTCAGAACCCTGAGGCGCGAGAAGACCCGCAGGAGTTTCAGGAGTTGGCATTGTCGGCCGGGGCCGACATCGTCTCGCTGGTCACGGTGACAAGGCATCAGCCTTCCGCCAAATACCTGATTGGCAGTGGCAAGGTCGAAGAGTTACACGACCTGGTCCATGCCGAACAGGTAGATCTGGTGATTTTCAATCACACCCTCACGCCCAGTCAGGAGCGCAACCTTGAACGTGTGTTCGAGTGTCGTGTGCTCGACCGTACCGGGCTGATTCTCGATATCTTCGCCCAACGGGCGCGTACCCATGAAGGCAAGCTGCAGGTCGAACTGGCCCAGCTGGAGCACATGAGCACGCGGCTGGTGCGCGGCTGGACTCACCTTGAGCGACAAAAAGGTGGTATCGGCCTGCGCGGTCCGGGTGAAACCCAGCTGGAAACCGATCGACGCCTGCTGCGGGTGCGTATACGCCAGATCAAGTCACGCCTGGAGAAAGTGCGCAGTCAGCGCGAGCAGGCGCGGCGCGGGCGCAAGCGGGCGGATATCCCATCGGTGTCGCTGGTGGGTTATACCAATGCCGGCAAGTCCACGCTGTTCAACGCCCTGACCGAGTCCGAGGTGTATGCCGCGGACCAGCTGTTCGCCACACTCGACCCGACCCTGCGCCGGCTCGAGCTTAACGACCTGGGGCCGATTGTGCTGGCCGACACCGTAGGCTTCATTCGTCACCTGCCGCACAAGCTGGTCGAGGCATTTCGGGCTACGCTCGAAGAGTCGAGCAACTCCGACCTGTTGCTGCATGTGATCGACGCCCATGAGCCAGAGCGCATGGAGCAGATCGAGCAGGTGCTGGCGGTGTTGGGCGAGATTGGTGCCGAGGGGTTGCCGATCCTCGAGGTGTACAACAAACTCGACTTGCTCGAAGATGTCGAGCCACAGATCCAGCGCAATGCCGATGGCAAGCCGGAACGGGTCTGGGTATCGGCACGCGATGGGCGTGGTCTGGAGCTGGTTGGCCAGGCGGTTGCCGAGTTGCTGGGGGATGATCTGTTTGTCGGTACCCTGTGTCTGGAGCAGCGTTTTGCCCGCTTGCGCGCGCAATTCTTTGCCCTGGGTGCCGTGCAGAGTGAAGAGCATGATGAAGAAGGGCGCAGCCTGCTGAGCGTGCGACTGCCCATGGTCGAACTGAATCGCCTGGTCAGCCGCGAAGGCATGGAGCCGCAAGTGTTTGTCGAGCAACACACTTTGCAATAAATGCTCGTCGAGGTCGCCGGGCAGCAGTGACAGGCATTCTGTAGCATTGGACGGCGCGCCGTGGGCGCGTCTTTGCTTTATCAGATGGAGAGCGCTATGGCTTGGAACGAGCCGGGTGGCAACTCGAACAATCAGGATCCCTGGGGCGGCCGCCGTGGTGGCGGTGGCGGCGGTGGTGACAAGAAAGGTCCACCGGATCTGGACGAGGCCTTCCGCAAACTGCAGGACAGCCTGAATGGCATGTTCGGCGGCAGCAAGAAACGTGGCGGCGGTGACCGCAATGTCGGCAAGGGTGGTGGCCTGGGCCTGCTGGGCATCGGCCTGGCGGTGCTGGCTGCAATCTGGCTGTACAACGCCGTGTATGTGGTCGACGAGCAGGAGCAGGCGGTTGTGCTGCGCTTCGGCAAGTACTATGAGACGGTCGGTCCCGGCCTGAACATCTACTTCCCGCCGATTGATCGCAAGTACATGGAAAACGTCACGCGTGAGCGTGCCTACACCAAGCAGGGCCAGATGCTGACCGAAGACGAGAACATCGTCGAGGTGCCGCTGACCGTCCAGTACAAGATCAGCAACCTGCAGGACTTCGTGCTCAACGTCGACCAGCCTGAGGTGAGTTTGCAGCACGCGACCGAGAGTGCTCTGCGCCACGTGGTTGGTTCCACTTCGATGGACCAGGTGTTGACCGAGGGTCGTGAGCAGATGGCCGTGGATATCCGCGAACGCCTGCAGCGCTTCCTCGACAACTACCGTACCGGTATCACCGTTACCCAGGTCAACGTACAGAGCGCGGCAGCCCCGCGTGAAGTGCAGGAAGCCTTCGACGACGTGATCCGAGCCCGCGAAGACGAGCAGCGTGCCCGCAACCAGGCCGAGTCCTATGCCAACGGCGTGGTGCCGGAAGCCCGTGGTCAGGCGCAGCGCATCATCGAGGACGCCAATGGTTACCGCGACGAAGTCATCGCCCGCGCCAAGGGTGAGGCAGACCGCTTCACCAAGCTGCTTGTCGAGTACCGCAAGGCACCTGACGTAACCCGTGAGCGTCTGTATCTGGAGACCATGCAAGAGGTCTACAGCAACTCGAGCAAGGTCATGGTGGCAACCAAGGACGGGCAAAGCAACCTGCTCTACCTGCCGCTGGACAAGATGGTCGAAGGCAGCCGCAGGCCGTCCGTGCCAACCACCAGCGTGTCGCCATCGGCCAACGATGCGGCCGCCCGTGCCGCGCAGGACATGCAACAGCAACAGCAGCAACTGCGCACTAGGGAGAGCCGCTGATGAGCAATAGATCGCTGATCGCCCTGATCGCCGCTGTGGTCCTGGCCATCGTGGCTTGGAACAGCTTCTACATCGTGTCCCAGACCGAGCGTGCGGTACTGCTGCGCTTCGGTAAGGTGGTCGAGGCGGATGTTCAGCCAGGCCTGCACGTGAAGATTCCGTACGTGAACCAGGTGCGCAGGTTCGACGCCCGACTGATGACCCTTGATGCTCCTACCCAGCGGTTCCTGACCCTGGAAAAGAAAGCGGTGATGGTCGACGCCTACGCCAAGTGGCGCGTCAAGGACGCTGAACGCTTCTACACCGCCACGTCCGGCATGAAGCAGATCGCCGACGAGCGTCTGTCGCGCCGACTTGAAAGTGGCCTGCGCGACCAGTTCGGTAAACGTACCCTGCACGAAGTGGTTTCCGGTGAACGTGACGCGCTGATGGCTGACATCACTGCATCGCTGAACCGCATGGCGAGCAAGGAGCTGGGCATCGAGGTGGTCGACGTGCGCGTCAAGGCCATCGACCTGCCGAAGGAAGTCAACCGCAGCGTGTTCGACCGCATGAGCACCGAGCGTGAGCGTGAAGCCCGCGAGCACCGTGCCAAGGGTAACGAGCTGGCTGAAGGTATCCGTGCCGATGCCGACCGTCAGCGCCGTGTGCTGCTGGCCGAGGCTTATCGCGAAGCAGAAGAAACCCGTGGTGATGGCGACGCCCAAGCGGCCGCTATCTATGCCAAGGCCTACAGCCAGGACGCTGATTTCTATGCGTTCCACCGTAGCCTGCAGGCATACCGCGAGAGCTTCTCGAGCAAGAGCGACGTGATGGTTCTGGATCCGAAGAACGAGTTCTTCCGTTACCTGGACAAGAGCAGGCCTTGATGCTCAGGCCCTGATTTTCATGCAGCGGCGCCCCGCCTGGCAGCTAATGCACCAGGCGGGGTGCATCCTGAATGAAAAGGGGTGTATGATGAGGCAGCCGGGAAATTTCCCGGCTTTTTTGCGTCTGCAAGGTTGATTGGCACAGCGCCGGTCGACAGTTTGGTCAGCTCGCAAGGCAATTTGAGGGTGTCGGGTACGGTGGCTGCGCTGGGATCAGTGCTGCCCGCTGCTGTGCGCGATACCGGCTTTTCTGACGGCTTGCCTGCTGGCAAGCCGCCCGGACCAGAGGGGAAATGGCGTAATGGCAACGGTAGACCGCTGGCTGCTGCCAGATGGCATCGAGGAAGTACTGCCACCTGAGGCTGCGCGCATCGAGATCGCGCGCCGCCAGGTGTTGGACCTGTTCCAGAGTTGGGGCTACGAACTGGTCGTCACCCCGCATATCGAGTACCTGGAGTCGCTGCTTACCGGCGCTGGCCAGGACCTGGATCAGCGCACCTTCAAGGTAGTGGACCCGCAGTCCGGCCGCCTGATGGGCTTCCGCGCCGACTTCACCCCGCAAGTGGCGCGTATCGATGCGCACACACTGCGCCGTGAAGGCCCGAGCCGCCTGTGCTATGCCGGCAGCGTGCTGCACGCCCAGCCGCGTGCCCTGTCCACCTCGCGCAGCCCGATCCAGCTGGGTGCCGAGCTGTACGGTGATGCCAGCCCTACCAGTGATGTCGAGGTCATCAGCCTGATGCTCGCCACGCTGCAGCTGACCGATGTGCCGGATGTGCACATGGACCTGGGCCACGTCGGTATTTACCGCGGCCTGGCCCGTGCCGCCGGCCTGTCTGGCGCGGTCGAACAGCAGCTGTTCGACGCCATGCAGCGCAAGGCTGTCGATGAAGTGCAGGCACTGACCGCCGACCTGCCGAAAGACCTGGGCAGCATGCTGCGCGCCCTGGTCGAACTGTGCGGTGGTCGTGAAGTACTGGCTGAAGCCCGCGTGCGCCTCGGTCGCGCCCCGGCCAGCGTGCTGGCGGCGCTGGACGACCTGCTGGCGATCGCTGATCGCCTGGCGTCGCGCTACCCGGACCTGCCGCTGTACTTCGACCTCGGCGAGCTGCGTGGCTACCACTATCACACCGGCGTGGTGTTCGCCGTGTTCGTGCCGGGCGAAGGCCAATCGATCGCCCAAGGCGGGCGCTACGACGATATTGGCGCCGATTTTGGCCGGGCGCGCCCGGCCACTGGTTTCTCCACGGATTTGAAGACCCTGGTCACACTGGGGCGAGCGGAGGTCGTATTGCCAACTGGCGGCATCTGGATGCCGGACAGTGGCGACGCGGCCCTCTGGCAGCAAGTCTGCCAGTTGCGCAACGAGGGCCAGCGTGTGGTTCAGGCTCTGCCTGGCCAGCCGTTGAGTGCTGCTCTCGAGGCGGATTGTGATCGGCAATTGATTCAGCAAGACGGGCGCTGGCAGGTTCTGCCGCTGGCCCAGTGAGTTTCTGCGTCGGCAACAGGCCGGCAACCAAGTTTGCGTGAATGAGGACCAATGTAATGGGTAAGAATGTCGTCGTCCTGGGCACCCAGTGGGGTGATGAGGGCAAAGGCAAGATCGTCGATCTGCTGACCGAACATGCTGCCGCCGTAGTGCGCTACCAAGGTGGCCACAATGCGGGTCACACCCTGGTGATCAACGGTGAAAAAACCGTTCTGCACCTGATTCCGTCCGGCATCCTGCGTGAAGGCGTACAGTGCCTGATCGGTAACGGCGTGGTCGTTGCCCCGGATGCACTGATGCGTGAAATCACCAAGCTGGAAGAGAAAGGCGTGCCGGTGCGTGAGCGTCTGCGCATTTCCCCGGCTGCGCCGCTGATCCTGTCGTACCATGTGGCCCTGGACCAGGCCCGCGAAAAAGCCCGTGGCGAAGCCAAGATCGGCACCACTGGCCGTGGTATTGGCCCAGCCTACGAAGACAAGGTGGCACGTCGCGGCCTGCGCGTGGGTGATTTGTTCCATCGCGAGCGTTTCGCTGCCAAGCTGGGTGAGCTGCTGGATTACCACAACTTCCAGCTGGTGAACTACTACAAAGAGCCGGCGATCGACTTCCAGCAGACGCTGGACGAGTGCATGGCTTACGCCGAACAGCTCAAGCCGATGATGCTCGACGTCACCGCCGAACTGCACAACCTGCGTCGTGCCGGCAAGGACATCATGTTCGAAGGTGCCCAGGGCTCGCTGCTGGATATCGACCACGGCACCTACCCGTACGTCACCAGCTCCAACACCACTGCTGGCGGTATTTCCACCGGTTCCGGCGTTGGCCCGATGTACCTGGACTACATCCTGGGTATCACCAAGGCCTACACCACTCGCGTGGGTTCCGGTCCGTTCCCGACCGAACTGTTCGACGAGACCGGTGCAACTCTGGCCAAGCGTGGTCACGAGTTCGGTTCCACCACCGGCCGTGCCCGTCGTTGCGGCTGGTTCGACGCCGTCATCCTGCGTCGCGCCATCGACGTCAACAGCATCTCGGGCATCTGCCTGACCAAGCTGGACGTACTGGACGGCCTGGAAACCATCAACATCTGCGTTGGCTACAAGAACGAGAACGGTGCCGTCATCGACGCGCCTTCCGATGCCGACAGCTACATCGGCCTGGAGCCGGTGTACGAAGAGATGCCAGGCTGGAGCGAGTCGACTCTGGGTGTGAAAACCCTGGAAGAGTTGCCGCAAGCTGCGCGTGACTACATCAAGCGCATCGAAGAGCTGGTTGGCGCGCCGATCGACATCATTTCGACCGGCCCGGACCGCAACGAGACCATCGTGCTGCGTCATCCGTTCGCCTGATCTGCCCTCCAGGCTGATCTGACGCCGTGGCCCTGAAAAGGGCTGCGGCGTTTTCATTTGTGGGTATGCCGGGGCTGGCCAATCCATCGGCAATCCACCGTTGCCGCCGCTACCGTATTCGCGGGTAAACCCGCTCCTATGTATGGACTCGCCCACACTGTCTAGCTGCTTTTTTGAACATAGGAACCCGGTTGCATCTATGTATCAGGCCTGTTCGAGGAAGCTTTT
>NZ_JADDRH010000038.1:0-13688 GCF_044904505.1 Pseudomonas sp. 3HC3
TCGAACTATGCTTTTTCATGGTCTCGCCCTCGCTGCCGTTGGCTTCTTCGAACACCACCGTGGCACTGTGATGCCTCGGCGGGGGCGAGTCCATTGATTACACAGATTGGTGGTGGACACACATCGGAGGTTGGACGCAGCCCGCCGTAGGAGCGGGTTTACCCGCGAAAGGGCCGGGCCTGCTGGCCATTTACCACCCGCCGTTCACCGTTGCTGCCGCTACCGTATTCGCGGGTAAACCCGCTCCTACACAGATTGGTGGTGGGCACACATCGGAGGTTGGACACTGTCCGCCGTAGGAGCGGGTTTACCCGCGAAGAGGCCGGCCCTGCTGGCCATTTACCACCCGCCGTTCACCGTTGCTGCCGCTACCGTATTCGCGGGTAAACCCGCTCCTACACAGATTGGTGGTGGAAATACATCGGAGGTTGGACACGGCCCGCCGTAGGAGCGGGTTTACCCGCGAAGAGGTCCGCCCAGGAAAACACTGACGTCAATTTTTTGTTTTGCCGCTTTTGCCGCCTATCAATTGCCGCTTTTGTCACCTCAGGCGGAAGGCCTTTGCCGCTTTTCTGGCATCAATCTGATAGTACTCTCCCTGTAAACCCCATAAATACGGGCTTTGCGGTGGTTGGCACAGCCCTTGCTATACCTTGCTCAACGAAATTCCGGTCAACCTCTAAAGGTTTCCCTGACATGAGCATCAGCTTCGACAAAGCGCTTGGTATTCACGAAAAGGCTCTGGGCTTCCGCGCCCAGCGCGCTGAAGTGCTGGCCAACAACATTGCCAACGCCGACACGCCCAACTACAAGGCGCGTGACATGGACTTCGCCTCGGTGCTCGCAGCCGAAAGCGACAAGCAGCAGAGCGGCGGCCGCTTCAGTCTTGACCGTACCAACAGCAGGCACATCGAGGCTGAGGGCCTGGCCATGGCCGATGAAACCCTCAAGTACCGCACACCGCTGCAGCCGTCGATCGACCAGAACACCGTGGATGCGCAGATCGAGCAATCGAACTACACGGAAAACGCGATTGGCTTCCAGGCCAGCTTCACCTTGCTCAACAGTAAATTCAAAGGGCTGGTTTCCGCCCTGCGGGGAGAATGACCATGTCCCTTTCCAGTGTCTTCAACATTGCCGGTAGCGGCATGAGCGCACAGAACACGCGTCTGAACACCGTGGCGTCCAACATCGCCAACGCCGAGACGGTGTCTTCGAGCATCGACCAGACGTACCGCGCCCGCCACCCGGTGTTCGCCACCACCTTCCAGAACGCCCAGGCCGGCAGCAGCCAGTCGCTGTTCGAAGACCAGGGCGAGGCAGGGCAGGGCGTGCAGGTAAAAGGCATTGTCGAAGACCAGAGCACCCTG
The DNA here is from genome assembly GCF_044904505.1 of Pseudomonas sp. 3HC3. Lineage (NCBI taxonomy): Bacteria > Pseudomonadati > Pseudomonadota > Gammaproteobacteria > Pseudomonadales > Pseudomonadaceae > Pseudomonas > Pseudomonas sp. 3HC3. The sequence continues at coordinate 1,371 of NZ_JADDRH010000038.1, forward strand.
GAAGCACGCTACGAGCCGAACCACCCGGCGGCGAACAAGGACGGCTACGTCTACTACCCGAACGTCAACGTGGTCGAGGAGATGGCCGACATGATCTCCGCCAGCCGCGCGTTTCAGACCAACGCCGAACTGATGAACACGGCCAAGAGCATGATGCAGAAAGTGCTGACCCTTGGGCAGTGATAGGAAGCCGACATGACCACCACCAATTCCACTACAGACGTCGGCAGCGCGTACCTGACCTCGCTGCAGAAGCAGACGTCCAAGACTGACAGCTCTACCGGTGCCGCCGGCAGTGCGCTGGGCAAGGACGCGTTCCTGCAGTTGCTGGTTACCCAGATGCAGAACCAGAACCCGCTCGACCCGCAGGAAAATGGCGAGTTCGTGGCCCAGTTGGCGCAGTTCAGCAGCCTGGAAAGCATGCAGTCGCTGAACGACGCAGTGACCTACATCGCGGCCGGGCTGCAATCTTCCCAGGCCTTGCAGGCCTCCTCGCTGGTCGGGCGCAATGTCATTGTCCAGACCGACAAGGCCGTGGTCGATACCAGCAAGGACATGAAGGGCTCGGTCAACCTGACGTCGTCCAGTACCTCCACCTCGGTGGGGATCTACGACAAGGACGACAAGCTGGTGCGCACCATCGAGCTCGGTACCCAGAAGGGTGGCAGCATCGACTTTACCTGGGATGGCCTGAACGATGACGGTGAAGTCGCGGCCGCCGGGACCTACACCTTCAAGGCTACTGCCTCGATCGATGGCAAGGCCACGGCCATGACCACCAACCTGCCGGCTTCGGTTACCAGTGTGACCATGGGTACCAACGGTTCGGAGATGACGCTCAACCTGGCCGGGCTGGGCAGTGTTGCGCTTTCCAAAATCCAAAGCATCGGCATCTAGGGCCTGAGCAAAACGACAGGAGTTACACATGTCTTTCAATATCGGCCTTAGCGGCCTCTATGCAGCAAACAAGGCCCTGAACGTTACCGGCAACAACATTGCCAACGTTGCCACCACCGGCTTCAAGTCGTCGCGTGCCGAGTTCGCCGACCAGTACTCCAACTCCATTCGCGGCACCAGCGCGGGCAAGACCGTGATCGGCACCGGGGTAAAGACCGCCGCGGTTTCGCAGCTGTTCACGCCAGGTAATATCAACGCCACCGGCCAGGCGCTGGACATGGCTATTGATGGCAACGGCTTCTTTGCCCTGAACGACAACGGCTCGAAGATCTACACCCGTGCGGGCGCCTTCTACAGCGACAAGGCCGGTTATGTGGTGAATGCTTCGGGTGCCAACCTGCAGGGTTATGCGGTCGGCGAGGACGGCAAGATCATCCAGGGCATCCTGACTGACCTGCAGATCGATACTTCCAACCTGACGCCGAAGCCGACCAGCCTCATCACCGAGAAGATCAACCTGAACTCGGCCGCGACCTCCCCGTCGGTAACGCCATTCGATCCCACCAACGCCAGTTCCTACAACTTCACGTTCAATACTCCGGTGTACGACAGCCAGGGTAATGAACACCAGATGAATCAGTACTTCATCAAGGACGACGCGACCAATACCTGGTCCATGCACACCACTATCGATGGCCGCAACCCGGCCAATCCGGCTTCCACCGCGCCGCTGGTCAACGCTGTGCCGTTCAAGTCCGATGGTACGCTGGACAAGGACGCAATGATCGCGGGTGATGTCCCGGGCGGTCTGAGCATTGGCGAAGACAAGATCTTCCAGCTCAACGACTGGATCCCGGCGCAGAAAAACGCCGCCGGAGAGTGGTCGGCCAATGGCGCCATCGCCAACGCGGACGGTGTGAAGCTGGACATGCTGGGTGCCACCCAATACAACGCGTCCTCCGCAGAAATTGCAAAAACCCAGGATGGCTTCGCCACTGGTGAGCTGTCGGGGCTGAGCATCGACCAGAACGGCTACCTGTTTGCCAGCTTCACCAATGGCAAGGACAAGGTGATCGGCCAGGTGGCGATTGCCAACTTCGCCAACCTGCAGGGCCTGACGCCGATTGGCGGTACCAACTGGAAAGAGTCCTACGCCTCGGGCGTACCGGTAATCGGTGCCCCGGACACCGGTACCCTCGGCCAGATTTCTGGCGGTGCGCTGGAAGACTCCAACGTCGACCTGACCGGCGAGCTGGTCAACCTGATCAAGGCGCAGAGCAACTACCAGGCCAATGCCAAGACCATTTCCACTGAAAGCACCATCATGCAGACCATCATTCAGATGACCTGATGATTGTTTTTGCTGTGGTGTCTGTAATTGGGGTCGCAACGCGGCCCCAAGAACTTGAAGGTTCGTGCTAATGAAGCGGCTGTCATTATTGGCCTTGTTCCCCTTGCTGGTGCTGGTTCTGCCGGCCCCTGCCGCCCCCGCCCCGTTCTATCAATGGCAAAGTCTGGTCACCGGCCGCTACCTGTGCTCGGCCCACAACCCGGGCAAAGGCTGGGTGCGCCATTCCGGCCCCTACAACAACGCCGCCTGCCGCGCCCATTGAGCAAGCCCTTGCCGCAGGCGGCAAACATCCGCCGACAAACTGACGGTTATTGCCCCTCGCCACGCTGAAAGCCCCGTAAACCGGGTGTTTCAGACTTGGTTCGATTATTGCTTTGAACCACCCAGTGACAGCGCGGTAACTGCGCGCAGAGGAGAAACTGTGGACAAGTTGCTTTATGTGGCCATGACCGGCGCCAGCCAGAACGCGCTGGCGCAGAAGGCCCACGCCAACAACCTGGCGAACATTTCTACCAACGGTTTTCAGCGCGACCTGGAGCAGGCCCGTTCGATGCCGGTGTTCGGCGACAGCTTTCCGGCGCGCGCCTTCGCCATGACCGAGCGCCCGGCCACCGACTTCAGTGAAGGCCCGCTGGTCGAAACTGGCCGCGATCTTGACGTGGCGGTGACCGGCAAAGGCTTTATTGCCGTGCAGGCGCCGGACGGCAGCGAAGCCTATGTGCGTACCGGTAGCCTGAACATCGATGCCCTCGGTGTGCTGCGTGCCGGCAATGGCATGCCGGTGATCGGCAACGGTGGCCCGATCGCCATCCCGCCGGAGCAGAAAGTGGAAGTGGGTGCCGACGGCACCATCAGCATCCGCTCCATGGGTGAAGACCCGCGGGTGATGGCCGAGGTCGACCGCATCAAACTGGTCAACCCGGACACCAAAGGCCTGACGAAGGGCCTGGACGGTCTGATCCATACCACTTCCGGCCAGCCGGCCGATGCAGACGTCAATGTGCGGGTGGTGGCTGGCTTCGTGGAAGGCAGCAATGTCAACGCTGTCGAGGAAATGACCTCGGTGCTGGCGCTGTCCCGCCAGTTCGAACTGCACGTCAAGATGATGAACACGGCCAAGGAAGGCGACGAAGCCATGGCTCGGGTTTTGCAAATCGGCTAATCACTTTTGAACGGGTGCCGTAAAACAGGCGCACGAGGAGAACTTACATGCTTCCGGCTCTTTGGGTCGCTAAAACCGGCCTGTCCGCCCAGGACACCAACCTGACGGTCATTTCCAACAACCTGGCCAACGTCTCGACCACCGGCTTCAAGCGTGACCGCGCCGAATTTGCCGACCTGCTCTATCAGATCAAACGCCAGCCTGGCGCCCAGTCGACCCAGGACAGCGAGCTGCCCTCGGGCCTGCAGGTCGGTACCGGCGTGCGTATTGTGGGCACCCAGAAGAGCTTTGTTGCCGGGAGCCTGCAAACCACCGAGAACCCGTTGGACATGGCAGTCAACGGCCGTGGTTTCTTCCAGATCCTGCAGCCGGACGGCACCGTGTCGTACACCCGTGACGGTACCTTCCACCTGAACTCCGATGGCCAGATCGTCACCGCCAACGGCTACGCCCTGGAGCCTGCCATTGTCGTGCCTAACGACGCGCAGACCTTCACCGTTGGCCAGGACGGCACCGTGTCGATCACCACCGCCGGCAATCCGGCTGCACAGGTGATCGGCAACATCCAGACCGCCGATTTCATCAACCCGACCGGCCTGCAGGCGATCGGCGATAACCTGTTCCTCGAGACCGCCGCCAGTGGCGCACCTCAGGTCGGCACCCCGGGCCTGAACGGTTTTGGCACCACCCTGCAGCAGACGCTGGAGAACTCCAACGTCAGCACCGTGGAAGAGCTGGTGAACATGATCACCACCCAGCGTGCCTATGAGATGAACTCCAAGGTCATTTCCACGGCCGACCAGATGCTGTCGTTCGTTACTCAACAGCTCTAAGCCCTGTCACTCAGTTGCACCCGTGAGGTAAGCGTCATGAATCGTCTGTTGTCCGTTTTCGCCCTGGGGGGGGCGGTGTTGCTGGCAGGTTGCGTCGCGCCGACGCCCCGGCCCAACGACCCGTACTATGCGCCGGTGTTGCCGCGCACCCCATTGCCGGCAGCGGCCAACAACGGTTCGATCTACCAGGCCGGTTTTGAGCAGAACCTGTACAGCGACCGCAAGGCGTTCCGGGTGGGTGACATCATCACCATCACCCTCAACGAGAGAACCTCGGCCAGCAAGAACGCAGGTTCGCAGATCCAGAAGAACAGCTCGGCCAATATCGGCCTGACCTCGCTGTTCGGCAGCACACCGAACACCAACAACCCGTTCGGCGGTGGTGATCTGTCGCTGGAGGCTGGTTATAACGGCGAGCGTGCCACCAAGGGCGACAGCAAGGCCACCCAGGGCAACACCCTGACCGGTTCGATCACCGTCACTGTGGCCGAAGTGCTGCCCAACGGCATCATCGCCGTGCGCGGCGAGAAGTGGCTGACCTTGAACACCGGCGAAGAGCTGGTGCGCATTGCCGGCATGGTCCGCGCTGACGATATCGCCACTGACAACACCGTGCCGTCCACCCGCGTGGCCGACGCGCGCATCACCTATTCCGGCACGGGCTCGTTTGCCGATGCCAGCCAGCCCGGGTGGCTGGACCGCTTCTTCATCAGCCCGCTTTGGCCTTTCTGAGTACGGATGACCATGTTCAACGTAAGGCAGCTGATTGCCGCAACCCTGCTTTTGTCCTGTGCCTTCGCTGCCCAGGCCGAGCGCCTGAAGGACATTGCCAGCATCTCTGGCGTACGCTCCAACCAGTTGATTGGTTACGGCCTGGTGGTGGGCCTCAATGGCACGGGTGACCAGACCACCCAGACGCCATTCACCCTGCAAACCTTCAACAACATGCTGTCGCAGTTCGGCATCAAGGTGCCGGCCGGTTCCGGCAACGTGCAGCTGAAGAACGTTGCCGCAGTGTCGGTGCATGCCGACCTGCCACCGTTCGCCAAGCCGGGCCAGGTGGTGGACATTACCGTGTCGTCGATTGGTAACTCGAAGAGCCTGCGCGGCGGCAGCCTGTTGATGACCCCGCTCAAGGGTATCGACGGCAATGTCTACGCCATTGCCCAGGGCAACCTGGTTGTGGGCGGCTTTGACGCCGAGGGCCGTGACGGCTCGAAGATCACTGTCAACGTGCCGTCGGCTGGCCGTATTCCGGGTGGTGCCAGTGTCGAGCGTGCGGTGCCGAGCGGCTTCAACCAGGGCAATACCCTGACCCTGAACCTCAATCGCCCCGACTTCACGACCGCCAAGCGCATCGTGGACAAGGTCAACGACCTGCTCGGCCCTGGCGTGGCCCAGGCCTTGGACGGTGGTTCGGTACGGGTCAGCGCGCCGATGGATCCAAGCCAGCGCGTGGATTATCTGTCGATCCTCGAAAACCTCGAAATCGACCCGGGCCAGGCGGTGGCCAAGGTCATCATCAACTCGCGAACCGGCACCATCGTCATCGGCCAGAACGTCAAGGTGTCGCCGGCGGCGGTAACCCACGGCAGCCTGACCGTGACCATTACCGAAGACCCGATCGTCAGCCAGCCGGGGGCCTTCTCCAATGGCCAGACGGCTGTGGTGCCACGCTCGCGGGTCAATGCCGAGCAGGAAGCCAAGCCGATGTTCAAGTTCGGCCCGGGTACCACGCTGGACGAAATCGTCCGCGCGGTGAACCAGGTGGGCGCAGCGCCCGGCGACCTGATGGCGATTCTCGAAGCCTTGAAACAGGCCGGTGCCTTGCAGGCCGACCTGATCGTGATCTGAGGACGGCACGGATGAATATCAAAAGCCAGGTATCCGGTAGTGCCGACAGCGGCGCCTATACCGACCTCAACCGCCTGAGTGCCCTCAAGCACGGCGACCGCGACAGCGAAGCCAATGTGCGCAAGGTGGCCCAGGAGTTCGAGTCGCTGTTCATCAGTGAAATGCTCAAGGCCTCGCGCAAGGCCAGTGACGTGCTGGCCGACGACAACCCGATGAACACCGAAACGGTCAAACAGTACCGCGACATGTACGACCAGCAGCTGGCCGTAAGCATGTCCCGCGAAGGGGGCGGCATCGGCCTGCAGGACGTGCTGGTACGCCAGCTGACCAAGGGCCGCAGTGCGTCGGTCAATACCAGCCCGTTCCCGCGCGTCGATAGCAGTGGCCCAGCATTGTGGGGCAACAAGGTGGCGGAGCCGGTGCATACCATGGCCTCGTCCGCTACCCGCAATGACGTTGCAGCACTCAATGCGCGGCGCCTGGCCTTGCCCAGCAAGCTCACCGACCGCCTGCTGGCCGGTATCGTGCCATCGGCGGAAACCGCCAACAACGCCGCCGTGCCAGCCCGTGACGGCCAGCAAGTGGCCAAGGCCTTCGCCGTGCCGGACAACGGCCTGCGCATTGTCGGCCGCGCCGTGGCCCAGCCGCCGCTGGCGCCGAACAAGGCTTTCACCGACAGCGACGCCTTCGTAGCCACCATGCTGCCAATGGCCGAGCAGGCCGCCAAGCGCATTGGTATCGACCCACGCTACCTGGTGGCCCAGGCCGCGCTGGAAACCGGTTGGGGCAAGTCGGTGATGCGCAACAGCGACGGCAGCAGCAGCCACAACCTGTTCGGCATCAAAGCCACCGGCAACTGGCAAGGCGATCAGGCGCGGGCGATCACCAGCGAATTCCGCGATGGCCAGTTCGTCAAGGAAACCGCAGCGTTCCGCAGCTACGACTCGTACCAGGACAGCTTCCACGACCTTGTCACCTTGTTGCAGAGCAATTCTCGCTATCAAGGTGCGCTGGATGCGGCCGATAACCCTGAGCAGTTTGCAAGAGAGCTGCAAAAGGCAGGTTATGCGACCGACCCGGGCTATGCGAAGAAGATCATCAGCATTGCCCAGCAAATGCAGTCAACCCCGCAATACGCCATGGCTGGCAGAACCACGAACTTATAAAAGGACTAAATCATGTCGAGCCTGATTTCCATCGGCCTGAGTGGCCTGAGTGCCAGCCAGGCGGCCTTGTCGGTAACCAGTAACAACATCGCCAACGCCGCGACCAGTGGCTACTCGCGCCAGCAGACAGTTCAGGCGGCGGGGCCTTCGCACAACATTGGCGCCGGTTTCCTGGGTACCGGGACCACGCTGGCGGATGTGCGTCGCATCTACAGTTCCTACCTGGACAACCAACTGCAGACGGCCACCTCGTTGCAGGCAGATTCGCTGACGTTCCAGGACCAGATCACCAGTGTCGACAAGCTGCTGGCAGACCGTGATACCGGTATCAGCTCGGTCCTTACCGCATTCTTCTCGGCCCTGCAGACTGCGGCGGCCAAGCCGGGTGACGTTGCCTCGCGCCAGTTGCTGCTGACCCAGGCGCAAACCCTGAGCAACCGCTTCAACGCGGTGAGCACCCAGCTGACTCAACAGAACGCCACGATCAACTCCCAGCTCGACACCATGGCCGGCCAGGTGAACAAACTCACCGCCAACATTGCCGAGTACAACAAGCAGATCACCGCGGCCAGCGCCTCCGGTAACACCCCCAACAGCCTGCTGGATGCGCGCAGCGAAGCCGTGCGCCAGCTCAATGAGCTGGTAGGGGTGACGGTGCAGGAGCGTGATGGCAACTACGATGTGTACCTGGGCAGTGGCCAGTCGCTGGTCACTGGCACCAAGGCCAACACCTTGTCGGTGGAGCCGGGTGTGGCTGACAAGAGCCAGGTTGCCCTGCGCATCAACTATGACTCGTTCAGCTCGGACGTGACCTCGGTGGTGTCTGGTGGCGCCATTGGTGGCCTGTTGCGTTATCGCCAGGACGTGCTGACGCCGTCGATGAACGAACTCGGTCGCGTTGCCCTGGTGGTTGCCGACAGCATCAACGGCCAGCTGGGGCAGGGCCTGGATGCCAACGGCCAGTTCGGCAGCTCGCTGTTCTCCAGCATCAACAGCGCCACCGCCATTGCCCAGCGCAGCCTGGCCTCGTCGAACAACAGTGCCGGCTCCGGCAACCTGGATGTCACCATTGCCAACAGCGGTGCGTTGACCACCTACGACTACGAGGTGAAGTTCACCAGCGCCAACCAGTACAGTGTGCGCCGCTCGGACGGCACCGACATGGGCAGCTTCGACCTGAATGCCGACCCGGCACCCGTGATCGACGGTTTCAGCCTGGCGTTGAAAGGCGGCGGCCTGGCGGCCGGCGACAGCTTCAAGGTTATCCCCACCCGTGCAGCTGCCGGTAGCATTACCACGACCCTGACCGATGCCAACAAGCTGGCCTTCGCTGGGCCCGTCAGCGCTACCTCGGGCAGTGGCAACAGCGGTACTGGCACCATCACCCAGCCGACCCTGAGCGAGGCGCTGGACATCTACGGCGGTGCCGATACCGCGCTGATCCAGCAGTCGATTCGCGACTCGATGCCCGTGCGCGTGGTGTTCGACGCCGCCGGTGGTGGCTCCCAGGGCTACAAGCTGTTCGATGCCAAGGGCACCCAGATTGGCACCGGCAGCGTGGTGCCGGGGCAGGACAACAAGCTGTCCATCGCCGTGCCAATGCTGGATGCGGCTGGCGACCCGATTCTGGATGGCAGCGGTAACCCGCGTACCTTTGCCGTCGAAACCACCATTGGCGGCAGCCCTGCGGCCAATGACAGCTTTACCCTGTCGTTCAATGCCGACGGCAAAGCGGACAACCGTAACGCCACGGCACTGCTCGACCTGCAGACCAAGTCGACGGTGAATACCGGCTCCGGCGGCGGTACCAGCTTCACTTCGGCCTACGCCTCGTTGGTCGAGCGCGTGGGGGCCAAGGCGAATCAGGCGTCCATCGACAGCACCGCGACCGAGGCGGTGCTCAAGTCCGCCAGCGAAAGCCGCAGCGCAGTGTCCGGAGTCAACCTGGATGACGAAGCGGCCAGCCTGGTCAAGTTCCAGCACTACTACACGGCGTCCTCGCAGATCATCAAGGCGGCGCAAGAAACCTTCAGCACCCTGATCAACGCTTTGTAAGGAGTAGACTATCGTGCGTATTTCCACTGCTCAGTTCTATGAGGCCAGCGCCAGTAGCTACTCCAAGAACTTCTCCAGCATGAACAAGACCAACGACCAGGTGACGTCGGGTATCCGTATCCAGACCGCTGCCGATGACCCGGTTGGTGCTGCACGCCTGCTGCTGCTGCAACAGCAGCAATCGTTGCTGGACCAGTACAGCGGCAACATCAACACCGTGAGCAACTCGCTGCTGCAGGAAGAGAGTGTGCTCTCTACCATCAACGATGCCATGCAGCGTGCCAGCGAGTTGGCGATCCGTGCCGGTGGCGCCGGGGTGACCGATTCTGACCGCGTGGCCATCGGCACCGAGCTGAAAGAGATCGAGGCCAACATCTTTGGCCTGCTCAACTCGCGCGATGCCAACGGCGACTACATGTTCGGAGGCTCCAAGAGCACCACGCCGCCCTATGTGCGTAACTCTGATGGCACCTATAGCTACCACGGCGACCAGACCCAGCTGAGCCTGCAGGTATCCGATACCCTGAGCCTGGCTACCAACGACACCGGTTTCAGCATCTTCGACTCGGCCAGCAACAAGAGCCGTACCCAGTCGACCCTGTTGGTGCCGGCGACTGACGATAGCGTGGTCGGGGTGTCGTCTGGCCTGCTGACCTCGAACACCACCTACAACAACAGTTTCACGGCAGGCCAGCCCTACAAGCTGACCTTCACCAGCGCGACGCAGTACACCATCACTGACGCCAACGGTAATGACATCACCTCGGAAACGCCCACCAACGGTACCTTCGACAGCAAAACCGAAGGTGCCAACAAGATTGCCCTGCGTGGCGTGGAGTTCGAAATAACCGTTACCCTGGAGGAGGGGGCCGATGCCGACGCCGCCGTGGGCGGGCGCGAGTTCTCCCTGGAGGCACGCCCGGACTCGTTCAATACCACCCGTAACGGCAGCAATACCTCCAGCGCCCAGGTCACCAGCAGCAGCGTGACCGACGAGGCCGCCTATCGCAGTACTTTCCCCAGTAATGGCGCGGTGATCAAGTTCACGGGGCCGGGCGCATACGAGTTCTATGCTCAGCCGCTGACGGCCGACAGCAAGCCGGTCGCCAAAGGTACCTTTACGGCACCGTCGTTGACGGTGGCCGGGGTGACCTACCAGGTGTCCGGTTCGCCGGAGGCAGGCGACCAGTTTGCGGTCACGGCCAATACCCACCAGAACCAGAACGTGCTGGAAACCCTCAGTCAGTTGCGTGCGGCACTGGAAACGCCGGTGACCGGTGCTGGCGCGGCGAATGCCTTGAAAGATGCGGCGGCCTCGGCCATTGCAAACCTGGCCAGTGCCCGTGAGCAGGTCGATATCACCCGTGGCTCGATCGGTGCTCGCGGCAACTCGCTCGAGATTCAACGCCAGGAGAACACCAGCCTGGGGCTGGCCAACAAGACCACCCAGAACGCCATCGGCAACACCGACATGTCGCAGGCGGCCATCACCCTGACCTTGCAGCAGGCCATGCTCGAGGCCTCGCAGCTGGCCTTCTCGCGTATTTCCCAGTTGAGCCTGTTCAACAAGCTCTGATCTGCCTGTCACATCCCGGGGCCGCAACGCGGCCCCGATCATCTGAAAGCCCTGAAAACTCCCCAGTCCCCACGCCGTCCGCACGGCTTTCGTAGCATTTCAATGTGACCAATGAGTCAAAACGCTCATCTTCCCTGTATTCTATGCAGCAGCTGTTGCAGCATTTTGTTACCGGTGCGCAGGCGAGCCCTGCCTACAACCCCTGGCGGTGACCGCTCCGGTATTTGGCGCCCTCAACTCATCGAGTGGTGGTCTTTGGCTGTTTTCATTGGGAAGCCAGAATGATTGGCATCAAAAGCATTGCGAGTTACGTGCCCACCGCTGGCCTGGACAACTACGTTCAGGGTGCGAAGTTCGGCAAGGACGAAGAGTTCATGTTCGGCAAGATCGGTGCGTCGTTCCTGCCGCGCAAGGCCGAAGAGCAAGAAACCTCCGACTTGTGCGTAGAAGCCGCCCAAGCGCTGTTCGCCAGCAACCCCGACCTTGATCCGCAATCGATCGATGCGTTGATCGTGGTCACCCAGAATGGCGACGAAGAAGGCCTGCCGCACACCGCCGCCATCGTCCAGAGCAAACTAGGCCTGTCTACCCGCGTGGCGGCGTTCGACGTGTCGCTGGGCTGCTCCGGCTATGTGTATGGCCTGTATGCGATCAAAGGCTTCATGGAAGCGGCAGGCCTGAAGAACGGCCTGCTGATCACCGCCGACCCGTATTCGAAGATCGTCGACCCGGAAGACCGTAACACCACCATGCTGTTCGGCGACGCCGCCACGGCAACCTGGATGGGTGAAAACGCGGTCTGGAACCTGGGCCAGGCGCGTTTCGGCACTGACGGTTCCGGTGCCGAGCACCTGAAAGTCAGCGACGGCAAGTTCTTCATGAACGGCCGCCAGGTATTCAACTTCGCCCTGATCAAAGTGCCAGCGCACCTGCACGAGCTGCTGGACGCCAGCGGCCTGAAGTCGTCGGATATCGACGCCTTCTGCATCCACCAGGGCAGTGCGGCGATTGTCGACGCCGTGGCGCGACGCTTTGAAGAGCAACACCCGGAGAAGTTCGTCAAGGACATGCTGGAAACCGGCAATACGGTGTCCTCCAGTGTTCCGCTGCTGCTGCAGAAGCACATGCTCGATGGCAGCTGGAAGCGCGTGGCGATCAGTGGCTTTGGCGTGGGCCTGTCGTGGGGCTCGGCCATCCTGTACCGCGACTGATCCCAGTCAGCCCCTAAAAGCGCCCGGCGGCCACCGCCCGGCGCTTTTTTTCTGCCGAAAATAAATGTCTGCCTGACGCAGCCCACTTGTAATCGATGGACTCGCCCCCGCCGAGGCATCACAGTGCCACGGTGGTGTTCGAAGAAGCCAACGGCAGCGAGGGCGAGACCATGAAAAAGCATAGTTCGAAACACGATTCCCTGTCTTCCACTG
>NZ_JADDRH010000039.1:0-10618 GCF_044904505.1 Pseudomonas sp. 3HC3
CGGCTTCAACGGTAATGGTCTGGCCGTTCGACAGGGTCACGGTTACCGGAGTCTGGGCAGGGTTGCTCAGGGTCACGGTGTAGGTGATCACGCCGCCTTCGGTGACCGACGGGCTCGCCGTCAAGGTCGCGGTGGTGGTGTCGACCGAGTCGTTGATCGTCGTCTGAGCCGGGGTCGGGTTCGGGGTCAATTGCTCGAAGTTACCGCCCGTGGCGTTCTCGATGGTGACGCTAACGGTCGAACCGTTGTTGTAGACGTCATTCGCCGGGGTCTGGAAATCAACGCTGCCCTGGGTTTTGCCGGCTTCAACGGTAATGGTCTGGCCGTTCGACAGGGTCACGGTCACCGGAGTCTGGGCAGGGTTGCTCAGGGTCACGGTGTAGGTGATTACGCCACCCTCGGTCACGCTTGGCGAGGCGGTCAGGGTCGCAGTTGTGGTGTCGATTGTATCGGTCACTTGGGTAACCGCTGGCGTTTGCGGCAATGTCACCGTCAGACCGCCACCACCGGTACTGCCTGTCACGGTCGCCGAAATCTGGCTCCCGTCGATGTAGGGAGTGTCATTTGCCGGAACTACGACGTTGACGCTTCCACTGGTCTGCCCGGCCGGAATGACGATCACGGCACCGTTGGACAGAGTAATTACCAGGTTGGTGGTCGGAGCCTGACCAACGGTGGCGGTATAAACGATTACGCCACCCGCTTCACTGATAGAAGGGGTTGCGCCAAGAATCAGATCAGTAGCGACGTTGGTATCCGTCGTGGGTGTGGTCACCAGGTTGTTGCCGTTAGTATCCAGCAGGCCCACTTCTTCGTTGTCGAGTACACCCGCAAAGCCCAGCCCATCAGTCGGGAAGCCAACCGTCGGGTCAACTCGGCCAGCCGTTTCTTCGAGCATCACAAAACTGTGGCCACCACCCAGCGCACCACCACCCGCTGATGACGGGCCAGCGGCGGTAGCTTCAAGCTCAGTAGTCGGGTCCACACCAGCAGCAATAGCCTGTTGCAGTTCTTCCACCGAAGGCGCGGCCTGGGCTGCAGCCTGGCTCAGGTCGGTACTGCTGTCAGGCGTGTCGGCGCTCCATTGGCTGTCACGGCCCAGATCGAGCATACGACCATCAGCCAGCTCCAGAGTTACTGCGCCACCAGGACCGGTGAGCACTTCCTCACCGGTCAATAGACGGTCACCTTCGATAAGTACACGCCGGATGCCCTCTGGGGATACCGCAATAACCTGGCCGACAATGCTTTTGACGATGGCTACAACGCTGCTCATTGGACTCTCCGTGTGACCCGATGGGTACTTCCCTGCCAGAGCGGCGCTTGGTAGCCACTTCAGGCGGAACTATGTCGATGATCTCTTGACGTTTTTGACGTCAATATTCCGTCTATAACTTTTTGGAATTGCTTAACTGCCAAACTATTGACCTTATACAGGCCATCCTAAACAATCGGCAATGTAATGTCACATTGATATTTGTACCTTAGCCAAGCGTTTCCTGAGGACAAATGCCTTACATCATCTAAAGCGTGTTAAACCGTCAGCCCCGGCACTTTTTTCATACACCTTGGCAGCCGCAAATCATGCCGTCTTCCCTAGGCGATGTCAGCGTTACGGGCGTCAACATTAGGTCACTGTCAATTGCCGGACACTGATTTTCGAATAAGCACAAACCTTGCCGGAATACGGCCAGGCAGAGGTCGATAACCAGCCAAAGTCGGAGTGTGTGCTCGCTCGAGGCACACCAGGTTTTCAACTCTGCGCCAGCCACGAGCAACGATTTGTCGCAAATCAAAGACATGACGTACGCGTGCGCAAATACTGGCATCCCGATCATGGGAAAGCGCTTGCGAATATTGAATGCTAGAAGGCGATGGATCTGCTTTCTATAGATAAATATTGACTAACAGGCCACAGACATGCGCCAACAAACCAGCGCCTGTTTACTGACAAGGACTAAGCTGGAACCCAAGGCCTGTGCATCCCTTGGTTGGGTGGCAGGCTATGCTGCAACAAGCGGATGATGGCTGGATCAAAAATGAAACAATCATTGCGCCACTACGTCTGGTGCAAATGAAGCACGTAGAATTGTTTACTCAACACCGATTCAAGGCGACCATTGGCAAGTTGCTTAAGCATCGGGGCGCGAAGCCCCTTATCAGCACAGCTTTACAGCACCAAAGAGAGCCAGGGTGCGCCGGCCTGACCTTAACGACGGCGCACCCCCTACCCACCACAAGGATGAAGAGAGCGCCGCGTGGAATCCGAAGTCAGTCGAGTCCAACTCAGCCACGATCCACGCAGTCAGCATGACGATCCCCTGCTGGATAGTCTGTTGAGCCTGTGTGTCCTGCACCAGAAGCCCGCCAGCCGGGTCATGCTGACAACAGGCCTACCGTTACCCGCCCAGCGCCTGAGCCCTGAACTGCTGCCTCGCGCCGCGGCCCGGGCCGGGCTGCAGGGGCGCGTTCTTCAGCGAAAGCTGGAGCAGATCCCGAGTATCGCCATGCCGGCCATGCTTTTGCTGAAGGAGGGCCGCAGCGCCGTCCTGCTCGGCTGGGAGAACGAAGACACCGCGCGCCTGCTACTCAGCGAAAGCGACGGTGGCGAGGTGCACGTCAGCCGCGAAGCACTGTTAAGCGACTACAGCGGCCGAGTGTTCTTCGCGCAGCCTCAGCACAAGTTCGATGTCAACCACGGCAACCTCATCCCACGCGCGAAGTCGTGGTTCCGCGACACCCTGCTGCGCAGCAAGTGGTTGTATATCGACGCCATCGCCGCGAGCTTGGTGATCAACCTGATCGCCCTGGCCGCGCCACTGTTCGTGATGAATGTGTATGACCGGGTGGTGCCAAACCAGGCCACCTCGACGCTTTGGGTACTGGCCATCGGTATCGCCGGCGCGTACATCTTCGACCTGATCCTGAAAGGCCTGCGTGGCCTGTGCCTGGACCTGGCCGGCAAGAAGACCGATCTGATCATCTCGGCAACGCTGTTTGAACGTATCGTCGGCATGTCGATGAAGTACCGGCCGGCGCGGGTCGGCAGCTTTGCCCAGAACATTCACGAGTTCCAGGGCCTGCGCGACTTCCTCGCCTCGCTGACCCTGACCAGTCTGATCGACCTGCCCTTTACCATCCTGATTTTGATCGTCATCGCCATCATTGGCGGGCACCTGGTGTGGATACCGGTCATCGCCTTCCCGCTGGCTCTGAGCATCGGCTACGCCCTGCAGCGGCCACTGATGGCGACCATGGAGCGGACCATGGCTTTGGCATCAGAGCGCCAGTCCAGCCTGATCGAAACCCTGGCGGGTCTGGATGCGGTGAAGGTCAACAACGCCGAAAGCGAACGCCAGTACATGTGGGAGCAAACCCTAGGCACCCTGAGCAGGCTGGAACTGCGCGTAAAAGTGCTGTCGAGCCTGGCGATGAACATCACCCTACTGATTCAGCAACTGGCAGGCGTGGCAATGATCTGCGTCGGCGTGTACCTGATCATCGACGGCAACCTGAGCATGGGCGGCCTGGTGGCTTGCTACATGCTCAGCGGCCGCGCCCTCGGCCCGTTGGGCCAGCTCAACGGCCTGCTCGCCCGCTACCAGCAAGCCAAGGTGACCATGGTCTCCACCGACCACATGATGGATCTGCCGCAAGAGCGCAACTTCGAAGAACGCCCGCTGAGCCGCAAGGTGCTACAGGGCAGCGTCGAGTTCCGCGGGGTCGACTTCACTTATCCGAACCAGCAGAACCTGGCCCTGAAGAATATCAACCTGACCATCCGCCCCGGCGAGAAGGTCGGCATCATCGGCCGCAGCGGCTCGGGAAAGAGCTCGCTGGCCAAGCTCATCGTCGGCCTCTACGAGGCCGATGGCGGCTCGCTGCTGGTCGATGGCGTAGACATTCGCCAGATCGATGTCAGCGAACTGCGCCACAACATTGGCTACGTCCCACAGGACATCCAACTGCTCGCCGGCACCTTGCGTGACAACCTGGTCAGCGGCGCCCGCTACATCGAGGACGAACTGATCCTGCAGGCCGCAGAACTGGCGGGCGTACATGAATTCGCCCGACTGCACCCCGACGGCTACGAGCTGCAGGTGGGTGAACGCGGGCAGAACCTGTCCGGCGGCCAGCGGCAGAACGTCGCCTTGGGCCGTGCGCTGCTGCTCAACCCGCAGATCCTGCTGCTGGACGAGCCGACCAGCGCCATGGACAACACCGGTGAAGAACGCCTCAAGCAGCGCCTGCAAGCGGTGGTGGAGGGCAAGACGGTACTGCTGGTCACGCACCGTGCCTCGTTGCTGTCGCTGGTAGACCGGCTGATCGTGATCGATCGCGGGCAGATTGTCGCCGACGGCCCGAAAGCCGCGGTCATGGATGCACTGAAGAAGGGGCAGATCAGTGTTGCATAAGCTGGATATTGGGCAGTTCAAGGACGGCCTGCGGCGCTATTTCAAAGGCAGCGACTCGCTTGGCGGCCAGCCGCTGCCCGAGGTAAACAAAGCCCTGATCGAAGATGCGCCGCGGGTGGTTCGGCTGACCATCTGGGGTGTGATCCTGTTCTTCGTGTTCTTGATCGTATGGGCCAGCGTTGCGCCCATCGACGAAGTTACCCGGGGTGAAGGCAAGGCCATTCCGTCTTCCAAGGTGCAGAAAATCCAGAACCTGGAGGGCGGAATCGTTGCTGAAATCTTCGCCAAGGAGGGGCAGATAGTCGAAGTGGGCCAGCCATTGCTGCGCCTGGATGAAACCCGCTTCGCCTCAAACGTAGGTGAAACCGAGGCTGACCGCCTGGCCATGGCCCTGCGGGTCGAACGTTTGAGTGCCGAGGTCCAGGACATCCCGCTGGTAATCGACGAAAAGCTGCGTAAAGCCGCGCCAAACCAGGCGGCCAATGAAGAGTCGCTGTACCAGAGCCGGCGCCAGCAACTGCAGGACGAAATTGGCGGCCTGCAAGAGCAGTTGGTCCAACGCCAGCAGGAACTGCGCGAATACAGTTCCAAGCGCACCCAGTACGCCAACAGCCTTGCGCTGCTGCGCAAGGAAATCAGTATGTCCGAACCGCTGGTGGCAACCGGCGCGATTTCCCAGGTTGAAGTGCTGCGCCTGCGCCGTGCTGAAGTGGAAAACCGCGGTCAGCTGGATTCCACTGCGCTGGCGATCCCGCGCGCAGAGGCGGCCATCCGCGAGGTGCAAAGCAAGATTGAAGAGACTCGTGGCAAGTTCCGAAGTGAAGCGCTGACCCAGCTGAACGAGGCACGCACCGAACTGAACAAGGCTACCGCCACCAGCAAGGCGCTGGACGACCGGGTGCACCGCACATTGGTCACTTCGCCCGTGCGCGGTATCGTCAAGCAACTGCTTGTGAACACCATTGGCGGGGTAATCCAGCCAGGCAGCGATATCATCGAAGTCGTGCCGCTGGACGACACGCTGGTCATCGAGGCTAAGATCCTGCCCAAAGACATCGCCTTCCTGCACCCTGGCCAGGAAGCTACGGTCAAGTTCACCGCGTATGACTACACCATCTACGGTGGGCTCAAGGCCAAGCTGGAGCAGATTGGCGCCGACACCATTACCGATGAAGACAAGAAGACTACGTATTACCTGATCAAGCTGCGGACTGATCGCAGCCACCTGGGGACTGACGAGAAGCCACTGCTGATCATCCCGGGGATGGTGGCGACGGTGGATATCATGACAGGCAAGAAGACCATCATGAGCTACCTGCTCAAGCCGATCATGAAGGCGCGCTCGGAAGCGCTGCGCGAGCGGTGATAGCCGGCCTGCTGGTTTCACCATTGCTGCAGGAGCGGCCTTGTGTCGCGACGGGGCTGCACAAGCGGCCCCGTGCATCGCTACGTGAATCCTGGGGCCGCTCTGCGGCCCTTTTCCGGCTCTAGATTGCTCCTACGGCGGAGCGCGAAAAGCCGTTCAGTGCCAAGGCGCAGGCTCACCCACCAGTTGCCCCTGAATCCCGCCTACTCCCATCTCCTGCAACACCAACCGCTCCCCTTCCGTCTCGACTCGCTCGGCAATCAGCGGAAGGTCGATGCTGTGCGCCGCTCGCTGGATCGCTTCGATGAACAGCCGCTTGTGCTGCTCATGATCGATGTTGCGGATGTAACTGCCATCAATCTTTAGGTACGCCAAGCCCAGGTGCGCAAGGTTGCCAATCATGCTGAAGCGCCCACCAAAGCGTTGCAACGCCAACCCGAAGCCAAGCCCATGCAGGCGCCGGGTAAGTTGCTCCAATGCTACCTGCTCAGGCAACTGCTCCTCGCCAATTTCAAAAACCAGTCGCGGGCCGAGCGCGGCGTTCTGGCCGAGCAGCTCGAAAACGCGCTGAAGGGCCTTGGGGTCGGCCAGGGTGGCGGCGGACAGGTTCAACGCCAGTATCTGGTCATGCCCTCGCAGGTGCGCCAACACTTTCTCCAGCACCAGCACATCAAGCCGCGGCATCCAACCGAAGCGCTCCAGCCAAGGCAAGAAGCGGCCCGCCGGCAAAGCCTCGCCCTGGCCATCCCGCAAACGCGAAATAACTTTGTGGTGCAGTACCCGTTGCGTGGAAGCGCAATCCATCACGGGCTGGAAGAACAGCTCGAAATGCCCATTGATGAACGCCTGATCGAGCCGCTCGTGCCAGGCATGCTGGCTGTCAGCAGCAACCGCGGCAACACCTTGCTCAAGGCATACCCAACCCGGCGTTGGCTGGTTCTCAGCGCGGGCCAGAGCCTCGTCGGCGAGCTTCAGCAACGCCTGCGGTGAATCACCAGGGCTGAATGGCGCCAGGCCTATGCATGCCACCGGGTCGATATCACTGGCACCCGTTTCGTGTAGGCTCTGCAACGTTGCCTCCAGAGCCTGGGCAAGCTGAACTGCCTCTTCATGCACCATGCCCGGTGCCAGCACTGCAAACTCGCCGCCCCGGCTGCGGGAAATGAGGTCGTTGGTTTCCGGGTAGCTGGCACAAGTACGGCGCAACTGTTCACCTACCGCTTGCAACAACTGGTCGGTACGCTGGCCGCCAAGGCGGGCGTTCAGGCCAGCCAGGCCCTGAACCCGCAGCAACAGCAGGTAGCCGGCGCGCGCGTCTTCCAGGTTGCTTACCCGATTGTTCAGCTGCATTTCGAAATAGCGGCGGTTCGACAGCCCGGTCAGGCTGTCCTGGTAGGACTCCGCACGCAGCCGCTCACTGCGCTCGGCCTGCTCGGTGAACAGGGCTTTGAGCTTCTCGACCATCTGGTTCATCGCTTGCACCACGCGGCGTAGCTCCGGCGTGCGTGGCAACTCTGGGAGGCTGAGGAACTCGCGGCGGGCAATGGCATGGGATTGCTCGACCATGTAGTCCAGCGGCTTCAACTGACGGCGCAATAACAAGGCACCGAGCACGGCACTGGCCGCACCGCACAACAGCAACCAACCGAGGCTGCCCAAGGCACTTTGCCAAAGCTTGGCAATGGCGAACATCGGGTGGCTGATCACTTCAACGCGCGCGGCCTGTTGCCAGCCACGGCTGACGATTGCATCGCCGCCGGCAGCCTCTAGGCCGATCAGGCGCACGAACCAAAGCGGGACACCGCCAGGGTCTGGCTCGGCGTGACGCTCCACCAGCACGGCATTGGAGCCCAGGTCGACAACCTTGATGCTTGCATAGTAACCACTGTCGAAGATCGAGCTGACCATCAACTCGACCATCGCTGGGTCGTCGATATTCGGCGTCAGCGAAAGCGCCAGCGCAGTGGCCGCATCCTGGGCGTGCGAGCGCAGCTGGTTGACGTACTGGCTGCGCGAGCTTTCCAGGCTGACCATGAAACTGCCACTGAAGGCGACCACCAGGAACAGGCAAATGGCCAACAGCAATTGTTTGAACAGTGACATCTGTGCTCCTTCAGTAAACCGGCTCGGCCGGGAACCCTTCGGCCTGCATTTTCTTCAACAAATCCTGCCAGCGTGACAACCGCTTGGTATCACCAACCTTCTTGTTCCCTGCGGCGCCCGTCAGCCACAACCCCTCGCCATTGAAGGCGTACACCGGCAGCAGGTCAGTACGCTGGCTTGCCGGCTTGATGGCATCCATCAGGCTATCAAGCACCAAAGGCTGGGCCTGTGGGCTTGAATAATAGGTCAGGACCATATGTGCACGGTTCTGCCGCAGCGCCTTGACGTAGGTGATTCGCAGTTTTTCGCTGGGGATTCCCATGCGCCGAAGGCTGAAATATTTGGCGATAGCGTAATCCTCGCAGTCCCCTGCACCTTTGATCAGTGCCTGCACAGGTGTGGCCCAGTAGTCGACCTCATGCCACAGATCGATATCCTCGACATAACGCAATTGCTGGTTGAAGAAGCGGTTGATTACTTGCAACCGTTCGAGCTCAGTACCCTGCTTCTGCGTGGCCATCAAGTTCTGCCAGGCATCGATGCGGCCTTGCCCGGCACCTAGTGGGCCGTACAGGGCCTGCGACTTGCGGCTGATCTGGGAGAAATCCCAATCCGCGTGCAAGCCGCCCAGCAGAAGACTGCCCAGCAGCGCGGCAAAGCCGACATGTCGCACAACGGTTTTGAGCAACCAGGATATCGCCACTGCGAAGCCCTGTTCAGACCAGTCGAAAGCAGCGATGGTGGGGCTTGCCACAGCAAAAGACAATGGCAACCTGCAATCACGCACCCGGCTGTCAGCCCGCCTATACTTTCTACTTATATCTTTCTATAGGCAGCTTTCTTTGACGTGCGACTTCCTCCACCATAACCGCGCTTTTGGGGCGCCCGTACCAGTGTGGGTGCAAGTTTGACACCCTCACAAGCTGTTACTAGCGTTATTGGATCCAATACAGTCATCGTAAAGGCAGGCGTCGCGTGGCCAAGAAAATCAAACTGAGTGATGTGCTGGCCAGCGAGCAACTGTTGCCGCATCAGGCCCGTGGCGTGATCGAAGAACGCCTGCGCAGCGCCATTCTCGATGGTCGCTTGCCCCCTGGTACTGCGATTCGCCAGCAAGAGCTCGCCACCTTGTACGGCGTCAGCCGCATGCCCGTGCGCGAAGCCCTGCGCCAGCTCGAAGCGCAATCCCTGTTGAAAGTGGAGATGCACAAGGGTGCCGTAGTTGCGCCGCTGATCGGTGAGGATGCAGTGGACACTTATGCCCTTCGCGTATTGCTAGAGAGCGAGGCACTGCGCCAGTCTATCCCGCTGCTTGATGCCAGCGACATCGCCAGCGCCCGCGGGTTTATCCAGCAATTGGAGAACGAGACCAGCCACGCTGAAATTGGCCGCCTCAACCGCCTGTTCCACATGGCGCTGTACAACAAGGCGCCGAACAAGAAACTACTGCGCCTTATCGAGAACGAACTGAACGAGGAAGAACGCTTCCTGCGTTTCCATCTTTCGTCCATGGGACTGGGCAAGCTGACTCAGGACGATCACAACGCACTGGTAGATGCGGCCAGCGACAAGCTGGTGGACGAGGCGGTAGCGGTGCTGGAACAGCACCTCAATGGCGGGGCACGGGTGATCCGCAATTACCTGGATACGCAATTGGGGCGTTAGCCTGATACCAACCTGACACGCGAATTGATGGATTGCAAATTAGTACTGCCTGCAAAAAATGAGACTACATATCATTCATGCGCACTGATGCCTGCATCCCTCCCCCCTTGCACAGCAACGACTCCTTGCAAACGCTCTGAAGTGACCGCCATGGCTGGTTGCATACTCGGCTCGGCAACGCAGCCGAAACGGCAGACTTGGCCCAGGACACCTTCGTGAGCTTGCTAAAACGCCTGAACAATTGCAGCTGAATGCACCCAGTGCCTTTTTGCATGTAGCGCGCGGGCTGGTATTACCCTGTCGCGTGTGCCTCAGCTGGCCGATGGCAGCAAGTATTCCAAGTTGTTGCCGAACCTGCTGTCGGCCGACCTGGGCAACAAGAATAATTCGCCTACTCAGGCGCCGAAACAGATGCTCTCGATGTGGGCCGACTGCAGCTAGGGGCCCTGGATGATCTGCGGCTGGGCGGTGGAGTCGAGATGTGGGGTACAGCGGAAAACAGCATGAAGGCGTCTTCCTACACCCTGCTGGACGCCTCGATCGGCTATGACCAAGGCAAGGTCGTCCTGTGAAATGAGGATGTGCGCTTGAACGCCAATAACCTTACCAATGAACGCTACATTACCTCATGTGCCAGCCTGAACTACTGCTACATGGGTGAAGAGTGCAATGTGAGCGCCACGGCCAGTTATCAGTTTTAACCGGTATTCAAACCCATAAAGGACAAAGCCCCTGTCTGCATCGCAGACAGGGGCTTTGGGTTTGAATCTTGACGATGACCTACTCTCACATGGGGAAACCCCACACTACCATCGGCGATGCATCGTTTCACTGCTGAGTTCGGGATGGGATCAGGTGGTTCCAATGCTCTATGGTCGTCAAGAAATTCTGTGTGCTGGCTCGTCCTTCGGACGCGCCTGCGAATATCTGTAGTTCCTACTTAAAGACAAAACCCCTACCTGCATGTGCAGATAGGGGTTTTGCGAAATGAATCTTGACGATGACCTACTCTCACATGGGGAAACCCCACACTACCATCGGCGATGCATCGTTTCACTACTGAGTTCGG
>NZ_JADDRH010000003.1:0-401584 GCF_044904505.1 Pseudomonas sp. 3HC3
TGACAGGCCGGTATTCTAACCGACTGAACTACCGCTGCGCTATACATCGAGTGGTGGGTGATGACGGGATCGAACCGCCGACCCTCTGCTTGTAAGGCAGATGCTCTCCCGGCTGAGCTAATCACCCATGTCTCTCGGTGTGGCGCGCATTCTACGGGCGACTTGGCGCTCTGGCAAGCACTTATCGAAGTTTTTTCACACTTCGGTCAAACACCAAAAATCAGGCACAAAAAAAGCGACCCTAAGGTCGCTTTCTTTGTTACTTCCGGGTGTTCAGTGGGCCCTGGAAGTTGAATATGGCGCAGCGGACGGGACTCGAACCCGCGACCCCCGGCGTGACAGGCCGGTATTCTAACCGACTGAACTACCGCTGCGCTATACATCGAGTGGTGGGTGATGACGGGATCGAACCGCCGACCCTCTGCTTGTAAGGCAGATGCTCTCCCGGCTGAGCTAATCACCCTTCGTCTCGGTGTGGCGCGCATTCTACGGAGCGCCCCGCACCCTGGCAAGCATTTTTTAAACTTTTTGCAAAAAAAACCTCAGGCCTTTCAAAGACCTAGCGTTGCCGGGCGATTCTTTCATGCATAAGCCACTGCTGGCCCTCTGACAGGGCTGGCCTCAACTCACCGCTCGGAGAATAATGCCCGCCTTATGCATTAAGGAGAGATTGCCCCTCATGTGGTTCAAGAACCTGCTGACCTACCGCCTGACCCAGGAAGTTCCGTTCGAGCCTGAAGCGCTGGAAGCCGCCCTGGCCAGCAAGCCGGCCCGCCCCTGCGCCAGCCAGGAGCTGACCACCTATGGTTTCGTCGCGCCGTTCGGCAAAGGCGAAGACGCTCCCCTGGTGCATGTCAGCGGCGAGTACCTGCTGATTGCCGCACGTAAGGAAGAACGCATCCTGCCGAGCAGCGTGGTCAACGACGCGGTCAAGGAAAAGGTCGAAGAGATCGAGACCGAGCAAATGCGCAAGGTCTATAAAAAGGAGCGCGACCAGATCAAGGACGAAATCATCCAGGCGTTCCTGCCGCGTGCGTTCATCCGCCGCTCGATGATCTTCGCTGCCATTGCCCCGCGCCTGGGCGTGATCCTGGTCAACTCGGCCAGCGCCAAGCGCGCCGAAGACCTGCTGTCGACCCTGCGTGAAGTGATGGGCTCGCTGCCGGTGCGCCCGGCCACGGTGAAGATTGCGCCGGTGGCCACCATGACCGACTGGGTCAAATCGCAGCAAGCCGCCGAAGGCTTCTATGTGCTGGACGAGTGCGAACTGCGTGACACCGCCGAAGATGGCGGTATCGTGCGTTGCAAGCGCCAGGACCTGACCGGCGAAGAGATCCAGTTGCACCTTTCCACTGGCAAGGTGGTGACCCAGCTGGCCCTGGCCTGGCAAGACAAGCTGTCGTTCGTTCTCGACGACAAGATGGTCATCAAGCGCCTGAAGTTCGAAGAGCTGCTGCAGGAGCAGGCCGAGCAGGACGGTGGCGATGAGGCTGCTCAGCAGTTCGATGCCAGCTTCCAGCTGATGATGATGACCTTTGCCGAATTCCTGCCGGTGCTGTTCGAGGCACTGGGTGGGGAAGAGATCCCGCAAGGGGTCTGATTGGTATGAAATGCAGGTGCTGGCCTGAATCGTATTCTGCCAGCACCGGCCCTTTCGCGGGTAAACCCGCGCCTACGACGGCCTGCGCCCAATCACCAATGTGTGTCCACCACCAATCTGTGTAGGAGCGGGTTTACCCGCGAATACGGTGGCGGCAGCAACGTTGAACGGCGGGTGGAAATTGGCCAGCAGGCCCGGCCCTTTCGCGGGTAAACCCGCTCCTACAACGGCCTGCGCCCAATCACCAATGTGTGTCCACCACCAATCTGTGTAGGAGCGGGTTTACCCGCGAATACGGTAGCGGCAGCAACGGTGAACGGCGGGTGGAAATTGGCCAGCAGGCGCGGTCTTGCCCGCGAGGCCGCAGACAGGCACCATGGTGCCCACGGTGAGGACGACCTCACGACGCACCGCGTGACCACTCCGGGGACGGCCCCATCATTCAAACGATGGAAACACACTCATGTCCTGGATCATCCTGTTTTTCGCCGGCCTGTTCGAAGTCGGCTGGGCCGTCGGCCTCAAATACACCGACGGTTTCACTCGACCGCTACCCACTGTCCTTACCGTCGGCGCCATGGTCATCAGCCTGGGCCTGTTGGGCCTGGCCATGAAGGAATTGCCGCTGGGCACCGCCTATGCCATCTGGACCGGCGTAGGCGCAGTCGGTACGGTCATCGCCGGGATCATTCTGTTCGGCGAGTCCATGGCCCTGGTGCGGCTGGTCAGTGTGGCGCTGATCGTCTGCGGCCTTGTCGGCCTGAAAGTCAGCGCCAGCTAACCCCTATCGCAGATGGCCGCGCAGGCGGCTGACCTGTTCGCGCAACACTTCAGGCTGCGCCGCCTCCACCGGGACGGCGGCGCCTGCCACGATGGTCACCCGCGACCACAGGCGCTTGAAGAAACCCTTGGCCGGGTCACGGCTGAAGAAGCTTCCCCACAACCCCTGCAAGGCCAGCGGAATCACCGGTACCGGCGTTTCTTCGAGGATGCGGCTGACCCCACCCTTGAAGACATCGATTTCGCCATCGCCCGTCAGCTTGCCTTCCGGGAAAATGCACACCAGTTCACCATCCGCCAGGTACTCGGCAATGCGCGCGAAGGCCCGCTCGTACGTCGCCTGGTCTTCGTTACGCCCGGCAATCGGGATGGCACCGGCAGTGCGAAACACGAAGTTGAGCACCGGCAGGTTGTAGATCTTGTAGTACATGACAAAGCGGATCGGCCGGCGGATAGACCCGCCCAGCAGCAACGCATCGACGAACGACACGTGGTTGCACACCAGCAACGCTGCACCCTCATCGGGGATGCGCTCAAGGTCTCGGTGCTGCACGCGGTACATCGAATGGCTGAGCAGCCAGATCAGGAAACGCATGGTGAACTCGGGCACGATCCTGAAGATATAGGTGTTGACCGCAATATTGAGCAGCGACACCACCAGGAAGAGCTGCGGGATGCTCAGCTTGGCCACGCCTAGCAGGATGATGGTGAGCACCGCCGACACCACCATGAACAAGGCATTGAGGATGTTGTTGGCCGCGATCACCCTGGCGCGCTGGTCCTCGGCCGTGCGGGCCTGGATCAACGCATACAGCGGCACGATGTAGAAGCCGCCGAACACACCCAGGCCAATGATCGACAGCAAGATCCACCAGGCCTGGCTCATGCCCAGCAATGCCAGCCAGTCGTGCGGCGCTGCTGCAGCCGGCACATCACCGGAGTGCCACCACCACAGCAGGCCGAACAGGGTCAGGCCGAACGAGCCGAACGGCACCAGGCCGATTTCCACCTTGCGTCCACTGAGCCGCTCACACAGCAGCGAGCCCAGGGCAATGCCCACCGAGAACAGGGTCAGCACCAGGGTCACTACCGTGCCATCACCGTGCAGCCAATCCTTGGCATAGGCCGGGATCTGCGTGAGGTAGATGGCGCCGACAAACCAGAACCACGAGTTGCCGACGATCGAGCGCGATACCGCCGGCGGCTGGCTCAGCCCCATGCGCAAGATCACCCACGACTGCTTGAAGATGTTCCAGTCCAGCGGCATTTGCGGCGAGGCGGCAGCAGCCCGCGGGATCCAGCGGCTGGCGAGGTAGCCGAGCACAGCCGTGCCGACCACGCCACCGGCCACCACCGTTGCGTAGCTGTCGGCCGACATCATCACCCCGGCGCCGATAGTGCCGGCGAGGATGGCGAGGAAGGTACCGGTTTCCACCAGCCCATTACCGCCCACCAGCTCTTCCTCGCGCAGGGCCTGCGGCAGGATCGAATACTTCACCGGGCCGAACAGCGCCGAGTGGGTCCCCATACCGAACAGCGCCACCAGCATCAGCGCCAGATGGTTGGTGACAAAGCCCAGCGCACCAATCGCCATGATCACGATTTCGGCCAGCTTGATTGCGCGGATCAGCGCATCCTTGGCGAACTTCTCGCCAAACTGTCCGCCCAGCGCCGAAAACAGGAAAAACGGCAGGATGAACAGCAAGGCACACAGGTTGACCCAGATCGATCGGTCACCATCGCCCAGGCTGAGCTTGAACAAGATCGCCAGGATCAGCGACTGCTTGAACAGGTTGTCGTTGAAGGCACCCAGCGACTGAGTGATGAAAAACGGCAGGAAACGCCGCTTGCCGAGCAAGGTAAATTGCGAAGAGTGACTCATCGTCCTTGGTCCTGAGGGCTTTTCAATTGGAGGCTCGCCAAGCGCGCCGGGCCACAAATCTGCATGGGAAATGCGCTGGCTGGCAAGCACCGGCTCAGGCATGACCACGCAAGCTTGCTTTCAAGGACCTGCTGGCAGTTGCAGCACTGGCGCTACGTCACTCGAAGCCAAACAACGCCCGCGCGGTATCTACCAACAGTGCCTGGCGCAACTGCGCTGAACACCCCAAGGCCTCGAACTGTTCGACAGCGGTGCCGAAACTGACCTCCGACTCATGCTGGGTATGCGGCCAGTCACTGCCCCACATCAACCGCTCTGCGCCGTAATGGGCTTCCAGCGCGCACAGCGCCTGACGGGCGAATGCCAGGTTCTGTTCCGGCGAACCCTGCAGCCTGTAGATGCCGGACACCTTCACCCACACCTTGCCCCGACCGCTCAGGGTCAGCAGTTCGGCAAACCCCGGCTGGCCCAGACCAAGGCGGGCATCTGGCCGGCCGAAATGGTCAATCACGATGTCCAGGCCATAGGGCTGCAATGCCCGCACCAGCACTGGAATGTCCGCCACCTGACGGTGCAGTTCCACGTGCCACCCCTGCTCGCCGATGTGCTCCAGCAGCGGCCGCCACTGCGCGTCGGTCAGGTCAGGCATATCCTGCCCCATGAGGTTGAGGCGTACACCCCTTACCCCCAACCGGGCCATTTCCGCCAAGGTCGCGCGCTCGACATCCCGCTCCAGCATCACCACCCCGCGCAGTTGCGCAGGCACGGTCTGCAAGGCGCTGAGCAAATAGCGGTTGTCGGTACCCAGAAAGCTGGGCTGGACCAGTACGCCATGGCTGAAACCATGGGCCCGCAGCCGGCCCAGGTAGTCGCCCAGCGGCGCATCGTAACTGGGCGCATAACGCCGCTGGCTGGCCAGGTTCAGCCCACGGCTGAACACGTGGGCGTGGCTGTCGATGGCAGTCAGGTGCAAAGCGGGTGCGTGGGGCATGGTTCTCATACAAACACGTTCAGGTTACTTGGCGACGGCACCGGCCGCTTCCGGCGCAGGTGCAGATTCAAGGTTGCGGCCACGGGTTTCGGGCAGGCACAGGGCTGCGATCACCGCAACGCCATACGCGATGCCGGCATCGATGCCGATGGCACTGCCCAGCGACATCGACTCGCTCATGTGCCCGACCAGAAAGGGGAACACGGCCGACAGCACGCGACCGAAGTTGTAGCAAAAGCCCACCCCGGCGCCGCGTACGTCAGCCGGGTACAGTTCATTGAAAAATGCGCCAAGGCTGGCCGGGATGCCGGCGGCGAAAAAGCCCAGCGGGAAGCCGAGGAACAGCATCTGGGTATTGCTCAGCGGGAAGAACACGTAGGCCTGCACGGTCAGCACACAGCACAGGGCGAACAGCAGGATGTTCTTGCGCCTGCCAATACGGTCGATCAGCAGGCCGCTGACCACGCAGCCGCACCAGAAGGCCAGGATGATCACCGCCAGGTAACCGCCGGAGTTAAGCACCGAGAGGTTGCGCTCTGTCTTGAGAAAGGTCGGCAACCAAGTCATCACCGCGTGGTAGCCACCGTGGGCACCCAGGCCGAGCAAGCCGCCCAGCAGGGTCACACGCAGCAGTTCCGGGCGGAAGATGCCAGCCATCGACTGCAAGAAGCTGGAGGGGATGGCCTTTTCTTTCTGCAGGCGCTGGAAACTGTCCGGCTCGGGCACGTTGCGGCGTACCCAGATGATCAGCAGCGATGGCAGCAGACCGACGAAGAACATCACCCGCCAGGCAAACTCCTGCGGTACCAGTGAGTAAATCAGCGTAAACAGTGCCACCGCCAGCCCCCACCCCACAGCCCAGGCACTCTGCACCGTGCCCATGACCTTGCCGCGATACCTGGGGTTGATGGTTTCGGCCATCAGCACAGCGCCGGCTGCCCATTCGCCACCAATGCCAAAGCCTTGCATGGCCTTGACGAACAGCAGCGGGTAGAAGCCGGTGACGAATGCCGAAAGGAAGGTAAAGAACGAGAACCAGAGAATCATCCATTGCAGGGTACGCACGCGACCATAGCGGTCGGACAGGGTGCCACCCAGCCAGCCGCCGATTGCCGAGGTCACCAGGGTCAGGCCACTGATCAGGCCGGCGTCGCCCTTGGTCAGGGAGAACGCGGCGATCAGCGCGGGGATGGCCAGGCCGAACATCTGCACTTCCAGCGCATCGAGCGACCAGCCGCCGAAACAGGCCCAGAATGTCTTGCGTTCCCGTGAGGTGATCTCGCGATACCAGCTGAACATGATTGTTATCCTTCTAGTCGTGGTGTGACGGGCAGGCGAAGCCACTGCGCCGTGGCAGCACGGCGCAGACAGGTAAAAGGGTGAAGCGACCGGTTCAGCGAATGTCGATGCGGTAGCGGAAGTGCTGCGCACGGCCGCGCGAGCGGCGCCATTCCAGAGGTTTGCCGGCGTAGTCCCGGGCCAGGCGCTCGATCACTACCACCGGGCTATCGGCCGGCAGTTGCAGCAAGCGGCCATGCACCGCGTCGACCGCTTCGGCGGTCAGGGTCTCTTCGGCGTAGGCGACCACCTGACCGCACAGCGCTTCGTAGATCGGGTACAGCAGTGGGCCCTTGCTGTTCAAATCCACGTCCAGCAGCGGCTGGAAGGTTTGACGCGGCAGCCAGATCTCTTCAGCCAGCACCGGCTGGGCGCCAAGCAGACGAGTGCGAACGATGCGGATCACATCAGCCTCCCCCGCCAGGCCCAATGCCTCGGCCACCGCCGAAGGCGCCGGAAGCGGCTCGATAGAGAGAATGCGGCTTTCCGGCACCACGCGCTCGCCATTGGCGGCTTCGAAACGGAAGAAGCGGAACAGCGACGACTGGAACTGCGGGCGGCGAATGAAGGTGCCGCGACCCTGCTGACGCTCCAGCACGCCTTCGGATACCAGCACATCGACAGCCTTGCGCACGGTGCCGATCGACAGGTCGAACTCGGTGGCCAAAGCTGCTTCGGTCGGGATCGCTTCCCCCGGACGCCAGCGGTTGTTGGCAATTTGCGCGACCATGTGGTCGCGCAGTTGTTGGTAGCGGGGCAGTCGAGCATCACCGGTCAATGGGTGCATGGGTCTCGCTCTCGTCTTGTTATATAAACATATATATGAATTTTTCGAGAGTATTCCCCGAGCCTGCCG
Source organism: Pseudomonas sp. 3HC3 (assembly GCF_044904505.1). NCBI lineage: Bacteria > Pseudomonadati > Pseudomonadota > Gammaproteobacteria > Pseudomonadales > Pseudomonadaceae > Pseudomonas > Pseudomonas sp. 3HC3. Next base: position 7,448 of record NZ_JADDRH010000003.1, read on the forward strand.
GGCTGTCAATCCTCCGCCCGTCGCCCTTTTGCTTGTGACGCGGCCTTGTGTCGCGGAGGGCTGTGAAGCGGCCGGAGAATTCCCGCATTCACTCGAATGTTGTCGGTGCTGCTGCAAGAGCCGCTTGTGGCTTATGCTTGTGCCCGGCAAACCCGCATAACAAGGACGTGGCAATGCTCGCCGCCATAAAACGCTACCCGCACACCGTTCGCCTGCTGCTCACCACCACCTTCACGCTTACCATCGCCCGCGCCCTCACCCTGCCCTACCTGGTGGTTTACCTGGCAGACAATTTCCAGCTGCCGATCAGCCAGATCGGCCTGCTGATCGGTGGCGCGCTGATCGTCGCCTCGCTATTGAGTCTGTACGGTGGCCATCTGGTCGACACCTTGAGCAACCACGCGCTGGTCAGCATCAGTACCCTGCTGTTCGCCCTGGCCTTCGTCGGCGCGGTCGCCAGCCGTTCGGCACTGCCGTTCTTCTTTTGTCTGGTGTTGATCAACCTGGCCCTGGCAGTGGTCGACATCGCCGCCAAGGCGGGCTTCTGCGCGTTGTTGCCGGTGGATGAGCGGGCCGAGGTTTTCGCCATCAAGTACACCCTCAGCAACGTTGGCTACGCCGCCGGCCCGTTGCTGGGCGTGGCCATGCTTGAACTGAACGACCATGTGCCGTTCCTCGCCTCTGCCCTGCTTGGCCTGGCCATGTGCCTGGCTTATTGGCGCCTGGGTGATCGCAGCCTGCAGGCCATCGCGCCGGACAAACCTGCGGCCGGCTTCGGCCAAGTGGCGCTGGGGCTGACGCGGGATCGTCGACTGGTGTGCTTTACCGTGGGTGGGGTGCTGAGCGCGGTGGTGTTCGGCCAGTTCACCGCCTACCTGTCCCAGTACCTGGTGGTCACCAGCAGCCCGGCCGAAGCCGCTCGGCTGATCGGCTATCTGGTCACCACCAACGCCGTGACGGTCATTGCCTTGCAGTACCTGATTGGCCGGCGTATCAGCCGCCAGCGCCTGATGCCCTGGCTGTTGGCCGGCATGGGCCTGTTTATCGCCGGCTTGCTGGGTTTTGCGCTGGCAGGCTCGGTGCTGGCCTGGTGCCTGGCGATGCTGGTGTTCACGCTGGGCGAAATCATCGTGATCCCGGCCGAGTACATGTTCATCGACCTGATCGCACCGGAGCACTTGCGCGGGGTGTATTACGGCGCGCAGAACCTGTCCAACCTGGGGGCGGCGCTGGGGCCGGTGATGGTGGGGTTTGCACTGGTACACCTGTGGCCAGGGGCGGTCTTCTACCTGCTGGTGTTGTCGGTGATACTGGCAGGGGTGTTTTACGGATTAGGTACCCGCAGGGTTTGATGTTGCCTGTTCCGGCCTATTCGCGGGTGAACCCGCTCCTACAACCATCGTCTGCGCTGACGAAGCGGCACTTGCGTGCCAGACTGATTGATCGGGACCGCGTTACCTTTTTGCTTCGGAGTCTTCATGTCGTTGTCCAGCGGGCTGATCGCCGTGGTCGCCCTGGCCTATATGGCCATCATGTTCGCCATCGCCTTCTACGGCGACCGTCGCAGCACGCCCTTGCCGCCAAAGCTGCGTGCCTGGGTGTACAGCCTGTCGCTGGCCGTGTACTGCACCAGCTGGACCTTCTTCGGCGCGGTCGGCCAGGCCGCCGAACAGCTTTGGGCGTTCCTGCCAATCTACCTGGGCCCGGTACTGCTGCTGATCTTCGCGCCTTGGGTGCTGCAGAAGATGGTGCTGATCAGCAAGCAGCAGAACATCACCTCGATCGCCGACTTCATTGCCGCGCGCTACGGCAAGTCGCAGACCCTGGCAGTGGTGGTGGCGCTGATCTGCCTGGTCGGCGTGCTGCCGTACATCGCCTTGCAGCTCAAGGGCATCGTACTGGGCGTGAACCTGCTGATCGGCGCCAACGCCGATGCCACCGGCACCCGCGTGCAGGACACCGCGCTGGTGATATCGCTGGTACTGGCGCTGTTCGCCATCGTCTTCGGTACCCGCAGCCTGGATGTGACCGAGCACCACCGCGGCATGGTCCTGGCGATCGCCTTCGAATCAATGATCAAGCTGCTGGCGTTCCTTGCCGTGGGCATCTTCATCGTTTTCAACCTGTATGACGGTTTCGACGACCTGTTCAGCCAGGCCCGCCAGTCGATCCACTTGCAGGACTATTGGAAAGAAACCATCAATTGGCCGTCCATGGTGGTGCAAACCGCCGTGGCGATGATGGCAATCATCTGCCTGCCCCGGCAGTTCCACGTTACCGTGGTGGAGAACATCGAGCCGCAGGACTTGCGCCTGGCGCGCTGGGTATTCCCCATGTACCTGGCATTGGCCGCGCTGTTCGTGGTGCCGATTGCCCTGGCCGGGCAGATGCTGCTGCCAGGCACGGTGATCTCCGACTCGTTCGTCATCAGCCTGCCGCTGGCAGAGGCGCACCCGAGCCTTGCCCTGTTGGCGTTCATCGGCGGCGCCTCGGCGGCCACCGGCATGGTGATCGTCGAGGCCGTGGCGCTGTCGACCATGGTGTCCAACGACATGCTGCTGCCCTGGCTGCTGCGCCGCAATAACGCCGAGCGGCCTTTCGAAGCATTCCGCCACTGGATGCTTTCGGTACGCCGGGTAACCATCGTGGTGATCCTGCTGCTGGCCTATGTCAGCTACCGTCTGCTGGGTTCCACCGCCAGCCTGGCGACCATCGGCCAGATCGCCTTTGCCGCTGTAACCCAGCTCACCCCGGCCATGCTTGGCGCGCTGTACTGGAAGCAGGCCAACCGTCGTGGCGTGTTCGCCGGCCTGGCCGCTGGCATTTTCCTGTGGTTCTACACCTTGGTGCTGCCGATTGCCGCACACAGCCTGGGCTGGTCGTTGCAGTTGTTCCCTGGCCTGGCGTGGCTGCACGGTAACCCGCTGAACCTGCCGATCAGTCCGCTGACCCAAGGTGTGGTGCTGTCACTGGCGGGCAACTTCACCCTGTTCGCCTGGGTTTCGGTGCTGTCGCGCACACGGGTTTCCGAGCACTGGCAGGCCGGCCGGTTCATTGGCCAGCAGACCAGCGCGCGGCCCAGCAGCAAGCCGCTGCTGGCGGTGCAGATCGACGACCTGTTGACCCTGGCCTCGCGCTTTGTCGGAGAAGAGCGCGCACGGCAGAGCTTCATCCGCTTTGCCTACCGCCAGGGCAAGGGTTTCAACCCCAACCAGAACGCCGATGGCGACTGGATCGAGCACACCGAACGCCTGCTGGCTGGGGTGCTCGGCACCTCCTCGACCCGTGCCGTGGTCAAAGCAGCCATCGAAGGCCGCGACATGCAGCTGGAAGACGTGGTGCGCATCGCTGACGAAGCCAGTGAGGTGCTGCAGTTCAACCGCGCCCTGCTGCAAGGCGCCATCGAGAACATCAACCAAGGCATCAGCGTGGTCGACCAGAACCTGCACCTGGTGGCTTGGAACCGCCGCTACCTGGAGCTGTTCAACTACCCGGACGGGCTGATCAGCGTAGGGCGACCGATTGCCGACATCATCCGCTACAACGCCGAGCGCGGCCTGTGCGGCCCCGGCGAGGCGCAAGTGCATGTGGCGCGGCGGCTGCACTGGATGCGTCAGGGCCGCGCGCACTCCTCCGAGCGGCTGTTCCCCAATGGCCGGGTGATCGAGCTGATCGGCAACCCGATGCCGGGCGGCGGCTTTGTCATGAGCTTCACCGACATCACCCCGTTCCGCGAGGCCGAGCAGGCCCTGCGCGATGCCAACGAACGCCTTGAGCAACGCGTGGCGGAGCGCACCCACGAACTGTCGCAGTTGAACCAGGCGCTGTCCGAAGCCAAGAGCCAGGCCGAAGCGGTGAGCAAGTCCAAGACCCGCTTCCTGGCCGCCGTCAGCCATGACCTGATGCAACCGTTGAACGCCGCACGGCTTTTCTCTGCCGCCTTGTCGCAACAGGCCGAGGGCATGAACGAAGAGGCCCGGCAGTTGGTACAGCACATGGACAGCTCACTGCGCTCGGCTGAAGAGCTGATCAGCGACCTGCTGGACATCTCGCGCCTGGAAAACGGCAAGATCACCCCGGATGCCAAACCCTTCGCCCTCAACGAACTGTTCGACACCCTGGGCGCCGAGTTCAAGCTGCTGGCGGCCGAAAAAGGCCTGGAGTTCCGCCTGCGCGGCAGCCGCCTGCGGGTGGACAGCGACATGAAACTGCTACGCCGGGTGCTGCAGAACTTCCTCACCAATGCCCTGCGCTACGGCAAGAGCCCGATCCTGCTAGGCGCGCGCCGACAGGGCGAGCGCCTGTGGCTGGAGGTCTGGGACCGTGGCCCGGGCATTGCTGACGACAAGCTGCAAGTGATCTTTCAGGAGTTCAAGCGCCTGGACAGCCACCAGACCCGTGCCGAGAAGGGGCTAGGGTTGGGCCTGGCCATTGCAGACGGTCTGTGTCGGGTGCTGGGGCATCCGCTGGAAGTGCGCTCATGGCCAGGCAAGGGCACGGTGTTCCGCGTCAGCGTACCGATTGCACGCCAGGCCGCCGCGGCGCCAAGCACGCCCGTGGAACAACAGGGCGGCCAGCCACTGGCGGGGCTGCAAGTGCTTTGCGTGGACAACGAAGACAGCATCCTGATCGGCATGAACAGCCTGCTGAGCCGCTGGGGTTGCCAGGTATGGACCGCGCGCAACCAGGCCGAATGCGAAGCCCAGCTGGCCAAAGGCATGCGCCCGCACCTGGCATTGGTGGACTACCACCTGGACGACGGCGAGACCGGCACCGGGCTGATGGGCTGGCTTCGAGCACGGCTGGGTGAGCCGGTACCCGGTGTAGTGATCAGCGCCGACGGCAGCAAGGAAACCATCGCCCTGGTACATGCATCAGGGCTGGACTACCTGGCCAAACCGGTCAAGCCTGCGGCCTTGCGCGCCCTGCTCAATCGCCATCTGAGCCTGGCTCAGTAACCGCTACCTCGGGCAGCGCCTCATCGGACAGCGCCCGCTCCAGCAGGTCTGCCGGCAAGCTCTTGCTGGCACGGGCGCCCAGCAGCTTAAGCTGCTCGCTGCGGCTGACCAGGTTGCCACGCCCTTCGCACAGCTTGTTGCGCGCTGCCGCATAAGCCTTGTCCACCTGCTGCAAGCGGCTGCCCAGTTCGTCCAGGTCCTGGATGAACAGCACGAACTTGTCGTAGAGCCAGCCGGCCCGCTCGGCAATTTCGCGGGCGTTCTGCCCTTGACGCTCCTGCTTCCACAGGCTGTCGATAACCCGCAAGGTGGCCAGCAACGTGGTAGGGCTGACAATCACGATCTGCCGGTCGAAGGCCTCCTGGAACAGGTTCGGCTCGGCCTGCAGGGCCGCCGAAAAGGCCGCCTCGATGGGCACGAACAACAACACGAAATCCAGGCTGTGCAGGCCTTCGAGGCGGCTGTAGTCCTTGCTCGACAGGCCTTTGACGTGGCTGCGCAGCGACTGCACATGCTGCTTGAGCGCAACTTCGTCGTTGCCGGCAACGAACTGCTGGTACGCCGTGAGGCTGACCTTGGCGTCCACCACCACCTGCTTGTCGCCGGGCAGCATGATCAGCACATCCGGCTGGAAACGCTCGCCATCGGCGCTTTTCAGGCTGACCTGGGTCTGGTATTCGCGGCCCTTTTCCAGGCCGGCATGTTCCAGCACACGTTCGAGGATAAGCTCACCCCAGTTACCCTGGGTCTTCTGGCCCTTCAAGGCCTGGGTAAGGTTGGTGGCTTCGTCGGACAGGCGCAGGTTGAGCTGTTGCAGGCGCTCCAGCTCCTTGCCCAGCGAGAAGCGCTCGCGGGCCTCTTGCTGATAGCTTTCCTCCACGCGTTTTTCGAAGGCCTGGATGCGCTCCTTGAGCGGGTCGAGCAACTGGCCAAGGTGCTGCTGGCTGGTCTGGGCGAAGCGCTGCTCGCGTTCGTCGAAGATCTTGGTGGCCATGTCGGCGAACTGGGCGCGCAAGGTGTCACGGGCCTCCTGCAGGTCTTCCAGGCGTTGCTGGTGGCTTTCCTGCTGTTCACGCAGTTCTGCGTCCAGGCGCGCGGTTTGCGCTTCCAGGCGGCGCAGTTCGGCTTCGCGGTTGGCGCGCTCAAGGCTCCAGGCGTGGGCGGCGTCACGGGCGTTGTCGCGATCGATCTGCAGCAGCTCCAGCTCACGGCCTTGGGCAGCCAGCTGGGCCTGTTTGACGGCATTGGCCTCACTGAGGTCGCTGACCTCGTCGCGACTGGCATCCAGTTGCGCCTGCAGACCGGCCTGGGCCAGCTGCGCAGCATTGAGGCGCTCTTCGAGCAAGGCCTGCTCACCTTGCCGTGCGCCCTGGCGGCGCTGCACCTGCATGACCCACACCAGACAGGGTATTGCGCCTGCCACCAAGCCCAGCAGAATGCTGGCCAGATCCACTGTCATGCTTACCCCGAACGCTCTGATGCAAATTGAGTGCAGCTTATCAGCCTGACTGGTGTGTTGCCTGCATCGGCCTCTTCGCGGGCAAGCCCGCTGCGCAAGCCTGGAGGAAAAGCCCGCACGGTCGCCCGTAGGAGCGGGTTCACCCGCGAAGAGGCCGGCCCTGCTGGCCAATCCCCACCCGCCGTTCATCGTTGCTGCCGCCACCGTATTCGCGGGTAAACCCGCTCCTACACACGCGTCGGGGGTTGAACACAGGCCGCCGTAGGAGCGGGTTTACCCGCGAAGAGGCCGGCCCTGCTGGCCAATCCCCACCCGCCGCTCACCGTTGCTGCCGCCACCGTATTCGCGGGCAAACCCGCTCCTACACACGCATCGGGGGTTGAACACAGGCCGCCGTAGGAGCGGGTTTACCCGCGAAAGGGCCGGGCCTGCTGGCCAATCCCCACCCGCCGCTCACCGTTGCTGCCGCCACCGTATTCGCGGGTAAACCCGCTCCTACCACGGTGGTGGACACGCATCGGTGATTGCTCGCGAAAGGGCCCGCGCAGGCAACAAAGCTCAGGCAGGAAACCACTGTCGCAGCAACCGCCGCGCTTCCTGCGACCCCTGCCCTGCGGCAAGCTCGAGCCAATAGCGCGCCTGCTCCGGCTCGTTGTGCTGACACAGCCGAGCGTACTCCAGCTGCGCCCGCCGATCTCCTGCACGGGCAGCCTGACGCAGCAGCTCATGGCCAATACGCCGGTCGCGGGCGTTGCCACAATCGCGGCACAGCATCTGCCCCAGGCGGCTCTGCGCCACAACCACACCTTGGCGCGCCGGCTGCTTCAACAAGCGCCCGGCCAGGTGCTTGACCTGAGGTTTGTCGCCCAGGCTCGGGCTGTCGAGCAACCACAGGGCCACTTTCAGGGAAAAACGTTTGGCGGGAGGGGCGGGTGTCGATGCAGCGGGGCTGGCGAGGTGTTTACCGCGAAACTTCATGAGCAACAGGTTTGGTAACTCGAAAGGCGCGCCACTCTACTCTTTTTTTTTCACCTTGGCCTGTCGATTTCTGGCGGATTGAAAAAAAATTCAATGATCTTTTCTTGACGTTTTCAGGTGGATGACCAACCGGTCTGTTGGAACATGGTAATTGTCGGACAGTTCATCCCATTGCTGGCACGCCCGTACTAGAGCAAGCGCTCGGGACAATCCACAGTTCCTGTGGATAACTCGGTGGACAACCCCCTCTCACACCCCTCAAACCCCCGTGAATTGGGGGCTTTGGTCAAACTGACGATTTTTTCACCAGCTAAAAATAGTGTTTTTTTTCATTGACTTAACCACGCAGTCAAGGCATTGGCGAGGCTGCGAGGTAGTGTTAGCAAGCCGTTACAAGCGCTGCCCCGAATGTGAACAAGTGCACCATAAACCTCCATTTGGGTGCACGAAAAGGGCACATCGACCGGCATTCGGGTCATTTACCCCCTCTTCCCAGCAGCGAGAATTCGCGCCATACTGCGCGGCTCACCTGAACAAACGTAGTGCTTGCCAAACATCTGCACTTCCGGTAAGGTGCCCCTCGTTAGTACCAAGCTGAAAGTCAATTTTGGCCGCAAGCGTCCTTGCAGACTCGCTCCCCCCAAGAGCAGCCCTGCTGAAACAAGGACCGGCCCATTCAATGATTCACTCGCCAGCACTGCGCTGCGCAAGCATGAATCACATGACAGATTGATCAGGATCCCACCTCGACGGCCTAGAACCTTGGCCCCGGCGTGCTGCCTGCCTTCCGAAGTACCTACCAGTCAGCCCAAGCGCCTACATTTGATTGCGCCCCTCTGGCTGCCCTGTTCCAGTCAGGTTCGTTCGTCCCTTAATAAAGGCGTCACTGGAACGTTTCTATCATGCACGGATCATAACCCCCGTGTTTAAAGCAGGAACCTCCAACAATATGCAAACTCATCATCAGATTCAGGCTGCCATTGGCACCCTCTCCCAGGCCTTCTCGCCGTTGAAGTGCCTTATCGTTGCCCCACGCAAGGGCAGCTTCAGCTTTACCCTGGTAGACGAACACGGCGTTGCCTGCCACACCGAACGCCTGTACCACGAACAGTACAGCCGCAACGAACCGCTGCAGGCGGTGATCGCCCGGACTCGTCAGTCGCTCACCGCGTGACCGGCGAATGCCGGGGTATTCAAGCGCTGAATCATCCGATCGCAAGACTGCCTGAACGCTCTTGGCGTAATTGCCTTAAGGCATATAGCCCGGAGCATCAGGCAGCAATCGATTTAAAAACAGTTCTTTACACCACGATGATCACACTACACTTCAACTCGAGCGGTGCTTTCCGCTCCCGGCGGGCCTGATCATTCACCAGCTGCCAAGCTCCAGCGCCCGTCCGGCCCTTACCTGCTCGAGGGCATCATGGGTATTGCGGCGAATGAATTGTGTCAGTATGTGATCCGACCCACTCTGGTCTACCTGAACCGTCACTGCACGAGCGCCGAAGCCTTGTTACTGGGCGTCGCTGCCAGCCAGTCAGCCCTCGGCTCAGCCTTGCATGACCGACGCGGGCACGGCCTTTACCGTATCGGCGAACAACGTCACCAGGCACTCTGGGACGAATACCTTGCCCGTGATCCCGACCTAGCCAGCCTGGTCCGCGGCCTGGCCAGCCAGCACGCCTTCCTTGGTGGCCCGCACCTGGAGCTCACCGTCAACCTGCGCTATTCCACTGCCATTGCCTGGATGCTCATCGAAGAGCAGGCCACACCATTGCCTGCGGCGGACGATCTACTGGCACTGGCGCGGATCTGGCGACAGATTTTCAACCCCCAAGGTCGCCTGCGCGACTTCACCCACGCCTGGCACGCCTGCATAGATCAGAAATTGCCACAGGCATCTTGAGACGCGTCCTACAACTAAACCGGAAAAAAGGGAATTTTGGTCGGATTGTCCTACAAAACCGCGCTAACTCCTGCGATTGAGCCTATAGCGCGGCGCGTGATTTGTTGGTAGCTTTTCGCCCCGGAGATCCCAAGGAGTTTTCTAATAATGAAAAAAGTAATGCTCAAAACCTCCCTCGGCGTAGCCGTTGCGCTTGCTTCCAGCCAACTGCTCGCCAGCGGCTTCGCGCTCAACGAACAGAGCATCAGCAGCATGGGGACAGGTTTCGCGGGACGTTCTTCTTCTGCCGAAGATGCCAGTACCGTATTCGGCAACCCGGCCGGCATGTCCCGCCTCAAGCGCGAACAGTTCACCGTGGGCGGCGCTGCCGTCATCGCCAAGACCGATATATCGGGCCCAGGCAGCAACCTCGGGGGGGAAACCGATGGTGACATGGTGCCTGTCGTTGGCGTACCCATGGGTTACTACGTCAAGCCGATCGATGACCACTGGAGTGTCGGTTTCGGTGTGTATGTACCGTTCGGCCTGGTAACCGACTACGGCAGCGATGACGCCGCGCGCTACTGGGGCAAGAAGAGCCACGTACAGGTTGTCACCTTCCAGCCGACTGTCAGCTATGCCTTCAACGACAAGGTCTCGATCGGTTTTGGCCCGACCATCAACCGCATCGAAGGGGAACTGGGCTCGAGCCTGATCAACCCGTTCACCCCGGGCCGTAACGACGGCGAAGTGAAGATCAAGGGCGACGATACCGCCGTTGGCTACAACATCGGTATTCTGGTCCAGGCCACAGACCGCACCCGTGTCGGTCTTACCTATCACTCGATGGTCGACTACAAGCTTGAGGGCAAGACCCGTGTCAGCACCCCGCTGATCGGGCCATTCAACGGCAACAAGTTTGACGCCAGCCTGAAGATCAAGACGCCTGAATCCGTCGACCTTTCGGTTACCCATGAACTGGACGACCAATGGACCCTGTACGCAGGCAGCACCTGGACGCGCTGGAGCCGCCTGGAAGACATCACCGTGCAGAACGATGTGCCGGCGCCACTGGCAGGTTCGGCGTTCCAGACCATCACCGAAGAGCAGAACTGGCATGACACCTGGGCTCACGCCATTGGTGCATCCTACAAGGTCAACAAGGAGTGGGTACTGCGTACCGGCTTCACCGTCGACCAGTCGCCAACCAACAACCACGATCGTTCGCCGCGCATCCCGACTGGCGACCGCAAGGTGTTCAGCCTGGGTGCCGGCTGGAGCCCGAACGACGACATGACCATTGACGTCGCCTACTCCTACCTGTGGGAGGAGGACACCAAGGTCAATCAGGTCAGCGCGACCAAAGGCAGCTACCAGGCCAAGTACGAGAACAGCGCTCACGGTATCGGTGCATCCCTCACCTACCGCTTCTGATTCTTGCGCGTCACATGAAAACCGCCTTCGTGGCGGTTTTTTTTCATGCCTGCACTTGCCAGCTGTCGCCCAGGCACTCGCGCAGATAGTCCATGAAAACGCGCACCTTGGTGGTCATGGCAAAGCGATCGGCCAGGCACAGGTAGATGTCCATGGGCTCGGTCTGGGCGTAAGCCTGGCTGCTGTCGCAGTATTCGAACAGCGGCACCAAGGCGCCCGAGGCCAGGTGTGGCCGCACAATGAACTCGGCCAGGCGGGTGATGCCACCATCGTGCAGGGCCATCTGGGTCAGGGCATCGATATCGTCGCTGATCAATACACTGCCGAATTCCGCTTCGAAACGCAGGCCGTCCCGTATGAAGCCCCAGCGCAGGAAGCGGCCATCCACCGGGTAGCGAAACACAAGGCAACGGTGCCCGCGCAAGGCCTCGGGCGTGCCAGGTACGCCAGCACTTTGCAGGTAGCCAGGTGAGGCACAACAAATGAACGGAATGCGGGCGACGCGCCGGGCCAGCAACTGGTCTTCGAGCTGCGGCGCAATGCGCAGGCTCACGTCAACGTCTTCACGGGCATGGTTGACCCGACGATCAGTCGTTACCAACTCTATCGAAAGCAAGGGGTAGCGGGCACTGAAAGCTGGTATCAACGGTGCCAGCACATGGCGCCCGAAGGCAGAGGTCGAGGCAATGCACAACCGCCCCTGAGGCTCGCTGTCGGGTGTTGTCACTGCCTGTTCGGCCAGGACCAGATCACGCTCGATGTGCTTTACACGCTCGTAATACTGAGCACCAGAGGGCGTCAGGGCCATGCTGCGTGTGGTTCGGCTGAGCAGGCGCACTTGCAGGTGGCCTTCCAGCCGCGCCAGATTCTGGCTGACGGCTGCCGGGCTAAGGCCGATGTTACGGGCGCCAGCCGCAATGCTACCGGCCTCGACCACCTTGATGAAGCAGCGGATGGCGTTGAGCAGGTCCATGGTGAGCTCTTGGATTCGTAAAGATTTCTTTATAAAGAACTCAATGCTGCGGGTCTACAGCTGCAGGCGTGCACGTTGCTAATCTGCGCTTCCACTCAGCTTTCAGGAGTTCGCATGAGCAACCTTTCCCGGTCGCGCGGTCGACGCAAATTACACCCGGTCGCTACCCCCTACGTTTTCGCGTTCTTCATGTCGTCGATCATGGCGCTGTTGATGTGCTTTGTGATCACGGCTGCCAATGCCGGGATTACCCCGGAGTATCTGGGCAATGTGCTCAAGGCCTATCAGCTGGCGATGCCGGTGGCATTTGTGTGTGTGCTGGTGGTCCGGCCGGTGGTGATGCGGCTGGTGGCGATTACCGTGCATGCACGGTGAAGTGGCCTGCAGCCAGCCACTTCCTGTTTTTGATCTTGATCTTCACGACTTCAGGAGGCCTGCGCTCGGCCTCCTGAAGTCGCAATCTGCATCGCCTGAACTGCCTCGCACTTAGAAGCAGAAGCCGCAGCAAGATCAGCCTGGTTACTGCTGAGAGGCGATGGCCTTTTCGATAGCGGCGCGGAAAGCAGGATCATCCGGCTTGGTCAGGCTGGAGAAGTTACCGATCACTTTGCCCTTGCGATCGACAACATACTTGTAGAAATTCCACTTTGGCGCAGTGCTCTGGCTGGCCAGCTCCGCAAACAACGGTATCGCATCCTTGCCCCGCACCGCCTGCGTCTTGGTCATGGTGAAGGTGACACCGTAGTTGGCATAGCAAACCTTGGCAGTCTTCTCACTGTCGGCGTCTTCCTGCTTGAAGTCATTGGACGGCACGCCGAGCATTTCCAGCCCTTGCTCGTGATATTCCTTGTACGTCGCCTCAAGCCCCTCGAACTGCGGGGCAAAACCGCAATAACTGGCAGTGTTCACAACCACGAGCGGCTTGCCGGCAAAGCGTTCGCACAGCTCGACCTGCCCCTTGCCGCGCAATTCCGGCAGGCTGCCCTGCAACAACGCCGGGCAATCCGCTGCCCAGTTCGATGTACTGGCAAGCAGGGCCAGCACCGGCACCGTCAACCAATGTGCACGCATGACTCGTTTCTCCCGCATGACAATCCTTGAGCTTGCAGGGTAGCGCCTAACACACACTCATGCCCAGTTGCATCAGCGCCATCCCACCCCGGTGCCAACCCCACCACACCAGTGCCAGCAGCAACAGAGCGGCAACCGCCAACAGCCCGCGGAGCAGGTAGCGGTTCATGCTGCCTGGGCCTGAAGGCGTGCAACCGGGCGTTCGCGCACCGGCCAGTTAAGGGCAGCGGCCAGCAAGCTGAGCAGGATGGAAATCTGCCAAACCAGGTCGTAGCTACCGGTGCGGTCATACACCACCCCTCCCAGCCAGCCCCCCAGGAAAGCGCCCAACTGATGGAACAGGAACACGATACCGCCCAGCATGGACAGGTTACGCACCCCGAACACGGTGGCCACGGTACCATTGGTCAACGGTACCGTGGACAACCACAGCAGGCCCATGGCAATGCCGAACAGGTAAGCACTGAACTCGCTCACCGGCGCCCACAGGAACAGCAGGATCACCACCGCACGCAGCAGGTACAAACCGGTCAGCAGGCGCGGCTTGGACATGCGCCCGCCCAACCAGCCAGCGGTGAAGGTTCCGACGATGTTGAACAGGCCGACCAGCGCCAGCACTGTCGTACCGGTGGTCGCAGCCAGGTGCTGGTCAACCAGGTAGGCCGGCAGGTGCACGCCAATGAATACGACCTGAAAGCCACAGACAAAAAAGCCCAGCGCCAGCAACCAGAAGCCGGAGTGCGAGCACGCCTCGCGCAGCGCCTGGCCCAGGGTCTGCTCGGCACCGTGACTGGGTAACGGGCGATCGCGCAGCAGGCCGACGAAAGGCACGATGAACGCCACCATCAGCCCCAGCACCAGCAACGCTGCCGACCAGCCCAGCCACTGAATCAGGCCAAGGGTGCCCGGCAACATGGCGAACTGGCCGAATGACCCGGCGGCGCTGGCGATCCCCATGGCCATGCTGCGTTTTTCGGCCGGCACAGCACGCCCGACCACACCGAGGATGACCGAGAACGACGTGCCGGACAGGCCGATGCCGATCAGCAAGCCCGCACTCAGCGATAACGACCAGGCCGAATCAGCCATGCCCATCAGGATCAAGCCGACGGCATAGAGGATACCGCCGATGATGACCACCCGTGCCGCGCCAAGCCGGTCGGCCAAGGCGCCAGCGAACGGCTGCGCCAACCCCCAGATCAGGTTCTGCAGGGCAATGGCGAAGGCAAACACCTCACGCCCCCAGCCAAAGTCAGCACTCATCGGCGCCAGGAACAGACCGAAGCCGTGCCTTACGCCCAGAGACAGCGCCAGTATCAAGGCCGCCCCCACCAATACCCATCCGCTGGTTCGCCACACCGAAGTCATTGTCGTTATCTCCAGCTCATCGCAAGGTTTTGCGGGTATATACCCGCTTATAGTCGTATCGATTCAGGCCAGTTGTTTCAACAGTCGCACCAGCTCATCCCGCTGCCCCACTCCGAGCCGTTCAACCAGCTCTTTCTGCGCCTGCTCCCAAGCTGGGTGGGCAACGTGCAACAGTTGCTTACCCGCGGCGGTCAACAGCACCACGCGGTTACGCTGGTCGTCACCATCGCCCAGTGCTACCAGCCCATCCGCCTCCAGCACACGCAGATTACGGCCCAGGGTACTGCGCTCGAGTCCCATGGCTTCGGCCAGGACCGTGATGCTGGGTCGGTCGAGCCGTTGCAGGTGACGCAGCAGGGAAAACTGAGCAACATTGACCCCGAAGCCGGCAAGGGCTTCGTCGTAATGCCGGCTCACCCCGCGGGCGGCACGACGCAGGTGGGTACAGATGCATTCACTGGTCAGCATGGATACGTGTATATACCCGCATACTGACTGTTGCAAGAAGTTTCACAGGGAGGTGAGAAGCGTCAGTCCGGGTTCAAGCGCCTGCGGATCGGCTCGAACTCAACCGTGGCCTTGCGCGCCAAGGGGTCTGGCGCGCCCTGCTCGACCGCCTGCCAGTAGCGCCACGGCACCTTCGCCGTGCCCAGTTCGTAGTCCATGCCATCCCAGTTGTCTTCACGGAAGCTATAGAACGCCCAATGCAACCGGTTGCGATCCAGCACGACGAGCACATCTTCAAGATACTGCCGGCAACCTGGCAGCCTGCGCATACAGCCAAACTCGCCCACCACCAGACGAGAAAGCGGCACACCCATGGCTTCGGCCCATGCCAGCGGCTGGCGCAGATAGCGTTCAACTCGTTGCCCATCCCACAGCTGGGTCTGCCCGGCAAAAGGTACGGGACCTGGATAGGCAATGGGATGCTTGCGCGCCATGTTCGGCGCACTGGTAGCGGCATAGGGCTCGTACATGTGCACGCTGTACAGCACTCGCGCGTCTTCCAGCGGGGCTGGCCAGTAGCCGAACGCGTCTGCACCCGCATACCAGCCGGCATCGACCATGATCGGCGTATCAGCGTCTTCTTCGCGAATGGCCGCTATCAATTGCCGGTACAGCAAGGGCAGATCGCGCGCACCGCCCTGCTCTTGCGCATACCAACGCTGCATCTGCCCGCGTTCGGCATGTTCAGCCAGGCTGCTCTGTTTCTCCGGTGCCGGCTCATTGATCAGGTTGTAGGCGGCGATGGCCGGATGGCGCTTCAGTTCGCGCGCCATATCTCGCCAGAAGGCCGCAGCCTGGGACCAGTAGCGTTTGTCTTGCCACAGGCGATCATCGAACTGGCCCTGATTGTTTTGCGACCAGCGCATACCCGGTAGCGAGAGTGGCGCGATGACCACCTTGAGCCCCGCCTGGTGCGCCCGGTCGAGGGTGGCACGCAGCACAGCCAGGTCGGCCTCGGGCAGGCCTTCATAGGTATCGGCGCTGCCGAGGAGAAAATCACGTTTCACCGGTTGCCATTTGTCGTACGACAGCCGCACCCATGTGGCGCCGTACTCCCTCAGGGCATCGAAGTAGGCTTGATCGGGTGGCAGCCGGTTGAAGCTGTTGCCACCGTGGCGTGGGGTGTCCCAGAACGCCATGAGATCTGCAGCAGTGGCTGGGAGGGTGGACAGGACCAATAGACTGGCAAAGATCCAGTGGCGCACGGGAAGCCTACCTGGTTGCATGAGGGGAGGCTGAGGATACGCCGACAAAGGAGATGCCGGCGCTATCGGACCGTTGCCAGAAGTTACTGCCCCCCTTCCACTTATGAGGCCTTTCGCGAAAGCACTGCAAAGCAGCCCCGGAAGGGCCGTCCGGGCCAAGCGCTCAAAGCCCCAGCGCCAACCCGAGCACCACGGCCAGCTCCAGCAACTCCAGCAACGCGCCCGCGGTATCCCCGGTGGTCCCGCCCAGGCGCCGGCACATCAGATGCCGCAACCAGGCAAACACCGCCAGCGCCAGCACCACGCTCCATCCGCCCAGGAACAGGCAGAACAGCACACAAACCAGCAACACCCAGCCGGCTGCGCGTCGGGGCATATGTTCGGCCAACGTCTGGCCCAACCCGCCCGGTCGCACATAAGGTGTGCCAAGGAACAGGCCCAACATCGCCGCCCGCCCGATCAACGGCGCCAGCAGCAATTGCACCCCGACGCCCTGCCCGACCAGCACCCACAATGCGCAAAACTTCAGCAGCAACACCAAGACCAGGGTGACCACGGCTATCGGCCCACTGCGCGGGTCTTTCATGATCAGCAAGGTGCGTTCACGGTCGCCGAAACCACCTAGCCAGGCGTCGGCACTGTCCGCCAGGCCATCCAGGTGCAAGGCACCACTGAGCAGTACCCACAACGTCAGCAGCAAAGCCGCGTGCAGCGGCGGCGGCGTGCCCTGAAGCAGATGGCTGGCCAACCACAGGAGCAAGCCGAACAGCAGCCCGACCAGCGGGTAGTACAGCAGCGAACGCCCCACCTCACGCGGTGCCGGCATGCCCGGCAGGCTAACCGGCAGGCTGCTGAGAAACTGCAAGGCGATCCAGAACGGCAACATCTCAGGGTGCCTCGACCAGTTGCCCGTCATCACCTGCCGCCAGCCGCATCAACGCGCCATGGCCGACCTCGACCTGCAGCAACTGCTCCCTGGGCAAGCCACGGGCACGGGCCAGTAACAGCCGCATCACGCCGCCATGGGTCACCAGCAGCACGCGCTTGCCGGCATGTTGCAGGCGCAAACGCTCGACCGCCGCCAGCACCCGTTCGGCAAACGCCTCGACCGGTTCGCCATTGGGCGGTGTGAAGGCGTAAGGGTCGGCCCAGAAACGCCCCAGTGCATCGGCCTGGTGCTCCATGATCTGCGCCGCAGTTTGGCCCTCCCAATCACCGAAGTGCAGTTCCTGCAGGGCGGGCTCACGCTGCACTGGCAGTTTCAATTGCGCACCCAGCTCATCGGCAAAACGCCCGCAGCGCTGCAGCGGCGAACTGACCAGCACCTGCCATGGACCGGCGTCGGCCACGGCGCGGCGCATCTGCAGCCAGCCCTTGTCGGTCAAGGCATCATCAAGGCTGCCACGCAGGCCGCCTTGTTCCGTTTCACCATGGCGCAGCAAGTCGAGGATCATGCCGGGCGGTCCGCCACCGCGGCCTCGGCAAAGGTCGCCATCTGCCCATGCAGCGCACAGGCCAGGCGCAACAGCGGCACCGCCAGGGCAGCGCCACTGCCCTCACCCAGACGCAAGCCCAAGGCCAGCAAGGGTTCGGCTTGCAGCGCAGCAAGCAAGGTCTTGTGGCCGGGCTCAGCGCCCTGGTGAGCGAACAACAACCAGGCCCGACACTGCGGGTTGAGGCGCACTGCCACGAGCGCAGCGACACTGCAGATAAAGCCATCCACCAGCACCGCGACACCCGCCTGCGCGCAACCGAGGTAGGCACCGGCCAACGCCGCGATCTCGAAACCGCCAACACACGCCAGAGCCTGCAACGGGTCTTCAGCGCACAAGCCATGCAGGCGCAGCGCCCTCTCGATGACTTCGGCCTTGTGCTGCACCCCGGCGTTGTCCAGGCCGGTACCCGGGCCGCTCAGCGCCGACGCCGGGCACCCTAGCAGAACACTGGCCAAGGCTGCGGCGGCGGTGGTGTTACCAATGCCCATCTCACCACCGATGAACAGCTGTGCGCCCTGTTCGGCAGCGCGCTGGGCACTGTCGCGGCCCGCCTGCAAGGCCGCTTGCAGCTGGTTTGCGGTCATCGCGGGCTGGCGGGCAAAGTTGGCAGTACCGGTGCCCAGACGTAGATGGCGCACGCCGGGCAGCTCCAGCTGCGCGTCAATGGTGCCCAGGTCGACCACGTCCAGGCTGGCCTGCAGCTGCCGCGCCAGCACACTGATCGCCGCGCCCCCGCCGACGAAGTTACGCAGCATCTGCCCGGTCACCGCCTGCGGATAGGCCGAGATGCCCTCTTCGACCACGCCGTGGTCACCGGCAAAAATGGTGATGGCTGCCTTATCCAGCGTTGGTCGTTCAAGCCCCTGAAGGCCAGCCAGCTGAATGGCCAGCTCTTCAAGTTGGCCAAGCGAGCCAGCAGGTTTGGTCAGTTGCTGCTGACGGGCGCGAGCCTGGCCCATGGCGGCGTTATCGAGGGGTTGGCAGGCGTCACGCCACCAGGCTTGGGTCATAGTGCAGGTCCTTTGAGGATTAGGGGCAGGCCGGCCACGGTCAGCACGACACGCTGACAGCGTTCGGCCACGGCCTGGTGCAACCAGCCGGCCAGATCGACATAGCGCCGGGTCAGCTCGCCCATGGGCACCACGCCCAGGCCGGTTTCGTTACTGACCAGGATAAGGGTGCCAGGTAACTGTTCCAGGCACGCCAACAGGGCATCACGCTCCTCGGCCAGGCGCTGGTCATCTTCCAGCATCAACAAATTGGTCAGCCACAGGGTCAGACAATCCACCAGCAGGCAGCGCCCTTCGGCCGCCTCGGCGCGCAGTACCGCAGCCAGGGCCAAGGGCTCTTCGATCAACCCCCAGTCATCCGGCCGACGCTGGCGATGCAGCAACACACGTTCGTTCATTTCACCATCCAGCGGCTGGCTGGTGGCGATGTAGGTCACCGGCAAGCCGCTGGCCATGGCCAACTGTTCAGCCAGGCGGCTTTTGCCAGACCGGGCACCACCGAGGATCAGGTTACGCATATCAGGCCACCCCACACAGCTGGCGCAATTGTGCGGTGTCCAGGTGCTTTTCCACCAGATCGGCCAGGCGCTCGATGTCGTGTTCGCGCAACGCTTCGTAGTCGATAACCTGCACATCCTCCAGCCCGGCCCAGCGCAATAGCGCGGCACACGACTGGCTGCCTTCGAACAGGCCATGCAGGTAGGTGGCGAGCATCTGGCCATCGGCACTGACAGCACCATCATGGCGGCCATCAGCCAGTTGGACCGCGGGTTGCGCCAGCGCAGGCCCGGTGGTCACGCCAGCATGAATTTCGTAACCGGTTACCGTTGCCGCTTCAAGGCTCAGCGTGCCGGCCACATTGCGCAGTTGCTTCTCGGCTTCGAGCACCGTGGCATAGTCGAGCAGGCCGAGCCCCTGGCTTGAGCCTGCGGCCCCCTCCAGCCCCAGCGGGTCATGCACTTCGCGCCCCAGCATCTGCAGGCCACCGCAGATACCGATCAGCTTGCCGCCATAGCGCAGGTGCCGCTCGATAGCCTTGTCCCAACCGCGCTCGCGCAGTTGTGCCAGATCGCCGCGCACGCTCTTGGAACCCGGCAAAATGATGAGGTCGGCAGCCGGAATCGGCTGGCCCGGGCCGATGAACTGCAAGTCCACCTGCGGGTGCAGGCGCAGCGGGTCGAAGTCGGTGTGGTTACTGATACGCGGCAGCACTGGCACGATCACCTTGAGCACACGCTCGTGCTTGACGCCCTGGCGCACATCGATGCCGTCTTCGGCTTCCAGGTGCAGGTCAGTAACGTAAGGCAGGACGCCCAGCACCGGTTTGCCGGTGCGTTGCTCCAGCCAGTCCAGCCCTGGCTGCAGCAGGGCGATATCGCCACGGAAGCGGTTGATGACAAAGCCTTTGACCCGCGCCTGTTCAGTGGGCGACAGCAATTCCAGCGTGCCCACCAGATGGGCGAACACTCCACCGCGGTTGATGTCGGCCACCAGGATCACCGGGCAATCCACCGCTTCGGCAAAGCCCATGTTGGCGATATCGCCGGCACGCAGGTTGATCTCAGCCGGCGAGCCCGCGCCCTCGACCATGACCACCGGGTACGCGGCACTCAGGCGCTGGTGAGAAGCCAGCACAGCCTGCATGGCCGTGGTCTTGTAGTCGTGGTAGGCCACTGCATTCATGCTGGTGACCGCACGACCGTGGATGATGACCTGGGCGCCGGTGTCGCTGTTGGGCTTGAGCAGCACCGGGTTCATGTCGGTGTGCGGTTGTAGCCGGCAGGCCTGGGCCTGCACCGCCTGGGCACGGCCGATTTCGCCGCCATCAGCCGTCACAGCGCTGTTCAGCGCCATGTTCTGTGGTTTGAATGGCACCACAGCGACACCCTGGCGCAACAGCCAGCGGCACAACGCGGTCACCAGTGTGCTCTTGCCTGCGTCGGAGGTGGTGCCTTGCACCATGAGGGTCGTCATGCCGTTTCCTTTTGATAAGCCGCCAAGGCCTGGGCCAGGCGCTGTTCGTCCGCGGCGCAGGCAGGCAGCCCCAGGCGCACGGCCGCTGGCTGTTCGAACAGCCGTACAAGGATGCCGCGCCGGGCGAGAGAGTCATGCAGCCGCGCAGCATGCTCGCTACGCACGTACTGGAACAGGTCGCAGCCACCGCTGGGCGCCAGACCGGCACTGCGCAACACGTGCGCAAGCCGCTGGCTGGCAGCAGCACAGCGTTCGGCCTGCGCGCGCTGGGCAGCTTGATCAGCCAGACTGGCCTGGGCCAGTACACGGGTCGGGCCATTGACGGTCCAGGGTCCGAGCAGCTCGGCCAGGCGCAGCAGCAAGCTGCGTTCGGCGGCAACGAAGCCCAGGCGCACGCCGGCCAGGCCGAAGAACTTGCCAAACGAACGCAGCACGATCAGTCCCGGGCGTTCGGCGCAGTCCACCACGCTGTCCGCCGGGGTGTTGTCCATGAATGCTTCGTCGACCAGCAGCCAGCCACCGCGAGCAACCAGGCGAGCATGCCAAGCCAGCAGGCGTTCGCGCGATACCCGGTGGCCGGTCGGGTTGTTGGGGTTCACCAGCACCAGCACATCGAGGCCGTCGAGTGCAGCCTCAACTTGCGCTTCCTCCAGCGCCAGCAGTTGGTGCCCCGCCCGTTGCCAGGCATAGGGGTGTTCGGCATAGCACGGCGTCAGTACGCCGACCCGGGCGGCTGTTCGCAGCAGCGGCAAGGCCTGGATCGCGGCCTGGGAGCCGGCGACCGGCAGCAACTGGAGGGCGCCGTAATACGCGCGCGCGGCGTCCTCCAGGCCGTCCTCGGTTTCCGGCAGGCGGGCCCAGGCGTCGACGGGAATCGGCGGGATCGGGAATGGCCAGGGCGCAATGCCGCTGGACAAGTCGAGCCACTGCTCACGGGGGATACCGTATTGCTGCACCGCGCGTAGTAGGCGGCCACCATGTTCAAGCATTGACATAGGCCCCCAGGCAAATCACCAGCAGCCACAGCCACACGCCGCGCTGCACCAGCTGCCAGCCGCGCTCGATGGCATCGGCATCGGCCACTGGCCCCTCGCCCAGGCGCGGCCGCTCATGCAGCTCGCCGTGGTACACCGCCGGGCCACCCAGCTCCACGCCCAGCGCACCGGCGCCGGCAGCCATCACCGGCCCGGCGTTGGGGCTGTCCCACAGCGGGCCCTGTTTGCGCCAGCAGGCCAGGGCCAGACGGGTTTTGCCCAACAGGGCATAAGTCAGGGCCACCAGCCTTGCAGGTATATAGTTGAGCACATCGTCGATGCGCGCCGCGCACCAGCCAAAGCGCTCGAAACGTTCGTTACGGTAGCCCCACATGGCATCCAGCGTGTTGCTAAGGCGGTACAGCACCACGCCGGGCGCACCGGCCACCACAAACCAGAACAACGCGGCGAACACGGCATCGCTGCCGTTCTCCAGCACCGACTCGGTGGCCGCTCGGGCCACCGCTGGCTCGTCCAGTTCGCGCGTTTCGCGGCTGACCAGGTAGCCAACCCGGCGCCGCGCCTCCGCCAGATCGCCCTGGCGCAAAGCGTTGGCCACCGGCAGCACATGCTCGCCCAGGCTGCGCAGCCCCACGGCGCAGTAAAGCGCCAGTACGTCAACCAGCCAGCCGATATACGGCAGCCACGAAAGGACCAGCGCCACCAGGGTCAGCGGCACCACCGCCAGAAACCACGCACTCACGCCGTGGCTACGCCAGCCGCGCCCGCCAGCGTTCAGGCGGCGCTCAAGGTTGCCAGCCATATTGCCGAAGGCCACCAAGGGGTGGCGGCGCTGTGGTTCGCCCAGCAACGCGTCCAGGGCCACCCCGGCCACGGTCAGCAAGGCCACGCTCATTGACGCTCTCCCCATTGGTTTTCGTAAAGCATTTCACTCAGCGGCCGCTCTTCAGCCCAGTTTTCCTGCACCAACATCGGCACCGGGTAGAACTCGGCGACCGGCCCAAGGCACAGTACCGCCACCGGCTTGGCACCGGCGGGCATGCCCAGCAGCGCGGCCAGCGCCTGCGGGTCGAACAGCGACACCCAGCCCATGCCCAGCCCTTCGCCACGCGCGGCCAGCCACAGGTTCTGGATGGCACAGGCCAGCGAGGCCAGGTCCATCTCCGGCAGGGTGCGGCGGCCGAAGATGTGTGGTTCGCGGTTGTCCATCAAGGCCGCCACCAGCAGCTCGGCGCAATCGTTTATGCCCTCCACCTTCAGCTTCATGAAGGCATCGGATCGCTCGCCCAATGCCTCGGCCGTGCGTATCCGCTCCGCCTCCACCAAGGCCTGGATACGCCCGCGCAGGTCACGCCGGGTGATACGGATAAATCGCCACGGTTGCATAAGCCCTACGCTGGGCGCCTGATGCGCGGCGGCCAGCAAGCGGCCAAGCAGCTCGGGCGCTACCTGGCCACCGACGAAATGGCGCATGTCGCGGCGCTCGCCGATGGCCCGGTAGATTGCGGCGCGCTCGGCGTCGCTATAGGCGTGATCATTCATGGTCGCAACAGCGCCGCCGCCGCATCCGGGCAGGAAGGGAAATAGAAGTGCACGTAAGAGGCCGTCAGCCGGCCCAGACGATAAACCGCCTCGTTGCCACGCCCGCCGTTGGGGCTCAGACCGCGGGCAATCGGTTCCAGCGCAGTACTGGTCAGCGAATGGTGATAGGTGTGACCGCGCAAGGTCCCCTCCGGCAGCTCCACCGCCTGCAGCGCCAGGGCGGCCAGGCGCTTCTGCATGGTCGCCTCACCCGGCAGCAGGCCGAGCAGTTCGGCACGTTCACCGGCCACGTCAGTCAGGGCATCGAGCAGGTACAGCATGCCACCGCACTCGGCCAGCAATGGCTTGCCCTGCGCATGGTGGGCGCGGATCGCTTCGCACATCGGTGCGTTGGCGGCCAGCGCATGGTGATGCAGCTCTGGATAACCACCCGGCAGATACAGGCTGTCTACTGCCGGCAGTTCGCGGTCGTGCAGCGGCGAGAAGAACACCAGTTGGGCACCAAGGTTGCGCAGCAGGTCTAGGTTAGCGCCATACGTGAAGGCGAACGCTTCGTCCCGCGCCACGCCAATGCGCACACCGGCCAGCGAGGCAACGCAGGCTTGCGGTTCGGGCTCGGCAAAGCTTACTGGCGGCGGCAACGCCGCATCGCAACTGGCGCCCAGCGCTTCGGCGGCAGCGTCCAGGCGGGTATCCAGGTCATTCAGCTCGCTGGCCTGCACCAGGCCCAGGTGACGGCTAGGCAGTTCGATGCCGCGCTCACGGGACAAGCCGCCATACCAGCGCAAGCCTTCGGTCAGGCTGCCTTCCAGCAGTTGCGCATGGCGCAGGCTGCCTACCCGATTGGCCAGCACGCCAGCGAACGGCAGATCGGCCTGGTAACGCGCCAGGCCCAGAGCCAGGGCGCCGAAGGTCTGAGCCATGGCCGTGCCATCGATCACCGCCAGCACCGGCACGCCAAAGTGGCGTGCCAAGTCGGCGCTAGATGGGGTGCCGTCGAACAGCCCCATCACCCCTTCGATGAGGATCAGGTCAGCCTCGCCGGCAGCCTCCCACAGCAGGCGACGGCTTTCCTCGGCACCGATCATCCACAGGTCCAGCTGATACACCGGCGCGCCACTGGCCCGTTCGAGAATCATCGGGTCAAGAAAGTCGGGCCCGCACTTGAACACCCGCACCTTGCGCCCGAGGTTACGGTGCAGGCGGGCCAGTGCAGCAGTGACAGTAGTCTTGCCCTGGCCAGAGGCCGGTGCCGCGATCAACACGGCGGGACAGTGGCGCGATCGACTCACAGTTCGACGCCTTTCTGCGCGCGGATACCAGCCTGGAAGGCGTGCTTGAGCATGCCCATTTCGGTCACGGTATCAGCCAGTTCGATCATCTCGGGCTTCGCAGCGCGGCCAGTGACAATCACATGCTGCATGGGCGGGCGGGCCTGAATGTCGGACAGTACCTGGTCCAGGTCGAGGTAACCATGCTTGAGGGCGATGTTGAGCTCGTCCAGCACCACAAACTGTACACCTGGGTCCTGCAGCAACTGGCGCGACACCGCCCAGGCGGCTTGCGCAGCAGCGATGTCACGCTGGCGGTCCTGGGTTTCCCAGGTAAAGCCCTCGCCCATCACGTGATAGCGCACCTGTTCGGGGAAGCGACGGAAGAACAGCTCCTCGCCGGTGCTGTTGCGCCCTTTGATGAACTGCACCACACCGCATTGCATGCCATGGCCCAAGGCGCGCGCGAGCATGCCGAAGGCCGAACTGCTCTTGCCCTTGCCATTGCCGGTCAACACCAGCAGCAGGCCACACTCGTTAGGGGAATTGGCGATGCGTTCGTCGATGACCGCCTTCTTGCGCTGCATGCGCGCCAGGTGGCGTTCGTCGCGTTCGGTGGATTCGCTCATCAGGGTTCTCCGCTGGCTGGCACCACGGCAACGCGCGGCGACAGGTAATTGGCAGGCAAACGGAGAACGCGCAGAGGCCATGGCAGGGCGCCACGGTGCACCGCGCATCACCCTCCGTGATGCCGTTGGCAGTATCAGGCCGGTCTCCGGGCTTGTGAGTGGGCCTTTGCCCTGGCCTGCGCGCCTTCCCGGATGCTGGCATCCAGTGGCCCTGCGCGGCCTTTTACTCATCTACCGTTGCGGGGGCAGCGCCGGAATCGCGCCATGCTGGCGCCCACCGGCTTCCCAGTTTCACCCTGCCCAGTCGGGGCTGGCAGGGCACCTGAAACACGCCGCGAAGGTTAGAGGGTTGCACCGGGAGCGTCAATCGAAGCGGGTGACTTGGCGGGTGAGCAAAGCAACATGAATGTCGGCAGCCGCTAGCGGCCCCGAACTCAACAGGGCCGCTGAACAGGCATGGATATCAGGGGTTCTGCGCCAGATGCCCTTGCGGAATCACCCGCTTGGCCTGCAGGTAGGCCTTGGCCCAGTAGCTGTTGGAGAGGTAGTCCAGGCGTACAGTGCCACCCGTGGAGGGCGCATGCACGAAGCGCCCGTCCCCTACATAGATGCCGGCATGGCTGACCTGCGAGCCGCCACTGGTGGCGAAGAACACCAGGTCACCGGACTGCAGTGAACTGGCATCCACCGTCGGTGCGCGCATGACGATCATCTCTCGTGTAGAGCGCGGCAGACTGATGCCGGCAGCATCACGGTACACATATTTGATCAGGCCGCTGCAGTCGAAGCCGGAGTCCGGCGTATTGCCACCCCAACGATAAGGCGTGCCAACCAGACCAATGGCACGAATCAGCACGTCATCGGCAACCGGCGAAGGATTGGGCTGGCTATAGGTAACCTGCGGCTGTACCACCGGGGCCGGCGCAGGCGCACGGCTGGAGCATGCAGCCAGCAAGGCTGCCAAGGAGAGAAATGCGAAGCGCGCCATCTTTACCATGGCCAGAACATCCTGTCTGAGACCGCTGCGCTGCAGCCGAAAAGAGTTGAGAATTTAGATTAGACGCTTTCTGTAAATGCGCACGGCGGTGTGCTTTTTTTCAAAGCATCACCGCCGCGGCAGGGTACATCATTTTGATATCAGTTGCGCGCGATGTTGGTCGGCGCCATGGCCAAGGCTCGCTTGGCTTCAATGAAGGTCTTGCTCCAGTAGCGATCACCGAGGTTGTCGATGCGCACACCACCGCTGCGGCGGCTGCTGGAGTGGATGAACTGGTTGTCACCCAGGTAGATACCGGCATGGCTCACCCGGCCGCGGCCATTGGTGCTGAAGAACAGCAAGTCACCTGGCTTGAGTTTGTTGCGGGCCACTTTAGGCGCATCGACCTTGATCATTTCACGCGTGGAGCGCGGCAGCGTCATGCCCGCCTCTTCGCGGAACAGGTAACCGATGAAGCCACTGCAGTCGAAGCCGGACTTTTCCGAGGTACCACCGAAGCGGTAGCGGGTGCCGATCAACGACATGCCGCGCTCGAGAATGCTGTCAGCCAGAACGGGCAATTGGTAAGGCTTGCTGCCGGAGAAAGACGCCAGGTCATCTTCGGTGGCGAGCTCTTCCGGCTCGCCGAATACCGCCGAGGGAGAGGCTTTGGCCTTGATTGCCGATTGTGCGGTGACCGGGGTGTGATCCTGGGGCTGAGATACCGGGCCTTGGGCCGCACAGCCAAAAAGCAGGGTCACGAGTGCGAGTGGCACGAGGGGTGCGAAGCGCTTCAGCATGGGCACGACCGTGTCTGTAATCCTTTAGAAGGGTGAAACTATGCCCTCTATCATGGCCATTTGCAAATTTTATCGAAAAAGATGTGACTTTTTTGTTCTACCGCTCTGGCCCAGTGTTTTCAGGGGGTTACCAGCCGAGGGTTTCCTTGAGAAAAGGAATGGTGAGCTTGCGTTGTGCCTGCAATGAGGCCTGGTCGAGACGCTCGAGCAAGTCGAACAACGCGCTCATGCTCCGCGCGCCGCGGGTAAGGATGAAATGGCCGACTTCGTCGGTGAGGTGCAGGCCACGGCGCGAAGCACGTAGCTGCAAGGCACGCAGCTTGTCTTCGTCGGACAGGCCGCGCATCTGGAACACCAGGGCAAGGGTCAAGCGCGACTTCAGGTCCGGCAGCTTGATCGGCAGCTCGCGCGGTGATGCCGAGGCTGCCAGCAGCAAGCGTCGGCCGCTGTCGCGCAGGCGGTTGAACAGGTGGAACATGGCCTCTTCCCAATCGGCCTTGCCGGCGATCACATGCAGATCGTCGATGCACACCAGTTCGTACTGAGCCAGGTAGTCGAGCAGCTCTACGCCACGATCGAGCAATTGCGCCAACGGTAGGTAGACAGCGGGCTCGCCGCGTTGCTGGAAGCGATGGGTGGCAGCCTGCAGCAGGTGGGAACGGCCAACACCCTGCTTGCCCCACAGGTAGATAAGGCTCTCGGTCCAGCCGGCGTCGGCTTCGCATAGCCGCTCGACGTAACCCAATGCCGCAGCATTGGCGCCCGGATAGTAGTTGATGAAGGTGGCGTCATCGCGCAGGCGCACACCCAGGGGCAACTGGATCGGTGGTTTCATGCTCGCGGGCGGTCGACAGGACCGCAGGGGGCCTTTGGTGAACAATGTGCAAAGTCTATACCCGCAACGCGGGGCGCACAATCTCGACTGCGGATAGGGCAAGCAAAATCAACAAGTTGCGCTGTGCAAGCGAACGGCGGATGCGGGCGCGAAAAGGCCCAAGACAAAACGCGTGGCGTTCAAAGCTCCGGGTCTATATTCCCGGCGTACATATCCGATTCCTTGTACAGAGCATGCACATGCCGCAGCAGCACCATGATCACCGCCGCCACCGGTAGCGCCAGCAGTACGCCAGTAAAGCCGAACAGTTCGCCACCGGCGAGGATGGCAAAGATCACCGCAACCGGGTGCAGACCGATGCGATCACCCACCAGCAGCGGGGTCAGCACCATACCCTCCAGTGCCTGCCCGACCATGAACACGGCAACGATGCCCAACATCGGGTACAGGTCGCCACCGAACTGGAACAGGCCAGCCACCAGCGCAGCACCAATGCCAATGATGAAGCCCATGTACGGCACGATGGCCGCAAGGCCTGCGAGCATGCCGATCAACAGACCGAGTTCGAGCCCCACCAGCATAAGGCCGGCAGAATAGATGACACCCAGAGCCAGCATCACCATCAGTTGCCCGCGCACGAATGCGCCCAGCACTTCATGGCATTCACCTGCCAGGCCCATCACTTGCGGCTCGCGCTGGCGCGGCAGCAGGCCGCGCAGCTTGCCCATCATCAGGTCCCAATCGCGCAGCAGATAGAAGCCCACTACCGGGATCAGCACCATGTTGGCCAGCCAGGCCACCAACGCCAGGCTGGAGGCGGTGGCATGGGACAGCAGCATGCCGACGATATCGGTGGTCTGCCCCATGTGCGCGCCGATGGCAGCCTTGATCTTGTCGAATTTCCAGAAACCATCTGCCAGGCCAAGGCGGGCCTGTACCCACGGCAGCGCTACATGCTCAAGCCAGTCAAGCATCTGCGGCACCAATTCGTACAGGCGCACCAACTGCTTGGCCAACATCGGCACAAGCACCAGCAACAAGGCCAACAGCACCAGGGTGAACAGGCCGAACACCACTACCACACCCCAGGTACGCGATAGCCCCAGGCGCTCGAGGCGATCGACCAGCGGGTCAGCCAGGTAGGCCAGCATAATGCCGACCAGGAACGGCGTAAGGATGCTGTGCAGGCTATAAAGCAGCACAGCGATCAGCAGCGCAGCGCCCAGCCAGATCCAGCGACGCATGTCGGTCACGGCGAGCGCCCCTTACCAGCGAAAACGCAAGCCGTCGAACGGCTTGGGTGCTGGCTGCGCAGGTACGGACTGCCCGGCAGCGGCGTGCACTGCCGGTGCTGGCATGGCCGGCACCGCGGGCGCCTGCTCTACGGGCACTTCCTGCAGCTTGGCCAGGCCAAGCTGGGCACGCAACTGTTCACGATTGCCAGTAACGCCGTAGGTCAAGGTAGTGCCTTCGGCCGCCTGCAAGTGTGGGCCGTAGGGCTCCAGCACGCGGGCCAGTTCGGCGTAGCGCTGCAGGTTCATGCCCTGCACTTGCACCTGTAATTGGCTGCTGGCACCCGGCCGGGTAACGTAGCGCGGCGCCAGACGGCTGCTCACCGCCAGCATCACCGCGTCAGCCAAGGCTGCCTGATCGGCACCCTCGGCATTGCCCTGCTCACGCTGGTCGCCCAGCCACAACTGCCACTTGCCCTGCCACTTGCCGTCGGCTTCCTGGGCATGTACTGCCAGCAAAGCATCAGCACCGTAGCGCTCGGATGCTTCGCGCAGCGGCGTCGGGTCGCTGCCCTCGATCTGCTTGGCATTGGCGACCAGTTGCTCCTGCAGGTCGGCCAGCGGCAAGCGCAGCGGCAGACCACGGTGCTGAGCGGCGCGGCGCAGGGGTTGGGCACTGGTCTGGCCATCACCGACCAGGCTGCTGCCCTCAACACTGTCGTTCAACCACCACCCCAGTATCGAGGGCCGGTTACTGCCCCACAGGGCCAGGCCAGCCTTGCGCAAAGCCCGCTCGGTGCTACCAGGGTCGAACTCGACCACCACCGACTCGGGCGGGCCGGCTTCGCTGCCGACCTGATTGATGATTTGCCGAGGGTCCTTGCGCAGCTCGGCCAACGCGGGGCTTTGCACTGCCTTTGAGTCACCGGTCAGACGCTGCACCAACGTGTCCAGAGCTTTGGCTGTGGCCTCGGTACGGGCTTCGGCGCCCGGCCCGGTGACCGGCTCGCGCACCTGATAGAGGCCTGAGACATTTTCAGCCAGGGCAGTGGCCGAGATCAGGGCCAGGCAACCGGCTGCCAGAATATTGAACAAACGCATGGAGGATTCCTGTCCAGTTACCGCAATGCCTATACCTTATACACGGGGGCGCCAGGTAACCAGCCGCGGGGCGTGAAAGATTGCTTGCGGGTGTTGTCGGGTCTTACCGGTGTTCGCGTTGAGCAGTGCCGCGCCGGTGAGATCGCGCACCGCCCGCGCGGCGCATCGCTGTTCCCTCAAGGCGAACGCCCCAACTAATTATCTTTTTCATGCCCTGCCCGTCGGCCTGAGGATGGCCGCTGCCCGGCAACCCTGATAAAATCGCGCGCCTTCACAGACCACTGACGTTTCAGACCGCCGCCGCTTACCAGCCGGCCTTGGCCGTCATGGTCGTTTTTAAGAATCCCTCCCTCCTAAAGGCCTGGATCAATGAGCAAGCAACCCTCCCTGAGCTACAAGGACGCCGGTGTAGACATCGACGCCGGCGAAGCACTGGTCGAACGCATCAAGGGCGTGGCAAAACGCACCGCACGCCCTGAAGTCATGGGTGGCCTGGGTGGCTTCGGCGCCCTCTGCGAGATCCCGGCCGGCTACAAGCAGCCGGTGCTGGTCTCCGGAACCGACGGCGTCGGCACCAAGCTGCGCCTGGCACTGAACCTGAACAAGCACGACAGCATTGGCCAGGACCTGGTCGCCATGTGCGTCAACGACCTGGTCGTCTGCGGCGCCGAGCCGCTGTTCTTCCTCGACTACTATGCCACTGGCAAGCTGAACGTTGACGTGGCCGCCACCGTGGTCACCGGCATCGGCGCCGGTTGCGAACTGGCCGGCTGCTCGCTGGTCGGTGGTGAAACCGCCGAAATGCCAGGCATGTACGAAGGCGAAGACTACGACCTGGCCGGTTTCTGCGTAGGCGTGGTGGAAAAGGCCGAAATCATCGACGGCTCCAAGGTTGCCACCGGCGACGCGCTGATCGCCCTGCCGTCCTCGGGCCCGCACTCTAACGGCTACTCGCTGATCCGCAAGATCCTCGAAGTGTCGGCTACCGATATCGAGAACACCCAGCTGGACGGCAAGCCGCTGACCGACCTGCTGATGGCGCCGACCCGCATCTATGTCAAACCGCTGCTGCAGTTGATCAAGAACACCGGCGCAGTCAAGGCCATGGCCCACATCACCGGCGGCGGCCTGCTGGACAACATCCCGCGCGTACTGCCGAAAAACGCCCAGGCCGTGGTTGACGTGGCCAGCTGGCAGCGCCCAGCGGTGTTCGACTTCCTGCAGGAAAAAGGCAACGTAGACGAGCACGAAATGCACCGCGTACTGAACTGCGGTGTGGGCATGGTCATCTGCGTGGCTCAGGACCAGGTCGAAGCCGCCCTGAATGAACTGCGCGCCGCCGGTGAGCAACCCTGGGTCATCGGCCACATCGCCGAAGCCGCCGAAGGCGCTGCCCAGGTCGAGCTGCAGAACCTCAAGGCACACTGATGCCGAGCAAGACCTGCAATGTAGTGGTACTGCTGTCGGGCTCCGGCAGCAACCTGCAAGCCCTGATCGACAGCTGCCAAGGGCAGGACAGCCCGGTGCGTATCCGCGCGGTGGTTTCCAACCGCGCCGATGCCTTTGGCCTGCAGCGTGCTGCAACGGCCGGCATCGACAGCGTCGTGCTCGACCACACCCAGTTCGACGGCCGTGAAGCCTTCGATGCCGCGCTGATGGCGCGCATCGACGGCTTTGCCCCGGACCTGGTGGTGCTGGCCGGTTTCATGCGCATCCTCAGTGGCGACTTTGTGCGCCACTATCAGGGCCGCCTGCTCAACATTCACCCGTCGCTGCTGCCCAAGTACAAGGGCCTGCATACTCATCGCCGGGCATTGGAAGCTGGCGACGCCGAGCATGGCTGCAGCGTACACTTCGTGACTGAGGAACTCGATGGCGGCCCACTGGTCGTACAGGCTGTGGTACCGGTGGCGTCTGACGACACCGTCGAAAGCCTGGCACAGCGGGTACACCATCAGGAACACCTGATCTACCCACTGGCGGTGCGCTGGTTCGCTGAAGGGCGCTTGCGTCTTGGCGAACAGGGTGCATTACTGGACGGCCAGCCACTGGCGGCCAGCGGTCACTTGATTCGATCCTAGGAGAACTTATGCGTCGCGCCCTGCTCTTGGCTCTCGCCGTGCTCGCCCTGCCCCTCCAGGCAGCTGATCTGAAGCCCTTCTCGGCCAGCTACACCGCCGACTGGAAGCAACTGCCCATGAGCGGCACCGCCGAGCGCAGCCTGGTCAAAAATGGCAACGGTACCTGGGACCTTAACTTCAAGGCTTCCATGATGATCGCCAGCCTGACCGAGCAAAGCACCCTGCGCCTGGAGAACGACACCCTGCTGCCGCAGAAGTACCACTTCGAGCGTGGCGGCCTGGGCAAGGCCAAGAAGGTCGACCTGAACTTCGACTGGAGCACCAAGAAGGTCACCGGCAGTGACCGTGGCGATGCCGTCAGCCTGCCACTGAACCGCGGTGTACTGGACAAGTCCTCCTACCAATTGGCCCTGCAGCACGACGTAGCCGCTGGCAAGAAGAGCATGACCTACCAGGTGGTCGACGGCGATGAGATCGACACCTACGACTTCCGCGTGCTGGGCACCGAAAAGGTCACCACCAAGACCGGCCAGGTCGATGCAGTGAAGGTCGAGCGCGTGCGCGATCCAAGCCAGAGCAAGCGCATCACCGAGCTGTGGTTTGCCAAGAACTGGGACTACCTGCTGGTGCAACTGCGCCAGGTGGAGACCGATGGCAAGGAGTACGTGATCGTGCTGCAGGATGGCACGGTCGATGGCAAGCCGGTGAAGGGCAACTGATCCGGCACTGCCTGCAACACCTGAAGCCCCGCCCAGTGCGGGGCTTTTCTTTGCTGCGAAGAGACCCGCCCAGGCAACATACCTCCCAGCTTCATGAAACTTGTTTCATGCCTGTTTTACTTACTTAGTCTGCTAACAAACTCTATAAAGAAGGTGTGCGACACACTGTCGCAGCCATCTTGAAGAAGTGGAGTTTACCGATGACTGTCCAAGTAACCGAACGCGACGAATCGAGAATGTCCCACGAAGGCCTGGCCGCTGGCGTGCGGATCTGGGATGTGTACCAACAAGGCCAACTGGTGGGCATGTTCCATAATGAACACGAAGCACACCAATACCGCGTAGAACTTGAAGACCTGGAAAACCAGCGCGCCACGCAATGACCCAACCTTCAAAGGGAAAACCCCGCCAAGGCGGGGTTTTCGTGTTTACCACATCAGATCATCAGGAATCTTGTAAGCCGCGTACGGGTCGTCTTCGTCCGCTTCCTCGACATGGCTGTTGAGCAGCAGAATACGGTCGGGGTCGCGTTCCTGGATCTTCAATGCGGCCTCACGGGGGATAACCTCGTAACCACCGGCATGGGCTACCACGGCCAGTGCACCATTGCTCAGCTTGGTACGCATGAGGGCGTTGACGGCAATGCGCTTGACCTTCTTGTCGTCGACGAAGTTGTAGTAATCCTCGGTGTTCAGCTTGGGCAGGCGAGTGGCCTCGATCAGTTGCTTGACCTGCGCGGCACGGGCCTTCTGCTCGGCCTTTTCCTGCTGCTGGCGGTTCAGTTCCTGGTCACGCCTGGCTTTTTCAGCCATGGCTTCCTTGGCCATGCGCTGCTGGCTGTCGTCGACTTCGACCTGGCCTTTGTGCTCCATGCGCTTCTGTTTCTTTTCAGCTTTGTTGGTCTGCGAGACCTGTTTCTGGTTGACCAGACCGGCTTTGAGCAATTGGTCGCGAAGGGAAAGGCTCATGAATACTCACTCACTTATGCAACAGCTCAGCCGCAGCTGGGCAGGTTCTTTTCCTGACGTTTGGCTTCCCCCCAAAGGGCATCCAGCTCGTCAAGGTCACAATCTTCAATGGGGCGGCCACTGTCGCGCAATGCCTGTTCGATAAAACGGAAACGTCGTTCGAACTTGCGATTGGCGCGGCGCAGGGCATGCTCCGGGTCCTGCTGAAGGTGGCGTGCCAGGTTGACGGCGGCGAACAGCAGATCACCCACTTCATCTTCAAGGGCATCGACATCACCGTCGGCCATGGCCTGCAGCACTTCATCAAGCTCTTCGCGGACCTTGTCCAGCACCGGCAAGGCCGCTGGCCAGTCGAAACCGACCGTGGCCGCGCGCTTTTGCAGTTTGGCTGCCCGCGACAGCGCCGGCAAGGCTGCCGGAACGTCGTCGAGTAGCGAAAGCTGTTCAGGCTGGCTTTTTTCCGCGCGCTCTTCGGCCTTGATTTCTTCCCACCGCGACTTGACCTGGGCATCGCTCAAGGCGGGGGTATCCACCGGCGCGTACAGCTCGCCAGTGGGGAATACATGCGGGTGGCGGCGGATAAGCTTGCGGGTGATGCTGTCGACCACGCCATCGAACTCGAAACGCCCCTCCTCCCGGGCCAGCTGGCTGTAATAGACCACCTGGAACAGCA
The DNA here is from genome assembly GCF_044904505.1 of Pseudomonas sp. 3HC3. Classification (NCBI taxonomy): domain Bacteria; kingdom Pseudomonadati; phylum Pseudomonadota; class Gammaproteobacteria; order Pseudomonadales; family Pseudomonadaceae; genus Pseudomonas; species Pseudomonas sp. 3HC3. Next base: position 41,588 of record NZ_JADDRH010000003.1, read on the forward strand.
AGTCGCCCAGCTCACCTTGCAGGTGCTCGAAATCGCCGCGTTCGATGGCGTCGGCGACCTCGTAGGCCTCTTCGAGGGTGTGCGGGACGATGCTGGCGTAGTTCTGCTTCAGGTCCCACGGGCAGCCGTACTGCGGGTCGCGCAGGCGGGCCATGAGATGCAGCAGGTCGTCAAGGGTGTAGGTCATACAGGCAGGTCCTTCGGTGGTGGCCTCTTCGCGGGCTTGCCCGCTCCCACAGGTACGGTGCAGATTTCGAAACCTGCATCCATCCTGTGGGAGCGGGCAAGCCCGCGAAGCTGGCGCCACGGTCTCAAGGGGTACGATTACGCCGCGTCTCGATGATGTTCGGCAACTGCGAGATCCGCCCCAGCAGGCGTCCCAGCGCGTCCAGGCCGGGGATCTCGATGGTCAGCGACATCAGCGCGGTGTTGTCTTCCTTGTTCGAACGGGTGTTCACCGCCAGCACGTTGATCTTCTCGTTCAACAGCACCTGCGACACATCGCGCAGCAGACCCGGGCGATCGTAGGCACGGATGACGATGTCGACCGGGTAGGTCTGCACCGGGATCGGCCCCCAGCTCACCTGGATCATGCGCTCTGGCTCCTTGCCCGCCAGCTGCAGTACCGAGGCGCAGTCCTGGCGATGAATGCTCACGCCACGGCCCTGGGTGATGTAACCGACAATGGCATCGCCCGGTAGCGGCTGGCAGCAGCCGGCCATTTGTGTCAGCAGATTGCCGACACCCTGGATCTGAATGTCGCCACGCTTGCCGGTACGCGGCCCGGTAGGCTTGCGCGGCACCAGTTCGATCTGCTCGATACGCTCGGGCTCCAGCAACTGCTGGGCAGCGTTGACCAGATGAGCCAGGCGCAAGTCACCAGCACCGAGCGCGGCAAACATGTCCTCGGCAGTCTTGACGTTGGTCTTCTCGGCCAAACGCTCGAAATCAACCTGCGGCAGGCCCAGACGACTGAGCTCGCGCTCAAGCAAGGTCTTGCCGGCTGCAACGTTCTGGTCGCGAGCCTGCAGCTTGAACCAGTGGACGATCTTGGCCCGCGCCCGCGAGGTGGTGACGTAGCCCAGGTTGGAGTTCAACCAGTCACGGCTGGGGTTGCCGTGCTTGCTGGTGATGATCTCCACCTGCTCGCCAGTCTGCAGGCTGTAGTTCAGCGGCACGATACGGCCGTTGATCTTGGCGCCGCGGCAGTTGTGGCCGATCTCGGTGTGCACGCGGTAAGCGAAGTCCAGTGGCGTGGCGCCCTTGGGCAGGTCGATGGCGTGGCCGTCGGGCGTGAACACATAAACCCGGTCAGGCTCGATGTCGACCCGCAACTGCTCGGCCAGGCCACCGATGTCGCCCAGCTCTTCGTGCCATTCCAGCACCTGGCGCAACCAGGAAATCTTCTCTTCGTAGTGGTTGGAGCTGGGCTTGACGTCGGTGCCCTTGTAGCGCCAGTGCGCACATACCCCAAGTTCGGCCTCTTCATGCATGCCGTGGGTGCGGATCTGCACCTCCAGCACCTTGCCCTCGGGGCCGATTACCGCAGTGTGCAACGAGCGGTAGCCGTTCTCCTTGGGGTTGGCGATGTAGTCGTCGAACTCCTTGGGAATATGCCGCCACAAGGTGTGCACGATGCCCAGCGCGGTGTAGCAGTCGCGGATTTCCGGCACCAGCACGCGCACCGCACGCACGTCGTAGATCTGGCTGAACTCCAGGCCTTTGCGCTGCATCTTGCGCCAGATCGAATAGATATGTTTCGCCCGCCCACTGATGTCGGCATTTACGCCAGTGGCGAGCAACTCGTTCTGCAGCTGGGTCATCACGTCGCTGATGAAGCGCTCGCGGTCCAGCCGCCGCTCATGCAACAGCTTGGCGATCTGCTTGTACTGGTCGGGCTCCAGGTAGCGGAAGGAGAGGTCTTCCAGCTCCCACTTGATGTGACCGATACCCAAGCGGTGCGCGAGCGGCGCATAGATGTCGAACACTTCACGCGCGACGCGCAGGCGTTTCTCGTCGTCGGCGGACTTGACCGCACGGATTGCGCACGTGCGTTCGGCCAGCTTGATCAGTGCCACGCGCACGTCGTCGACCATGGCCACCAGCATCTTGCGCAGGTTCTCGACCTGCGCCTGCGAGCCCAGCACCAGCGACTGTCGCGGGCTGAGGCTGGCACTGATGGCGGCCATGCGCAGCACGCCGTCGATCAGCTTGGACACCACCGGGCCAAAACACTGGCTGACCTCGGCGAGGGTGACCTTGCCCTCGCGCACCGAACGGTAGATGACCGCAGCCACCAGGGAGTCCTGGTCGAGCTTGAGGTCAGCCAGAATTTCGGCGATTTCCAGGCCAGCCTGGAAGCTGGACGTACCATCCGCCCAGGAATGCTTGGCCGGGTTGCCCTTTTTCTCTACCTCAAGAGCAAACTCGCAGGCTTCTTTCAGCGCTGCGCGATCCAGTGCCGAATCGACGCTTACCACATGGTCCAACCATGCTTCGAGATTGATACTGCCGTCTGTGTTGACCGGCTGGTGCACTCTCACCTGTACCATCTTTGTTTTACCTTTCCATGCAGCACACCATACGGGTGTGCTGGCGATCACCGTGCGGCCGCCCTTCCGTGGCAACCGCACCAAGGGGCCAGTCAGCTAGCCCGCTTCGAATAACGCCATGGCCTCGACATGCGCCGTCTGAGGAAACATGTCGAGAATCCCGGCCCTTTTTAACCGGTACCCCTGGCCGACCAGCACTTGGGCGTCTCTCGCCAGCGTGGCCGGGTTGCACGATACGTAGACCAGCCTTCTGGCCTTGAGGCGGGCGATGCCTTGCACCACCTCGAAAGCACCGTCGCGCGGTGGATCCAAGAGTACCGCAGAAAAGCCCTCGGCGGCCCATCCGGTGCCTGCCAAAGGCTGCGATAAATCGGCCTGAAAAAACCGTGCGTTATGCACATTGTTGTTCCGGGCATTGGCCGCGGCCCGATCGACCATGGCCTGCACACCTTCCACTGCCACCACCTCACGCGCCTGGCGAGCCAGCGGCAGGGCAAAGTTGCCCAGACCGCAGAACAAGTCCAGCACACGCTCGTCGGCCTGTGGCGCGAGCCAGGCCAAGGCCTGCTCGATCATCGCGGTATTGACCTGGGCATTCACCTGCACGAAGTCGCCCGGGCGCCAGGCCAGCTCCAACTGCCAAGGTGCCAGGGCAAAGCCCAACTGCGCAGCAGGGTCCACGGGCGCCGGCTCAGCTTCGCCTTGCAGCCACAGCTGGGCATTGGCCTGCTCGCAGAACGCTTGCAGCCTGGCCTGGTCCTCAGCCGGCAACGGCATGACGTGGCGCACCAGAACCGCCTCGGTGGTGCCACTGAACAGCTCCACATGGCCCAGCGCCTGCGGTTTGCTCAACGAGCGCAGCACAGTCGGCAAGTGGCGCAGAATCGACTGCAAGGGCTGTACCAGCACGGCACAATCGTCGATGGCAATGATGTCCTGGCTGGCTTCGGCGCGGAAGCCCACCTCCAGTTGACGCGCCTTGACGTCCCAGCGCACGGCCACACGGGCCCGGCGCCGGTAGCCAAATTCCGGCCCGCTCAGGGGTGTGGCCCATTCCTCGGGTTGCACGCCGGCCACCCGCTGCAACTGCTCGGCGAGGGTGCGCTGCTTCAGCGCCAGTTGCGCTTCGTGCGGCAGGTGCTGCAGATTGCAGCCACCGCAGCGGTCGTAGTAGCGACATGGCGCCTCACGGCGCTCGGGCCCGGCCTGCAGCAACCGCTCCAGGCGGGCTTCGACCACTTTGCCACGGGCGTTGAGCACCCGCGCCTCCACGGCTTCACCGGCCAAAGCACCGCTGACGAACCAGGTACGCCCGTCGAGGAAGGCGATGCCACGGCCGTCACCGGCCAGGCGCTCGATGTCCAGGCGCTGCTTCTTGCCCACGGGGACCTGTGGGGTGCGATTACCGCCGGCCGGCTGGAAGCGCAGGCCGCTGTTGCTTTTTTTCTTGGACATTTAGCGTGGATCAAACAGGCCAGTGGACAGATAACGGTCGCCGCGGTCGCAAATGATCGCAACCATCACGGCATTTTCCACTTCGCGGGACAGGCGCAACATGGCCGCGACCGCACCACCAGAAGACACGCCGCAGAAAATGCCCTCTTCACGCGCAAGGCGACGGGTGGTGTCTTCGGCTTCCTGCTGCGACATGTCGACCACGCGGTCGACGCGGGTGGCGTCGAAGATTTTCGGCAGGTATTCCTCGGGCCAGCGGCGAATGCCCGGAATGGCCGAGCCTTCCATCGGTTGCAGGCCGATGATCTGCACCGCGGGGTTCTGTTCCTTGAGGTACTGCGAGCAGCCCATGATGGTACCGGTGGTACCCATGGAACTGACGAAGTGGGTAATGGTGCCCTGGGTCTGCTGCCAGATCTCCGGGCCGGTGCTGTTGTAGTGGGCGATCGGGTTGTCGCCGTTGGCGAACTGGTCGAGCACCAGGCCACGGCCTTCGGCCTGCAGCTTCTCGGCCAGGTCACGGGCGCCTTCCATACCCTCCTCCTTGGTCACCAGGATCAGCTCGGCGCCATAGGCCGTCATGGCGGCCTTGCGCTCGGCGGTGGAGTTGTCGGGCATGATCAGGATCATCTTGTAGCCCTTGATCGCCGCCGCCATCGCCAGGGCAATGCCCGTGTTGCCGGAGGTGGCTTCGATCAGGGTATCGCCCGGCTTGATCTGGCCCCGCAGTTCGGCGCGAGCGATCATCGACAGGGCCGGGCGGTCCTTCACCGAGCCGGCGGGATTGTTACCTTCGAGCTTGAGCAGGAGGGTATTGCTGGTTTCGCCAGCGATGCGCTGCAGGCGAACCAGTGGCGTATTGCCGACGCAATCGGCGATGGTTGGGTACTGCAAGGTCATGGGCGTATTTCGCAATCCGGACGGCGGGGGTGACTATCATACCGGCAAACCCTTCGCGGCCATATCACGCAATCTGTAGTGCATATAGCTACAAGCTATAACGGTGTGACATGTGCTGGCCTCTTCGCGGGTAAACCCGCGCCTACGGGGATCCGCTAGCCTGTAGGAGCGGGTTTACCCGCGAAGAGGCCGGCACATGCAACGGCAACTTCATCCACAAGCGCAACCCGCGTTTGCCATTCTGCGCCCACAAGGTCCCGCCCTGGCGCTGAATGGCACTGCGGGCGATGCTCAAGCCCAGACCGAAGCCCCCATCCCCCGGCCGAGAACCGTCCAGCCGCGAGAACGGCGCGAAGATCCGTTCCAGGTCTTCTTCAGCGACACCGCCACCCTCATCCTCAAGCCACAACCACCAATAGCTACCCTCACGCTGCCCACCCAGCCGCACCACACCCTCGGCCGGCGAGTGACGAATGGCATTGCGCAACATGTTCTCCAGCGCCTGAGCCAGGTGGTTGAGGTTGCCCTGCACCCAGCAGTCGGCCGGCACCTCGCAGCGCAGTTGTGCAGGCGACCAGCCACTCTCATAGCTGGCATTCTCGGCCAGCAACTCCCACAAGGCGTGGACCTCGATCGGCTCCAGGTTCATCGGCGCACGCTCGGCGTCCTGCCAGGCCAGTTGCAGGGTTTCTTCGACCAGTTGCTGCATGCAGTCCACTTCACGAATCAGGCGATCACGCAGACGCTGCAGGTCGGGTTCACCATCGCAGGCAACCCGCAGCCGGCTCAGCGGCGTACGCATTTCGTGGGACAGGTCGCGCAGCAACTGCTGCTGCATAGCCACCGTGCCTTGCAGCCGCTCGGCCATCTGGTCAAAGGCACGCGCCAGTTCGCCCAGCTCGTCATGCCGGGCGATGGTGCGCGAGTCCAGGCGGGCCGACAGCTGATCGGCCCGCCAGGCATTGGCCTGTTCGCGAAGTTGATTCAGCGGCACGATCAACATGCGGTACAGGCCTATACACAACAGCAAAGTGAACAGCCCCGGAATGATGCCGTTGGTGACGATGCGCCACAGCAAGCGGTGCTGGCCCGGATTGAAGCGCTGCGGCAGTTCGATCACCAGCATCCCCTGCTCCGGCGCGCCCGGGAACGGTATGCGCACCCACGGCTGGTCGATGCTGCGCCGACTCATGGGCCAATCGACACCCCGCAGGCGTGTCAGACGCTGCATGATCTGTGGGTTGAGTGTGGCGTTGTCGAGCGGGCGCAGGCTGATGTCGAGCACGCCCACCCAGCCCCGTTCGCGCTGATGCATGGCCGCCACCCACTGGTCCAGCCCTACCCGCCCGCCGCTGCGCCAAGCCTGTTCAGCTTCGGCGGCATAACCTCGCAAGGTCTGCCGTGCCGGCTGCGAGAGGAAGGCATTCTGGGTTTCCATGTGCCGGCCCCAGGTGTAACTGAGGCCGATCATCAGCAGGCAGAAGCCCACCAGCAAGATGGCCAGCTTCCAGAACAGCGAATGGCGGTCGAGCATGGTTCACTCCGCCTCGCTGGCACTGAGCACGTAACCCTTGCCCCACACGGTGCGGATCTGACGTTCGTGATAACCAATGCCCTTGAGCTTGCGGCGGATCTGGCTGACGTGCATGTCCAGGCTGCGGTCATGCCGTGAATAGCCGCGCTGCAACACCTGCTGGTACAGGAACGGCTTGCTGAGGACCTCGTCGAGGTTGCGGTTGAGGATGTCCAGCAGGCGGTATTCGCTGGGGGTCAGGCCCGCCAAGCGGTTATCCAGGCACACGTCACACAGCCCCTCGTCGAACTGCAGCTCGCCGCCGTTGGCTGGTTCCAGCGAGCCTTGATGTCGCCGTTCCAGAGCCACGCGGCGCAGAATCGCCTCGATGCGCACCTGCAACTCGGCCATGCTGAATGGCTTGGGCAGGTAATCGTCGGCGCCGCGCTGAAAGCCGCTGATACGGTCGGCCTCGGCACCCAGCGCCGACATCAGGATTACCGGCGTGGCGCTGCGCCTGCGCAATTGCGCCAAGGCGTCCAGCCCGTCAAGCCCGGGCAGCAGGATGTCCATGAGCACAACATCGAAAGCCTGGCGGCCAGCCGTTTCCAGACCCTCCAGGCCATTGCGGCACCAGGTGACCTGGAAGCCGCCGCGCTGCAGCTCTTCTTGCAGATAGGCGCCAAGAACCGGGTCGTCCTCGATGGCAAGGATGTTGGAGTTGTAAATAGCTACAGGATTCATTGGCAACTGCCACTAATTCTCAATTGAGCGATTATTGAGTATTCGCCACCTGCCAGGCAACCGCGCTGCGACCAATACCCCGGCAACAGCGCATGACACATACTAAAGAGATGCAATGGTGCGGCAGGCGGAGTAACTTCGCGGCTTGGCCGTTACCACTTGACGGCATCCAGGCACATCAGAGGAGGCGAGTGTGCTCGATCGTTTGGGAATCCGCAGCCGGGTCCTGCTGCTGGCACTGCTACCGGCCGGCTTGATGGCCCTGGTACTGGGTAGCTATTTCACCTGGCTGCAACAGAACGACCTGCGCACCCAGCTGTTGCAGCGCGGCAAAATGATCGCCGAACAACTGGCGCCACTGGCCGCACCCGCCATGGCCCGGCTCGCGCCTGCGCAACTGGAGAGAATTGCCGCACAAACCCTGGAGCAGGCCGATGTGCGCGCAGTTGCGTTTCTGGCCCCAGACCGTACGCGCTTGGCCCACGCAGGCCCGAGCATGCTCAACCTGCCGCCCAGCGGCGGTACCGGCACCCAACTCCTGCAACGCAGTGGCAACGACGCCACCCGCTACCTGATGCCAGTGTTCGGCCACCACCGTGACCTGGCCACCGACGCCGTGCCGGCCGAAGCCGATCGTCTGCTGGGCTGGGTAGAGATCGAGTTGTCGCACGACGGCACGCTGCTGCGCGGCTACCGCAACCTGTTCACCAGCCTGTTGCTGATCCTCGCCTGCCTGGCACTCAGTGGCCTGCTGGCGCTGCGCATGAGCCGCACCATCAACGACCCCATCGAACGCATCAAGCACGCGGTCAATCAGCTCAAGGACGGCCACCTCGAAGAACGCCTGCCAACCATGGGCAGCCATGAGCTGGACGAACTTGCCCACGGCATCAACCGCATGGCCGAAACCCTGCAAAACGCCCACGAAGAACTGCAGCACAGCATCGACCAGGCCACCGAAGACGTGCGCCAGAACCTGGAAACCATCGAAATCCAGAACATCGAACTGGACATGGCGCGCAAAGAGGCACTTGAGGCCAGCCGCATCAAGTCGGAGTTCCTGGCCAACATGAGCCACGAAATCCGCACCCCGCTCAACGGCATCCTCGGCTTTACCCACCTGCTGCAAAAAAGCGAGATGACACCGCGCCAGCTCGACTACCTGAACACCATCGAGAAATCTGCTGACAACTTGCTGGGGATCATCAACGAGATCCTCGATTTCTCCAAGATCGAGGCCGGCAAGCTGGTGCTCGACAGCATACCGTTCAACCTGCGTGACCTGATCCAGGACACCCTGACCATCCTCGCTCCGGCCGCCCACGCCAAGCAGCTGGAATTGCTGAGCCTGATCTACCGTGACACGCCTGCTTCGCTGATTGGCGACCCATTGCGGCTCAAGCAGATCCTCACCAACCTGGTCAGCAACGCCATCAAGTTCACCCGAGAAGGCACCATCGTCGTGCGCGCCATGCTGGAAGACGAGCACGAAGACTGCGCGCAGTTGCGCATCAGCGTGCAGGACACCGGCATCGGCCTGTCACCACAAGATGTGCGCACGCTATTCCAGGCCTTCAGCCAGGCTGACAACTCACTGGCCCGTCAGCCCGGCGGCACCGGTCTGGGGCTGGTGATTTCCAAGCGCCTGATCGAACAGATGGGCGGCGAGATCGGCGTCGACAGTACCCCGGGCGAAGGATCGCAGTTCTGGATCAGCCTCAACCTGCCCAAGGCTCATGACGATGTCGAAGCGCTGCCACCGCAGCCGTTGCTTGGCCGCCGAGCCGCCATTGTCGATGGCCACGAACTGGCACGCCAGGCGCTGGAGCACCAGTTGGAAGACTGCGGCCTCAGCGTGAGCCTGTTCGGCTCCTACGACCAGTTGCTGCAAGGGGTACAGGCCGCCAGCCAGGCCGGCCTGCCGTTCGAGTTCGCGGTGCTCGGGGCTAACCTGGGTAACCTGTCGCCCGAGCAACTGGGCCATTATCACCAGCAGCTCGAGCGTTACCACTGCCAATGCGTGGTGTTGTGCCCGACCACCGAACAGGCGCTTTACCACCCATACCTGCCCAACGGCCATGGCCAGTTGCTGTCCAAGCCGACCTGCACCCGCAAGCTGAGGCGTCTCTTGCTGGAACTGGTGCAACCACGCCGCCCGCTGGCCGATGTCAACAGCGCCAATGGCCAGCGCCGACCGAAAATACTCTGCGTCGACGACAATGCCGCCAACCTGCTGCTGGTAAAAACCCTGCTCGAAGACTTGGGTGCCGAGGTACTGGCCGTCAACAATGGTTATGCGGCGGTACAGGCCGTGCAGGACGAGCTGTTCGACCTGGTGCTGATGGATGTGCAAATGCCCGGCATGGACGGCCGCGCCTGCACGGAACAGATCCGCCTGTGGGAGAACACCCAAAGCGGCAACCCGCTGCCGATCGTCGCCCTCACGGCCCATGCCATGGCCAACGAAAAACGTGCGTTATTGCACAGCGGCATGGACGACTACCTGACCAAACCGATCAGCGAACGGCAACTGGCCCAGGTAGTGATGAAGTGGACCGGCCTGAGCCTGGGCACACCGCAGCAGGCGCAGGCCGAGCTACTGACCAACGGCGACGAACTGAAGGTACTCGACCCCGAAGAGGGCCTGCGCCTGGCCGCTGGCAAGGCAGATCTGGCGGCTGACATGCTGAGCATGCTGCTGGCCTCGTTGGATATGGACCGCGAAGCCATACGCGCCGCCCGCGCAGCGGATGACCGCAATGGCCTGATCGAGCAAGTCCACCGTCTGAACGGGGCCTCACGCTATTGCGGGGTGCCGCAGTTAAGGGCAGCGTGCCAGCGCAGCGAAACCTTGCTGAAGCAGGACAACCCGCAGGCGCAGCAGGCCCTGGATGAACTGGACAGCGCGATCAGCCGGCTGGCGGCACAGGCCAGATTGAGCGCTTGAGTCGATCCGGGCCACGCTGGGGATGCCTTGACAGGCAGCGCCCCACCCAAGACATGCATTGCAAAGGAGTTCCACCATGCGCGCCCTGTTGTTCAGCAGCCAGCACTACGACCAGGAAAGCTTCACCGAGGCTGCCCGCGGCACCTCCCTGGAGCTGCATTTCCAGCCCGCCCGCCTGACTCTCGACACCGCCGCCCTGGCAGATGGTTTTGAGGTGGTCTGCGCCTTTATCAATGACGAACTCGGCGCGCCGGTGCTGCAGCGCCTGGCCGCAGCCGGTACGCGGTTGATCGCCCTGCGTTCAGCCGGCTACAACCACGTCGACCTGGCCGCCGCCCAGCACTTGGGCCTGACCGTGGTGCGGGTGCCGGCCTACTCGCCACACGCCGTTGCCGAGCATGCCGTGGCGCTCATCCTGGCACTCAACCGGCGTCTGCATCGGGCCTACAACCGCACTCGCGAAGGTGACTTCACCTTGCACGGGCTGACCGGCTTCGATCTGCACGGCAAAACCGTCGGGGTGGTCGGTACCGGCCAGATCGGTGCCGCCTTCGCCCGCATCATGGCCGGTTTCGGCTGCCAGTTGCTGGCGTACGACCCCTACCCCAACCCAGAGCTGCTGGCCCTTGGCGCCCGCTACATGCCCCTGCCCGAGCTGTTGCGCGAAGCCCGCATCATCAGCCTGCACTGCCCACTGACCGAGCACACTCGCCACCTGATCAATGCGCAAAGCCTGGCCCAGTTGCAGCCCGGCGCCATGCTGATCAACACCGGTCGCGGTGCGCTGGTCGACACCCCTGCGCTGATCGACGCACTGAAGAGCGGCCAGCTTGGCTACCTGGGCCTGGACGTCTACGAAGAAGAAGCCCAACTGTTCTTCGAGGACCGCTCCGACCTGCCCTTGCAAGACGATGTGCTGGCTCGGCTGCTGACCTTCCCCAACGTGATCATCACCGCCCACCAGGCTTTCCTCACCCGCGAGGCGCTGGATGCCATTGCCGCGACCACACTGGACAACATCAACCGCTGGGCGGCAGGCAATCCACAGAACCTGGTGATGGGTTAGTGCTAGGATACGCGGCATTTCTGGAGGACCCATGGTCGAACACGATTTTCGCTACACCCTTTTCAACCCGCAACACACCCTGATCGAGTGCCGCGCCTTGGTGCCGGGCCGCTATCAGGTCACTGGCAACGGCGGCTCGATGCACAAAGGCGACAGCCTGCTGGTGACGCTCAAGGGCAGCAAGGATTTGTCCATGCGCCTGACCGTGGAAAGCGTGCGCCACCTGATCAACCCACGCGGCCAGTGGGTTGCCGTGGCGAGCGGCCCGGTGTTCAACGAGCTGGAAATCCTCACCTGGCAGGTCGAATGCGATAACTGCGATGCGGTGCTGCGCTTCGAGTTCGCGGTAGACGCCAAGCTCGGCAAGGCAGCTCGTCAACCGGCGGCCAGCGCCCGTATTGCAGAGCTGGGCTGGGCCAGCCGTGGCGAAAAACACCTGTGCCCACGTTGCCAGGAGAGCGCCGAGTGAAAAATCTGCTGACCGGCGTGCTGATTGCAACCGGCCTGCTCGGCTGCGCCACAGAACCTTCCAAGCTGCAGCAGGAGCGCAGCTACGTGCTGGAGTGGATTGGCGAACGACCACTGATCGACTACAGCCACCTGACCTTGACCCTGGCCAGCGACGGCCGTGCCTATGGCAACGGCGGCTGCAACCACTGGTTTGCGCCTTACACGCTGGATGGCGAGCACCTCAGCTTCGGTAAGGTCGGCAAGACCCGCAAGCTGTGCGCACCCGCGCTGATGGAACAGGAAAAGCGCTTCCTGCAGGCGCTGGAAACGGTAGAGCGTTGGGATGTATCACCGGTGGAGCAGATACGCTTCTGGCCGGCCGAAGGCAAGCCGCTGCGCTTCTGGCCCGAGGAAGGCTGAGGATTGCCGGGGCCGCTTTGCGGCCCTTCGCGGGCACGCCCGCTCCCACAGTTCGTCATCCCCCTGTGGGAGCGGGCGTGCCCGCGAAGGACCGCAAACCGACCCCGAATGCATCAGGCGCCTTTCAGGGCCTTGATCTTGGCCTGCAACCCTTCCAGGGTCTGCTCGCCCATCAACTGCTCACGCACCTTGCCCTTGTCGTCAATGATGTAGGTCACCGGCAAGGCCTCGCTGCGCGGCAAGTCATAGCGCTCGGCCGGGTCCTGGGCCAGCACGGTGAAACCGATACCCAGGGTTTCGGCAGCCTGCTTCAGGTCCTGCCCCTGCAGGCCATCGAAGTTCACCCCCACCACCTTGACGCCATCAGCCGCCCACTGCTTGGCCGCTGCGTTCAGTTCCGGGATTTCGGTACGGCACGGCCCGCACCACTCAGCCCAGTAGTTGAGCACCAGCCAGTGCCCTTCGATCTGTTCGGCCTTAACCGTATTACCGTGTTGGTCCACGCCGTAATCGGCACCGCAACCACCGAGCAACAGGCTCGCGGTGATGGCCAGTACTGCTGCCAGACGCCTTGCCATGGGTCAATCCTTCTCGAGTTTTAAAGCAAATTGGTCAGTCGCTGCGGTTAGAATAGCCGCCACACCCAGCTGGATGCGACCCGACATGACTGACCTCACGCTCTATCATAACCCGCGCTGCTCGAAATCCCGCGGCGCCCTTGAACTGCTCGAAGCCCGCGGCCTGGCCCCGAACATCGTGCGCTACCTGGAAACCCCGCCCGACGCTGCCACCCTCAAGGCCCTGCTCGGCAAGCTGGGCATCGCCCCGCGCCAATTGCTGCGCAGCGGCGAGGACGAATATAAAACACTTAACCTGGCCGACCCGGCACTGACCGACGCGCAACTGATCGAGGCCATGGCCCAGCACCCCAAGCTGATCGAGCGGCCGATCCTGGTTGCCGGTGACAAGGCCGTGGTCGGTCGTCCGCCAGAAAAAGTGCTGGAGATCCTGCCGTGAGCACGCCCTACATCCTGGTGCTGTATTACAGCCGCCATGGAGCGACCAGCGAAATGGCCCGGCACATCGCCCGCGGTATCGAGCTGGCCGGCATGGAGGCACGCCTGCGCACGGTGCCCGCGATCTCCACCGAATGCGAAGCGGTGGCCCCGGATATTCCGGCCAGTGGCGCGCTGTACGCCAGCCTTGATGACCTGCGCCACTGCGCAGGCCTGGTACTGGGCAGCCCGACCCGGTTCGGCAACATGGCAGCGCCGCTCAAGTACTTCCTAGATGGCACCAGCAGCCTTTGGCTAGGCGGTGAGCTGGTCGGCAAACCGGCTGGCGTGTTCACCTCCACCGCCAGCCTGCACGGCGGCCAGGAAACGACTTTGCTGTCGATGATGCTGCCGCTGATGCACCACGGCATGTTGGTGATGGGCCTGCCCTACAGCGAGTCGGCACTGCTCGAGACCCGTGGCGGCGGCACGCCTTATGGCGCCAGCCACCACGCAGGCGCCGATGGCAAACGCGAACTCGACCCCCACGAAATCGCCCTGTGCCGCGCCTTGGGCCAACGCCTGGCAACCACGGCCAAGGCCCTGGAGGCCACGCGTGGCTAGAAAGCCCAAGGTATTGCCGCCGCTGCAATGGCTGGTACCACGCCTGCGCCTGACGCGGGCATTGAGCCTGGCATGCTTCTTCGGGCTGATCGCCTTGTTGGTGGTGAACAACCTGTGGTTCGCCAACCTGCATGGGGCCCGGGTCGAGGTGATTCTGGCGATCGAACTGGTGCCGTTGCTGTTACTGCTGCCAGGCATGCTGAAAGGCAGCGCGCGGGCGCATGCCTGGACCTGCTTCGTGGTGAATATCTATTTCATCAAGGGCGTGCTGGCGGCGTTCGACCCGGCCCGGGCGGTATTCGGCTGGCTTGAAGTGCTGGTGAGCCTGGGGTTGTTCATTGCCGGGCTACTGTACGTGCGCTGGAAGTTCCAGCATGAGCGGCGCGTGGCGGGCGAAGGGAGTTAGATTTTTCGCGGGCACGCCCGCTGCCACAGGAATCGCACCGCACTTAAGGCCTGTGCAGTACCTGTGGGAGCGGCGTGCCCGCGAATGGGAGCAACACAAGACTCAATGGTTGACGGTATGCGCCAGCATCACTGACAACTGGCACAGCGGCCGCCCGCTCTCTGCATGCCACTGGTTGAACGCCTGCTGCACCAAAGCCAGGTCACGCTGGCTGGTCGGCTGCTTGTCGATCACTTTCTGCGCAATCAACGCCGCCGCCATGTCATCGGTCGGGATGAACGTGTCCTTGCCGACCATGCGCAAAAACCGTGGCGCCGACAACCCGCCCAACTGGTTGCCGTGCTTGGCCAGGTACTTCCACAAGCCGACAATGTCGGTCACTGGCCAGTCGGCGATGAATGCCCCAAAACTGCCATGCGCCTTGGCGATATCCAGCACCATTTGCGCATTGCGCGGCACGCTCTTGAGCTTGCCCAGGTGGCGAATGATGCGCTCGTCGGGCATCAGCCGCTCCAGATGCTCGGCGCCCATCAACACCACTTTCTCCGGATCGAAGCCGAAGAACACCTGCTCGAACGCCGGCCACTTGGCATCCACCAGGCTGTGCTTGAGCCCCGCGCGAAACACCCGCAGGGCCAGCGTCGACAGGTAGCGGTCGTCACTGATGTCGCGCAGTTGCGCCGGCGTGCGCGGCTGCGGCAGGAAAGCCTCCAGCGCCTGGGCCGAGCCAAAGCGGTTCAGGCAGTACTCATGCAACCACTGGTAATCGCGCATAGGCTCAGATGTTCAGCACGTCGAGGAAACGCGGGGTAGCGTTTTCGTCGATTTTCAGACTGGTGAAGTCAAACAGGTTCCGGTCGGCCAACTGCGACGGTGCCACGTTCTGCAGGGCGCGGAAGATGCTCTCTGTACGGCCCGGGTGCTTGCGTTCCCACTCCACCAGCATGTCCTTGACCACCTGGCGCTGCAGGTTTTCCTGCGAGCCGCACAGGTTGCACGGGATAATCGGGAATTCCTTCATGTCCGAGTAGGCCTGGATGTCCTTCTCGCTGCAGTAGGCCAGCGGGCGGATCACCACGTTGCGGCCGTCGTCGGCACGCAGCTTCGGCGGCATGCCCTTGAGGGCGCCGTTGAAGAACATGTTGAGGAAGAAGGTTTCGACGATGTCGTCGCGATGATGCCCCAGCGCCATCTTGGTAGCGCCAATTTCGTCGGCAAAGGTGTACAGGGTACCGCGGCGCAGGCGCGAACACAGCGAGCAAGTGGTCTTGCCTTCGGGTACCAGCTCCTTTACCACCGAGTAGGTATCCTTCTCGACGATGTGGTATTCGACCCCCAGTTCCTTGAGGTACGCCGGCAATACGTGCTCAGGGAAGCCCGGCTGTTTCTGGTCCATGTTCACCGCCACGATCTCGAACGTGATCGGTGCCACCTTCTGCAGGTGCAACAGAACGTCGAGCATGGTGTAGCTGTCCTTGCCGCCGGACAGGCAGACCATGACCTTGTCGCCATCCTCGATCATGTTGTAGTCGGTGATGGCTTCGCCGGCGAGACGACGCAGGCGTTTTTGCAGTTTGTTCTGGTTGACCGAGAGGGTGCCCATAGCGCTTGAATCCGCGAGGTGTGACAAAAGCCGGCTATTTTACGCACAAACGCAGCATCGCTGTAGGCATTCCGATAAAGACTTCAATGTAATCAACAGCACCGCTTACAGCGCAATTTGCTCTAAAAAGCCCGGTTTATGCGGGCAACGGCTTCCTATACTGCCACATAAGGCCACATTACCGCTTGCATCGGTGTTAGGGCCTCGGGCCGCTTGCGCTCCATGTGGGGGGCGTTTGGCAACATTGAGAGGAGTGATCGGCATGATTCATCACGTTGTGGGGCTGTTTACCCATCCCGATCAGGAATGGCGGGAAATTCGTGGCGAAGAAGAAACCATCAGCCACATGTACCTGACGCACACCCTGATCCTCGCGGCGATTCCTGCCGTTTCGGCGTTTATCGGCACAACCCAGGTGGGCTGGGTGATCGGTGACCGGCCGGCAGTGATGCTGACCATGGAAAGCGCTGTCTGGATGAGCATCATGTCATACCTGGCCATGCTCGCCGGGGTGGCGGTAATGGGCGCTTTCATCCACTGGATGGCCCGCACCTACGATGCCAACCCGTCCATGGCGCAATGCATCGCCTTTGCCACCTACACCGCCACACCCTTGTTTATCGGCGGCCTGGCGGCGCTTTACCCGCACCTGTGGCTGGGCATGCTGATCGGCACAGCTGCCATCTGCTACACGGTATACCTGCTGTATGTCGGCTTGCCGACGTTCATGAACATACCATCGGATGAAGGCTTCCTGTTCTCCAGCTCAGTGCTGGCAGTAGGCTTGGTGGTACTGGTGGCAATCATGGCGGCTACCGTCATTATCTGGGGATTGGGCGTGGGGCCCGTCTACACCAACTAGAACAGACTGAACCAACACTGGGGCATCAACCAGGGGCCGCCGCAAGGCGGCTTCTGGCTGTGCGCTGACCGGTGACTCGGCAAGCCACCTGCGCTTGCGGCATAATGCCTGGCTAGGAGAACCGCCCCGCCATGCCCGAGCAGCTCAAACAACGCGTCGAAACCTGCTACCAGCAAGCCGAAGCCTTTTTCAAACGCCGCTTCCCGCGCCCGGAAGTCAGCTTCAAACTACGCGGGCAAAAAGCCGGCGTCGCCCACCTGCACGAGAATCTGCTGCGCTTCAACCTGCAGCTCTACCGCGAAAACCAGGAAGACTTCCTGCGCCAGACCGTGGCCCATGAAGTGGCGCACCTGGTTGCCCACCAACTGTTTGGCGACCGCATCCAGGCCCACGGTGAAGAGTGGCAGTTGATCATGCGCGGGGTGTATGAGCTGCCGCCCAATCGTTGCCACAACTATGACGTGCAACGGCGCGCAGTGACCCGCTACATCTACCGCTGCCCATGCCCGAAAAGCGACTTCCCGTTTACCGCGCAGCGGCACAAGCTGGTGCACCAGGGGCGGCGATACCTGTGCAAGCGGTGCCGGGAAGTTCTGGTGTACAGCGGCGAGACGCGGGTCGAATAGACCGGGTTTGCCAGCACCGGCCCCTTCGCGGGCAAGCCCGCTCCTACAGCGTTCGTACAATTCCCGAGACGTGCGCTGCACCTGTAGGAGCGGGTTTACCCGCGAAAGGGCCGGAACAGGCAATGCACAAATCCCAGGCATAAGAAAGGCGACCCGAGAGTCGCCTTCCTGAACCAATCTGCGCCTTACTTCTCGACGAAGGCACGCTCGATCAGGTAGTCACCCGGCTCGCGCATGCGCGGGGAGATCTTCAGGCCGAAGCTGTCCAGCACTTCGCTGGTCTCGTCGAGCATGCTCGGGCTGCCACAGATCATCGCGCGGTCGTCTTGCGGGTTGATCGGCGGCAGGCCGATGTCGCTGAACAGCTTGCCGCTGCGCATCAGGTCGGTCAGACGGCCCTGGTTTTCGAACGGCTCGCGGGTCACGGTCGGGTAGTAGATCAGCTTGTCGCGAACCGACTCACCGAAGAACTCGTTCTGCGGCAGGTGCTCGGTGATGAACTCGCGGTAGGCCACTTCGTTCACGTAGCGCACGCCATGCACCAGGATCACTTTCTCAAAGCGCTCGTAGGTTTCCGGGTCCTGGATGACGCTCATGAACGGCGCCAGGCCAGTGCCGGTGCTCAGCAGGTACAGGTGCTTGCCAGGATTCAGGTCGTCAAGTACCAAGGTGCCGGTAGGCTTCTTGCTGATGATGATCTCATCGCCTTCCTTCAGGTGTTGCAGCTGCGAGGTCAGCGGGCCGTCCGGCACCTTGATGCTGAAGAATTCAAGGTGCTCTTCCCAGTTCGGCGAAGCGATGGAGTAGGCACGCATGAGCGGACGGCCGCTTTCCTGCTGCAGGCCGATCATCACGAACTGACCGTTCTCGAAGCGCAGGCCCGGGTCGCGGGTGCACTTGAAGCTGAACAGGGTGTCGTTCCAGTGGTGCACACTGAGGACACGTTCGTGGTTCATGTTGCTCATCGATGGGGCTCCTGAAGAAAAACGCGCGCGCAAAGCGCACAGTTGCGCAATAGTTTAGGGCCAGCGACAATATCTGTTAACTGGATTATCAAGATATGTGTTATCGGTTATATCGATATGCGATTCACACTCCGTCAAATGCAAGTCTTCGTCGCCGTCGCCCAGCACCAAAGCGTCTCTCGGGCCGCCAGCCTGTTGGCACTGTCGCAGTCGGCTGCCAGCACCTCTATCACCGAGCTGGAGCGCCAATCGAGCTGCCAGCTGTTCGACCGTGCCGGCAAACGCCTGGCCCTCAATGCCCTGGGCCATCAACTGCTGCCACAAGCAGTAGCCCTGCTTGACCAGGCCAAAGAAATTGAAGACTTGCTCAACGGCAAATCCGGTTTCGGCTCACTGGCGGTCGGCGCCACGCTGACCATCGGCAACTACCTGGCCACCCTGCTGATCGGCAACTACATGCAGACACACCCGGAAAGCCAGGTAAAACTGCATGTTCAAAATACTGCGCATATCGTGCAACAGGTCGCGCACTACGAAATTGATCTGGGTCTAATCGAAGGCGACTGCAATCACCCCGACCTTGAGGTTCAGCCGTGGGTCGAGGACGAACTGGTGGTGTTCTGTGCGCCACAGCACCCACTGGCGAAACTGGGCCGCGCCGATATCGAAAGCCTTTCGCAAGAGGCGTGGATCCTGCGCGAACAAGGCTCAGGCACACGCCTGACCTTCGACCAGGCCATGCGCCATCACCGCGCCAACCTGAATATTCGCCTGGAACTGGAGCACACCGAAGCGATCAAGCGCGCGGTGGAGTCGGGCCTGGGCATCGGTTGCATTTCACGCCTGGCCCTGCGTGACGCCTTCCGCCGTGGCAGTCTGGTTCCTGTGGAAACCCCGGAACTGGACCTGCTGCGCCAGTTCTACTTCATCTGGCATAAACAGAAGTACCAGACCTCGGCCATGCGTGAGTTTCTCGAGCTATGCCGCAACTTCACTGCGGGCTTTACCCGCAGCGACGAAATCGTGCTGCCACCGATCGCTTAAAGCAGGATCACACCCCACACCAGCGCCACCATGGTCAGTGCCACCAGCTGTGCGGCGCTGCCCATGTCCTTGGCATTTTTCGACAGCGGGTGACGCTCCAGCGAAATGCGATCAATGGCCGCCTCCACCGCCGAGTTGAACAGCTCGACGATCAGCCCCAGCAGGCAAACGGCGATCATGATTGCCCGCTCGGCGCGGCTGACCGGCAGCCAGAAGGCGATCGGGATCAGCAGCACGTTGAGCAGCACCAGTTGGCGGAATGCGGCCTCGCCCTTGAAGGCTGCACGCAGGCCGTCCAGCGAGTAGCCAGCGGCGTTGAAGATGCGTTTGAGGCCGGTCTGGCCCTTGAATGGCGATGTCATGTGAGTCACTTCACAGCAGAAAGGCCAGCAGACTAGACCGGCTCGGGTCAAAAAAGCGTGAAGCCACGCGCAGTCAGTTGCTGGCAACCGATTCAAGTTGTTGCAGCAGCAACGCAGCCTGGGTCCGGGTACGCACGCCCAGTTTGCGGAAGATCGCAGTCACATGGGCCTTGATGGTCGCTTCCGACACGCTCAGTTCATAGGCGATCTGCTTGTTCAGCAAGCCTTCGCAGACCATGGTCAGTACGCGGAATTGCTGCGGCGTGAGGCTGGCCAAGCCTTCGCTGGCGGCCTTGGCCTCGGCCGAAACATCGACCTTTTCGAACGCCTGCGGCGGCCACCAGACCTCACCGTCAAGCACCTTGCGCACTGCATCCTGGATCACTTCCAGGGTGCTGGACTTGGGAATGAAACCACTGGCGCCGAACTCGCGAGACTTGACCACCACGGCGGCCTCTTCCTGTGCCGAAACCATCACCACGGGGATCTGCGGGTACTGCCCGCGGAGCAGCACCAGACCGGAAAAACCGTAGGCACCCGGCATGTTCAAGTCCAGCAGCACCAGGTCCCAGTCGGCTTTTTCGCTCAGGCGGGTTTCCAGTTCGGCAATGCTCGCAACTTCGACCAGACGCACATCGGAGCCAAGCCCGAGGGTAACGGCCTGGCGCAGGGCGCCACGGAACAGTGGGTGGTCATCGGCAATCAGGATTTCGTATGTGGCCATCGATCTAAGGATCCTGTTCTGTGCCAGGCACTCGAGAGAAAGGGAAGCGCCCGGCGGGAATCGGCGCCAAGGATGCCGAGCACGGTAAAGGGTGATCAAGCCAATCGCCCTGCCGTCTCGCCCACCCTGGCTGCCAGCTCCGTCATTATGAACCAAAGCAGGGGTTGTGCCCCTTGGACTATAGGAAGGTATGCAAACGCTGGTGGATGTCGTCCTGCTCGTCAAGCGGCAACCGCCGCTTGCCGCTCAGGTAATGCAGGCTGAACACATCCAGGTAGGCATCCAGCGCCTGAGAAGCCTGGCTGTCACCAGCAAGGTCCAGGCACATGGCCGCAACTTCTGCTGTACAGAAATGATCATCGCGCTTGGAGCGCCGCAGGCGGTAGCGCGACATCTGCTCGGCTTGCAGGCTCAACACCGGGAAGCGGTCCAGGTACGGGCTTTTTCGAAACATCTTGCGCGCTTCGGTCCAGGTGGCATCCAGCAGGATGAACAGTGGACGCTTGCCCGGCTCGCGCACCACCTCGCTGACCACCCGTTCCTGGGCAACGAACTCGCCCGGGAAGACGATATAGGGCTGCCAGCGCGGGTCATCAAGCAAGGCCAGCAGGCGCTCGTCAACCGCGGTGCGCAACCAGCCGAAGGCCCAGGTGTCTTCAATCAGGTCGGCAATCAACCAGCCGGTGTTGGTGGGTTTCAGCGGCTCGGTGTCGTGCATCAGCAGGCACACACCTGCGTCAGCCTGCACCCGAGGCTTCCAGGCACACAGGCAATGGGTAGCGATGACCCGGCAATCCGGGCAACGCTCGGCACGCGAGCCACGGGCGATGAAAGGCTTGTTGCTGCGGGCCAGGCGTTCGGCGCGCAGACGCGCTACCGCATGGCTCATGCCGGCAGGCCTCTGGACAGATTGGAAATGGGCACAAAGATGACTCGGAAAAAACAAGGCGGCCAGTCTACCAGAACAGGTGGCAATTGCTGTGCAGCCAGCACAGCGCTCCTTATAATCAGCTTTTTACCGTGCCGGACCTCGCCGCGCGCAATTTCACGGAACGCCGTCGACCCGCGCATGTCAAAGCGCCAGTCATCGAACCAGGAGAGATTCATGCTGCGCCTTATCGCCCCCGCCCTGAGCCTGCTGCTCGCCCTGCCTCTGGCAGCTCAGGCGGCATCCAAGCAGGATTACGACCTGAACACCCTGCTGCAAAAGGTCGCCAAAGAGAGCAGCGTCGGCACCCCGCGTGCAATCAACGAGGACATCCTCGATCAGGGTTACACCGTTGAAGGCAAGGCGCTGGTCAACCATCTGAGCGTACGCCAGAGCCACGCAGAGCGCATGCAGGCCAACCCTGAGCAGGTACGTAGCCAGCTCGGCGACAGCGTGTGCCGCAACAACGGCTTCCGCAACCTGATGTCCAAGGGCGCGGTCATGGTCTACCGCTTCACGGTCTACAAAACCAACCGGCCCGTCATGGACCAGGCCTTCGACAACGCCAGTTGCGTGGCCGGCAACAAGAAGAAGTAAGCACAGCGTTAGCGCTACACCTTCTCATCCTCATGAGCGCGCCAGCCACCTTCAGCGGCATCGGCGCGCATCTCCGCCAACAGCGCCTGCAAGTATCGCGACCGGCACTCCAGCCCCGACAGCCTGCGGCGGCACTCGGCTTCAAGGCTCAGGTGATGCACCTGGGCGGCGTTCTCCAGCTGCTGGTAGAGCTGCCGGTCCACTTCGATGACCAAGCGATGCATACCGCCACCTCCTGCATCGACACATTTCGCTCTACCAGTTAACCAAACCCATGCTGCCGATGGCCGCAGGCCGACAGGCGGCTGCGCCGAACACCTCGGCACGATCGGGCGCAAGGGTCTAGATTGAGGTCAGAGGTATTGGTGCAGAAGGAGACGTCGCATGCCTTACCATTCGAATGAACTGCTGTTCAGCCACTTCCGCGACAACAATATCGACCTGAGCAATATCGAAGCACAACTGCAACTGGTTGCTCCCAACAGCCCTAACCTGCCGCTCTACCGCGACATGATGCTGACCATCCTGCGCATGGCCCATGACGACAGCGACCGCTGGAGCGCCAAGATCACCCTGCAGGCCCTGCGCGAACTGGACCAGTCGTTTCGCACCCTGCAACGCTACAAGGACCGACGCAAAGTGACCGTGTTCGGCTCGGCACGCACCCCGCAGGAACATCCGATGTACGCCCTGGCCCGCGAACTGGGCGCCACTCTGGCGCGCTCCGACCTGATGGTCATCACCGGCGCCGGCGGCGGCATCATGGCTGCCGCCCACGAAGGGGCCGGCAGCGAGCACAGCCTGGGCTTCAACATCACCTTACCCTTCGAACAACATGCCAACCCGACGGTGAACGGTACCGACAAACTACTGCCGTTCCACTTTTTCTTCATCCGCAAATTGTTCTTCGTCAAGGAGGCCGATGGCCTGGTGTTGTGCCCTGGCGGCTTTGGTACTCTGGATGAAGCGCTGGAGGTACTGACCCTGATCCAGACCGGCAAGAGCCCACTGGTGCCAGTGGTGCTACTGGATTCGCCGGGCGGGAGATTCTGGCACGACTGCCTGGACTTCATCAGCCGCCAACTCGAAGAAAACCGCTACATCCTGCCCAGCGACCTGAAGCTGGTACGGCTGGTGCAGAGTGCCGACGAGGCCGTGGAGGAAATCAACCAGTTCTATAGCAACTATCACTCCAGCCGCTGGTTGAAGAGCCAGTTCGTGATCCGCATGCATCACCCGCTCAGCGAAGCGGCGCTGTATGACATTCAGGAAGGTTTTGCCGACTTGCGCCTGAGTGGCAAATATCACCAGCAAGCGGATAGCAGCGCCGAACACGAGGTAGGCGATTATAGCCACCTGACACGCCTGTCATTCGCCTTCACTGGCCGGGACCAGGGGCGCTTGCGTGAGCTGGTGGATTTCATCAACCTGCCGGAGAACTGGGCAAAGCCAGAGCCCATGCATACCACGCAGAGGGCCAGGCAGGCGCTGAAAGTGAGTTGATGCTTTTTTGTAACAGCTCGCGTGATGCCTGCAGGAGCAACCTTAGGCTGTTTGCTCCTGCACCTGATCGGTTGTTGGCCGCAGACCGTCGTAGGAGCGGGTTTACCCGCGAAAGGGCCGGACCTGCTGCCCAATCTCCCTGATCATTCACCGTCGCAGCCGCCACCGTATTCGCGGGTGAACCCGCTCCTACCCGTGGTTGGACGCAGACTGTCGTAGGTGCGGGTTTACCCGCGAAAGGGCCGGACCTGCTGCCCAATCTCCCCGGTCATTCACCGCCGCAGCCGCCACCGTATTCGCGGGTGAACCCGCTCCTACCCGTGGTTGGACGCAGACCGTCGTAGGAGCGGGTTTACCCGCGAAAGGGCCGGACCTGCTGCCCAATCTCCCCGGTCATTCACCGCCGCAGCCGCCACCGTATTCGCGGGTGAACCCGCTCCTACCCGTGGTTGGACGCAGACCGTCGTAGGAGCGGGTTTACCCGCGAAAGGGCCGGACCTGCTGCCCAATCTCCCCGGTCATTCACCGCCGCAGCCGCCACCGTATTCGCGGGTGAACCCGCTCCTACCCGTGGTTGGACGCAGACTGTCGTAGGAGCGGGTTTACCCGCGAAAGGGCCGGACCTGCTGCCCAATCTCCCTGATCATTCACCGTCGCAGCCGCCACCGTATTCGCGGGTGAACCCGCTCCTACAATGGAATGGAGGCAGCCTGGGGAATTTGGCAAAACAGATTATCCGCTTTGAGCACGCGCCACTGTAGTTTCGAGCGTCAATAATCGTCGAGATCACGCCCGCTGAGCAGACGGCCGATCATATCCATGGGGAAGCCACGGTAAGCCAGGAACCGGGTCTGCTGGGCGCGGCTACGGGGGTCTTGCGGGCGCTGCCCGGCAAACTTGCGCTGCCACACGTCTCGCATACGCTCGCCCCAATCTACCTCGCTTTCACGCAGGGCCTGGTCGATGTCTGCACGCGCCAAACCACGCTGACATAGCTCTTCGCGAATACGCGCAGGGCCATAACCAGAGCCGGAACGATAGCGGATAAAACTCTCAAGGTAGCGGGCTTCACTAAGCAGCCCTTCTTCAGCGAGCCGATCGAGTTCAGGCTCGATCAACTCGTCCGAAGCGCCGCGCTGACGCAACTTGCGCGTCAGTTCGACTCGACCGTGCTCACGTCGTGCGAGCAGGTCCATGGCTGTCCGCCGGATGGCGACGGGGGTGTCGAGTACGGCGGACATATTCGGCTATCTACTGCGCAATCAATAACCGGCGTCAGCGTCGGCCATGTCATCGGCATCAGCTTCGGCAGCAGCTTTGCCGGCTTCAGCAGCAGCAGAACCCGCTTTCAGCAGCTTGTCACGAATCTGCTTCTCGATCTCGGCACCAATAGCCGGGTTCTCAGCCAGGTATTTGGCAGCGTTGGCTTTGCCTTGACCGATCTTGTTGCCCTGATAGGCGTACCAGGCACCGGACTTCTCGACCAGACCTTGAGATACCCCCAGGTCAATGATCTCGCCGTTACGGTAGATACCTTTTCCGTAAAGAATCTGGAACTCAGCCTGACGGAACGGAGGCGAGACCTTGTTCTTGACGATCTTGACGCGGGTTTCGCTGCCGACCACCTCGTCGCCTTCCTTGACCGCGCCGGTACGGCGGATGTCCAGACGGACCGAGGCGTAGAACTTCAGGGCATTACCACCGGTAGTGGTTTCCGGGCTGCCGAACATCACACCGATCTTCATACGGATCTGGTTGATGAAGATGACCAGGCAGTTGGCGTTCTTGATGTTACCGGTGATCTTGCGCAGCGCCTGGGACATCAGGCGGGCCTGCAGGCCCACATGCATGTCACCCATCTCGCCTTCGATTTCGGCCTTCGGCACCAGTGCGGCCACGGAGTCGACAATGATCACGTCGACCGCGTTGGAGCGCACCAGCATGTCGGTGATTTCAAGGGCCTGCTCACCGGTGTCCGGTTGCGAAACCAGCAGGTCATCGACGTTGACACCCAGCTTGCCGGCGTACTCAGGGTCGAGGGCATGTTCGGCGTCGACGAAGGCACAGGTGGCACCGTTCTTCTGCGCTTCAGCGATGACAGACAGGGTCAGCGTGGTCTTACCTGACGATTCCGGGCCGTAGATCTCGACGATACGGCCTTTTGGCAGACCGCCGATGCCGAGGGCAATATCCAGGCCCAGCGAGCCGGTGGAAATGGCCGGAATGCCTTGACGCTCATGGTCACCCATGCGCATGACCGCGCCTTTACCGAATTGGCGTTCGATCTGACCCAGGGCCGCAGCCAAGGCGCGCTTCTTGTTGTCGTCCATTGAAATCCTCACGTGTTCGACTTGGCCCTGACGGCCGGAATACCTGTATAAGTAGCCAGTATTATTCCACAGGCAGACGCCCGCGCAAACCCCTGTCGTCGATTTACTCGGCACCAAGCTGTAACAAGCCGTCTAACGCGGCGATCACCGTCTGTCGGCGCACCGCCTCGCGGTCACCGTCGAACTGCCGACGTTCGCTGAACACCCGGTCGCCATCACCCCAGGCCAGCCACACAGTGCCCACCGGTTTGGCTGGCGAGCCGCCGTCCGGCCCGGCCACACCACTCACCGCCACGGCAAAGCGTGCGCCGCTGGCGGCCTGAGCTCCGCGGACCATGGCTTCGACCACTTCCTGGCTGACTGCCCCCACCTGCCCGAACAAAGCTTCAGGCACCCCCAACTGGCGGGTTTTCTGGGCATTGGAATAGGTGACGTAACCGGCTTCGAACCAGGCCGAGCTGCCAGGTATGCGTGTGATGGCTTCGGCAATGCCACCACCGGTGCATGATTCGGCGGTAGTCACCTGCGCATTGAATCGGCGCAGATGCTCACCCAGGCGGGTGGCGAGCGTGGTGATCGGGTCCATGTCGGTGCTCCTTGAACGCGGCTCTCTACCCTATCACCCTGCGCCGGGCCCTGGCTGAGGAAACTTTCAGGCTGTCCCGGGCGATTTCGCTGAACACCGCACCTTGCGGCCGATGCCACGCAGCTCCCGTGTTACTTGCTTGAGGCTCCACTTCACCGAACGCCGCGCCAGCCACGAAGGCTCCGGGCCTGACCTGGCATCCTTAGATGAAAATGCTCGCCATGCCAGGCAAAGAAGATTTCGAGAATGACAAGCAGGTATTGCTTCATCGCAACGTAATGGCTGCTCATGCCCCAAAGCGCGCCCTGCATCGCAACGAAAAAGCCTGTACCATTGCGGGTTTACCATCGCCAACCAGATCCCCCCTGTAAGGCCCTGAATGTCAGATCTTTCCGCACACACCCCGATGATGCAGCAGTACTGGAAGCTGAAGAACCAGCACCCGGACCAGCTGATGTTCTACCGCATGGGCGACTTCTACGAAATCTTCTACGAAGATGCGAAAAAGGCCGCGAAACTGCTGGATATCACCCTGACCGCCCGCGGTCAGTCGGCCGGCCAGTCCATCCCCATGTGCGGGATTCCGTTCCATTCGCTGGAGGGCTACCTGGCCAAGCTGGTCAAGCTCGGCGAGTCGGTGGTGATCTGTGAGCAGATCGGCGACCCAGCCACCAGCAAGGGCCCGGTGGAGCGCCAGGTGGTGCGCATCATCACCCCCGGCACGGTCAGTGACGAGGCACTGCTCGACGAGCGCCGCGACAACCTGATTGCCGCACTGCTCGGTGACGAGCGCCTGTTCGGCCTGGCGGTACTGGACATCACCAGCGGCAATTTCAGCGTGCAAGAGATCAAGGGCTGGGAAAACCTGCTGGCCGAACTCGAGCGCCTGAACCCGGTCGAGCTGTTGATCCCCGACGACTGGCCACGGGACCTGCCTGCGGAGAAACGCCCAGGCGCCCGCCGCCGCGCACCGTGGGACTTCGACCGCGACTCTGCACGCAAGGCCCTGTGCCAGCAGTTCGCGACCAAGGACCTCAAGGGCTTCGGCTGCGACAAGCTGACCCTGGCCATCGGTGCCGCCGGCTGCCTGCTGACCTACGCCAAGGAAACCCAGCGCACTGCCCTGCCGCACCTGCGTAGCCTGCGCCACGAGCGCCTGGACGATACGGTCATCCTCGATGGTGCCAGCCGGCGCAACCTTGAGCTGGACATCAACCTGGCCGGCGGGCGCGACAACACCCTGCAATCGGTGATCGACCGCTGCCAGACTGCCATGGCCAGCCGCCTGCTGAGCCGCTGGCTGAACCGCCCGCTGCGTGACCTCAAGGTGCTGCAAGCACGCCAGGACTCGATCCGCTGCCTGCTCGACAGCTACCGCTTCGAAAAGCTGCAGCCGCAGCTGAAGGAAATTGGCGATATCGAGCGGATCCTCGCCCGGATTGGCCTGCGCAATGCCCGCCCGCGCGACCTGGCACGCCTGCGCGATGCGCTGGGCGCGCTGCCAGAGCTGCAGAACGCCATGACCGAGCTCGAAGCGCCGCACCTGGCGCGTCTGGCGGCCATTACCGGCACCTATCCAGAGCTGGCCAGCCTGCTGGAGCGAGCGATCATCGACAACCCGCCGGCGGTGATCCGCGACGGCGGCGTACTGAAGGCCGGCTACGACAACGAACTGGACGAACTGCTGGCGATCAGCGAGAACGCCGGCCAGTTCCTGATCGACCTGGAAGCCCGGGAAAAAGCTCGCACCGGCCTGGCCAACCTCAAGGTCGGCTACAACCGCGTGCACGGCTACTTCATCGAACTGCCGACCAAGCAGGCCGAACAGGCCCCGGGCGACTACATCCGCCGCCAGACACTCAAAGGCGCCGAGCGCTTCATCACCCCAGAGCTGAAGGCGTTCGAGGACAAGGCATTGTCGGCCAAGAGCCGCGCCCTGGCCCGCGAGAAGATGCTCTACGACGCCCTGCTGGAAACCTTGATCAGCCACCTGGCGCCGCTGCAGGACAGCGCTGCCGCCCTGGCCGAGCTGGATGTGCTCAGCAACTTGGCCGAGCGCGCACTGAACCTCGACCTGAACTGCCCACGCTTCGTCGACGAGCCTTGCCTGCGCATCGAGCAGGGCCGCCACCCGGTGGTGGAGCAGGTGCTGACCACGCCGTTCGTGGCCAACGACCTGGGCCTGGACAACAGTACGCGCATGTTGATCATCACCGGCCCGAACATGGGCGGTAAGTCGACCTACATGCGCCAGACCGCCCTGATCGTGCTGCTGGCGCACATCGGCAGCTTCGTCCCTGCGGCGAGTTGCGAGCTGTCGCTGGTCGACCGCATCTTCACGCGCATCGGCTCCAGCGATGACCTGGCGGGCGGGCGCTCGACCTTCATGGTCGAGATGAGCGAAACCGCCAACATCCTGCACAACGCCACCGACCGCAGCCTGGTGCTGATGGACGAAGTGGGCCGCGGCACCAGTACCTTCGACGGCCTGTCGCTGGCCTGGGCCGCCGCCGAGCGCCTGGCCCAACTGCGTGCCTACACACTGTTCGCCACGCACTACTTCGAACTGACCGTGCTGCCGGAGAGCGAGCCGCTGGTGGCCAACGTGCACCTGAACGCCACCGAGCACAACGAACGCATCGTGTTCCTGCACCATGTACTGCCCGGCCCTGCCAGCCAGAGCTACGGCCTGGCCGTGGCGCAACTGGCCGGTGTGCCGACAGTGGTCATCCAGCGCGCCCGCGAACACCTGGGGCGCCTGGAAACCACCAGCCTGCCGCACGAGCAGCCTCCGGCCGCAAAAGCCAAGGATGCGCCGCAGGTACCGCACCAGAGCGACCTGTTCGCCAGCCTGCCACATCCAGCCATCGAGAAGCTGGGCAAGCTGCAACTGGACGACATGACCCCGCGTCAAGCTATCGAAATGCTATATCAACTAAAGAACCTGTTATAACGGCGCCCATTACAAGCTGGTAGAATCCGCCGCGGTTTGCTGGTGCTGCAGGTTATTAGCCTGGCCTGCAGCCACATGCCCGTAAACCGCGCGGCCCTGAGAGGAAGGGCCGCCGCCGTCGCCTGAGGAGAGAATTAGAAATGACCTTCGTCGTCACCGACAACTGCATCAAATGCAAATACACCGACTGCGTGGAAGTCTGTCCGGTGGACTGCTTCTACGAAGGCCCGAACTTCCTGGTCATCCACCCGGACGAGTGCATCGACTGCGCCTTGTGCGAGCCGGAGTGCCCAGCGCAAGCCATCTTCTCGGAAGACGAAGTGCCTTCGGGCATGGAAAACTTCATCGAGCTGAACGCCGAGCTGGCGGAAATCTGGCCTAATATCACCGAGCGTAAGGATGCCCTGCCGGACGCTGAAGAATGGGATGGCAAGACCGGCAAGATTGCCGACCTGGAGCGCTGATAGCGCCCAGACGCGAAAAAGGCCCTTCGGGGCCTTTTTTGTTTTCCTACGGGCAAAAAAAGGGGCGGTTTGACCCGCCCACATTTTTTCCGTAGTCCCTGCTTGTCCCAAACATCATCCTGATGAAATCGCTTCTTGCGATGTCCTTGGCCTTCGTCCTGAAAGCCTGTGCATGTCCCTGTGCACAGTTCGAATACTAGCGGGTTGAGCCGGGCGGGCAAGCGCGAGACCTCACAGAGTATTTCCGACGACACATATGGTCAGCGGCGAATAAATCATGATTTTCAATGAGTTGTAAAAAAACAGAGCCAGGAAACGACAATGGTCTACTGAGGCTTGCATAGATAGCTTACAAAACGAGTAAGAAAAGGCTTACATGCAATGTTACCGGGGTAGCGGAATACACATTGGGTATCTGTTCTGCCCTGAAGTGCGACCCGCCGCTCTCAAGCTTTTCCGCTACAGACAAAAACGCCCCGAGGTCATCGGGGCGTTTTGAGTGACACAGACCTTCGCTACTGGAACAACGACTCACTGGACAGGCCATTCTTCTCTAGGATCTCGCGCAAACGCTTGAGCCCCTCTACCTGAATCTGCCGCACCCGCTCCCGGGTCAGGCCAATCTCCAGGCCAACATCTTCAAGGGTACTGCTTTCATGCCCACGCAGGCCAAAGCGACGCACCACCACCTCGCGCTGCTTGTCGGTCAGCTCACCCAGCCACTGATCAATGCTCTGCGACAGGTCGTCATCCTGCAGCAATTCGCACGGATCAGTCGGACGGTCGTCGGTCAGCGTATCAAGCAGGGTCTTGTCCGAGTCCGGGCCAAGCGAAACATCCACCGACGACACCCGCTCATTCAGGCCCAGCATGCGCTTGACCTCGGTGACCGGCTTCTCCAGCAGCGTGGCGATTTCTTCTGGTGAGGGTTCGTGATCGAGTTTCTGGGTCAGCTCGCGCGCGGCGCGCAGGTAGACGTTCAGTTCCTTGACCACGTGGATCGGCAGGCGAATGGTGCGGGTCTGGTTCATGATCGCCCGTTCGATGGTCTGGCGAATCCACCAGGTCGCATAGGTCGAGAAACGGAAACCACGCTCCGGGTCGAACTTTTCGACCGCACGGATCAGCCCCAGGTTGCCCTCCTCGATCAGGTCGAGCAGCGACAGGCCACGGTTCACGTAACGACGGGCAATTTTGACAACCAGGCGCAGGTTGCTTTCGATCATGCGCTTGCGGCCGGCAGGGTCACCCTTTTGCGACAAGCGCGCAAAATGCACTTCTTCTTCCGGCGAAAGCAGCGGCGAGAAACCGATCTCGTTGAGATACAACTGGGTGGCATCGAGCGCCCGGCTGTAATCGATGTACTTGTGTTGCTTGAGCGAAGAGCCCGACTTGGCCCTCGTCCGAACCGAAGATACAGCAGGTTCGTCTGACACCACATCCGTTTCCAAAACGATACCCGTCTCCATCAGGAGGACGTCATCATCGATGTCAAACTCCGGCACTTCTTTACTGAGAGCCATTGTTATAATCCTTTGCTGAGTTCGAACTCAGACTCGAGCGGCACCTTTATCCCTGGCAGCGCTTGAGCCTGTCCCCTCTACATCACAGGAACAGGCTGGGTACAACGATCAACGACGTGGCAGGAACTGGAGCGGATCGACGGGTTTGCCCTGGCGGCGAATCTCGAAATGCAGCTTCACCCGATCTGTGCCCGTAGACCCCATTTCAGCAATCGACTGCCCTGCCTTGACCTGCTGCCCCTCCCGAACCAACAGCCTGCGGTTATGACCGTAGGCACTGACGTAGGTGTCGCTGTGCTTGATGATGATCAGCTCGCCGTAGCCCCTCAAACCACTTCCGGCGTAGACCACTGCACCATCAGACGCAGCAAAAACAGGCTGTCCCAAATCACCGGCGATATCAATGCCTTTATTCAAACTACCGTTTGAAGCAAATTTTCCAATCAGCACGCCGTTGGCCGGCCAGGCCCAGCCGCCGACCGCACGCTCCGCAGCCGGCACGCTGGCAACCACTGGCGCGCTGCCCGAAGAGGCCGGCGCGACTGGTTTACGGGTGCTGGCAGGCGCCGTGGCAGTGCTGCCCACAGGCCGCCGCGTGACCGTGGTGCGGCTTGACGAGGACGGGTTGGACACCACCGTGGTGCGGCTGCCGGAGCCGCTGCTGAATCGAATCGCCTGGCCCGGGCGAATGGTATAAGGCGCTCGGATGCCATTGCGTGCTGCCAGCTCCTTGTAGTCCCAACCATAACGGAAGGCGATGGAGAACAGGGTGTCGCCTGGCTTGACGATGTATTGCCCGGAAGTCACTGCCGGGCGCTTGGGCACGGTGTTGTTACGGTCGACCACCCGCGCGCTGTTGCTGCTGGTGCTTGAGCAACCCACCAGAAGCGCGCCCATGGCCAATGCAATCACCAGAAGCTTGAAACCCGAGCCGTCCTTGCGCTGCCGAATGACTGTGTGACCCACCCGCGCTCCCCTCATGGTGCCGAAAATCGATATGAAGACAAGAAATGCAATATTGTTGCAATTATAACCAAGCCAGCCGGTATTGGCAGACGGGTACGAAAGACGGGCGCAAAAACCCGGTGCACGCTGTGCGTTAGCGCTTCGCACCGCCTGATAGACAGGGCGAAGCGACAAGAATTCGCCACCGGCACAAAAATACACCGCGCCTCATGCCTGCACGGCTCAGATCAACAGACCTCAGGCCAACGGACCATTGAGCAGCGGCACGAAACGCACAGCCCCTAGCACGCGACGGGAGAATCCATGCTCCTCGCGCACGATCAGCATCAGTTGCTGCGTTTCGCCGGCCGGCCCTACCGGGATGACCATGCGCCCACCGGGTGCCAGCTGGTCGAGCAGTGCCTGTGGCACTTCCGGCGCCACGGCGGTGACGATGATGCCGTTGTACGGCGCAAGCGCCGGCCACCCCTCACAACCGTCACCCCAGCGGAATACCACGTTGCGCAGGTTCAGCTCCACCAGGCGCTCTTTGGCCCGGTCCTGCAGTACCTTGATGCGCTCTACCGAGAACACCCGCTCGACCAGCTGGGCCAGGATCGCCGTCTGGTAGCCCGAGCCGGTGCCAATCTCCAGCACCTTGTCCAGCGGCCCGGCCTCGAGCAACAGCTCGCTCATGTGCGCAACCATGAACGGCTGGGAGATGGTCTGGTTGTGGCCGATCGGCAGTGCGGTGTCTTCGTAAGCCCGATGCGCCAGCGCCTCGTCAACGAACAGGTGGCGCGGCGTACGACGGATCACGTCGAGCACCTTGGTGTTCGAAACCCCCTCTTCGCACAAGCGCTGGATCAGCCGCTCCCGGGTACGCTGAGAGGTCATGCCGATGCCACGCCGCAGCATATCGTCCTCGCGCATCAGAGCAGGCCCTCCAGCCATCCATCGAGCTGCTCGAAGGCATCATTGAAGGTGCGATCGAGTTGCAGCGGGGTAATCGATACGTAGCCTTGCATCACCGCGTGGAAGTCGGTACCCGGGCCGCCGTCCTCGGCATCACCGGCCACGGCAATCCAGTAGCCTTCCTTGCCACGCGGGTTGACCACCTTGGTTGGCGCCGCCGCCCGCGCCCGGTGACCGAGACGGGTGAGCTGGATGCCACGGATGTGCTCCAGCGGCAAATTGGGGATATTGACGTTGAGTACGGTGCGTGGCGGCAACGCCAGGCGCGACTGTGCCTCGACCAGGCGGCGGGCGATATAGGCCGCGGTCGGCAGGTTGTCCGGCTGGCGCGACAACAGCGAGAACGCCAGCGAGGTACCGCCGAGGAAGCGGCCTTCCAGCGCCGCAGCGACCGTTCCCGAATACAGCACGTCATCACCCAGATTGGCACCGAGGTTGATCCCCGATACGACCATGTCCGGCGTCTGCGGCAACAGCCCATTGAGCCCCAGGTGCACGCAGTCGGTCGGCGTGCCATTGAGGCTGATGAAGCCATTGGCCAGGGTCTGCGGATGCAGTGGCCGATCCAGCGTCAGCGAACTGCTGGCGCCGCTCTTGTCTTGATCCGGGGCGATCACCGCGCACTCGGCATAATCCACCAGCGCAGCGTGCAGCGCGGCGATGCCAGGTGCGGTAACACCGTCGTCATTCGAAATCAGAATACGCATGGGCTGTCCGTCTGCCCTGCCGACACCAGATCCACGACTTCACGCACCACCACGGTGGCGAAGCATCCGGCCGGCAGGACGAATTCCAGTTGCAGGATATCAGGCTCGGGATAATGCCACGTCAGGCCGCCAATAGGGAGCCGCAGAATTCGCCGTTCGTGATCCATGCCCGCCTGAGCCAACCACTGGCAAAGTGCTGGCTGACTTGAGCCGATAGTGTTTTCCAGCTGGCCAGGCGCAGCGCCAGCAGGTGAAACGCCCTCCCCCCACATCGGGCCGGTCGGATGCAGGTCGAGAATCGCCAGGCGCGGGTCAGCACATTCCGCCTCACCCGCCGGGAAGAAACTGCGGCTGTCGGTGAACGCCAGCAGGTCCCCGACTTGGGCTCGAGCCCAGCTACCGTCAGCGACACGCGCAGCCAGCACCTGATTGAACAGGTAGCTGCGCCCGGCCGAAAGCAGCCGCGAACGCAGATTGCGCTGTTCAGGCAAAGCCTTGCGTACGGCCCAATCGAGGGCGTCATGGACGTTGCCACCGCCGTGCCCGAAGCGCTGGGTGCCGAAATAGTTGGGCACACCTTGCTGCCTGAGCTGTTCCAGACGCGCATCCACCGCCTGGTGATCGGCAGCCAGGGCCGTCAGGCGCAAGGTGAACCCGTTGGCCGAATGCGCACCGCGCTGCAGTTTGCGCTGGTGGCGCACCTGCTTGAGCACACGCAGGCTGGCATCCTCGGCACGCGACAGATCCGGGTCGGCCTTGCCCGGCAGGTGCAGGCTGAACCACTGGCGGGTCAGCGCCTGGCGGTCTTTGAGGCCGGCGTAGCTGATGCTGCGCACCGGTACGCCAGCGGCGCGGGCGAGGCGTCGGGCGGCTTCTTCGGTGTTCAGATCACGCTTTTCGACCCACAGCCACAAGTGCTCGCCTTGGCCCGATAGCGGGATATCCAGGACTTCGTCAACCTGAAAGTCTTCGGCAACCGCTTTGAGAACGGCGGTACCCAGTGGCTCGCCCGATGCGCGCGGGCCCAGCAGTTCCAGCTCGGTCATGCTGGCAGCAACAGGGCGACCGAATGCACGGCAATGCCCTCCTCGCGGCCGGTAAAGCCCAGCTTCTCTGTGGTGGTGGCCTTGACATTGACCTGGTCGAGCTCGACCTGCAGGTCTTCGGCGATCAGCTGGCGCATGGTTTCGATGTGTGGGGCCATTTTCGGTGCCTGGGCGACGATGGTGGCGTCAACGTTGCCCACCTTCCAGCCCTTGGCCTTGACGATGCCGACTACATGGCGCAGCAGCGCGCGGCTGTCAGCCCCCTTGAACTGCGGGTCAGTGTCAGGGAAGTGTTTGCCGATGTCGCCCAGCGCCGCAGCACCAAGCAAGGCATCGCTCAGGGCGTGCAGCAGCACGTCACCGTCGGAATGGGCCAGCAGGCCGTATTTGTGCGGGATACGCACCCCGCCCAAGGTAATGAAATCACCGTCGCAGAAACGGTGCACATCGTAGCCGTGGCCAATACGCATAAGAAAACGCCCTGAAAGAGTCAGGGCGTGATTCTACCTGCTTTGCAGCGGGTTTGGCGGCTTTTGGACCAGGGTGTTACACCCGCCCCAGTGCCACCGCATGATGGCGCAGGTGCTCCTCGATAAAGCTGGCAATGAAGTAGTAGCTATGGTCATAGCCCGGCTGCATACGCAGGGTCATTTCATGGCCAGCTTTGCGTGCCGCCTGTTCCAGCGCTTCAGGCTTGAGTTGCTTCTCGAGGAAATCGTCACGGTCGCCCTGGTCCACCAGCAACGGCGGGCATTGGCCAGCAGGGGTTTCGGCCAGCAGCACGCTGGCATCCCACTCACGCCAGCGCCCACGGTCTTCACCCAGGTAGCGGCTGAAGGCTTTCTCGCCCCACGGACAATCCATCGGATTGCTGATCGGCGAGAATGCCGACACCGAGCGGTAGCGCCCCGGATTGCGCAAGGCGCACACCAGCGCGCCATGCCCACCCATGGAGTGGCCGCTGATACTGCGCTCCCCCGACGCCGGGAAGTGTGCCTCGATCAGGGCTGGCAACTCCTCCACCACATAGTCGTGCATGCGGTAGTGCTGGGCCCAGGGTTGCTGGGTGGCGTTGAGGTAGAAGCCAGCACCCAGGCCGAAGTCCCAGGCACCGTCCGGGTCGCCCGGCACCTGCTCGCCACGCGGGCTGGTATCAGGAGCAACGATGATCAGCCCCAGCTCGGCGGCCAGACGCTGGGCGCCGGCCTTCTGCATGAAGTTCTCGTCGGTGCAGGTGAGGCCGCTGAGCCAGTACAGTACCGGCAGCTTTTCGCCCTGCTCGGCCTGCGGCGGTAGGTACACAGCAAACACCATGTCGCAACCCAGCACCTTGGAGTGATGCCGGTAACGCTTGTGCCAGCCGCCGAAGCTCTTCTGGCAGGAGATGTTATCCAGGCTCATGGCAGACCTCAGAAGTGGATCACGCTACGGATGCTCTTGCCTTCATGCATCAGGTCGAAAGCCTTGTTGATGTCTTCCAGGCCCATCGTGTGGGTGATGAAGGTATCCAGCGGGATCTCGCCTTTCTCGGACATTTCCACGTAGCTCGGCAGCTCGCTGCGGCCACGCACCCCGCCGAACGCCGAACCACGCCAAACCCGACCGGTAACCAGCTGGAACGGACGCGTGGAAATTTCCTGGCCGGCACCGGCCACACCGATGATCACCGACTCACCCCAGCCCTTGTGGCAGCATTCCAGGGCGGCGCGCATCAGCTGAACGTTGCCGATGCACTCGAAGGAGAAGTCCACGCCACCATCGGTGAGGTCGACGATCACTTCCTGGATCGGGCGATCGTAGTCTTTCGGGTTGACGCAATCGGTGGCACCCAGTTGGCGGGCGATTTCGAACTTGGCCGGGTTGATGTCGATGGCGATGATACGCGAGGCCTTGGCCTTGACCGCACCGATCACGGCCGACAGGCCGATGCCACCGAGGCCGAAGATGGCCACGGTATCACCCGGCTTGACCTTGGCAGTGTTGAGTACCGCGCCGATACCGGTGGTGACGCCGCAGCCCAGCAGGCAGACCTTTTCCAGTGGTGCTTCTTTCTGGATCTTGGCCACGGAAATTTCCGGCAGCACGGTGTATTCGGAGAAGGTCGAGGTACCCATGTAGTGGAACAGTTCCTGGCCCTTGTACGAGAAGCGCGTGGTGCCGTCCGGCATCAGGCCCTTGCCCTGGGTGGCGCGGATGGCCTGGCACAGGTTGGTCTTGCCCGAGAGGCAGAACTTGCACTTGCCGCATTCCGGGGTGTACAGCGGGATGACATG
Source organism: Pseudomonas sp. 3HC3 (assembly GCF_044904505.1). NCBI lineage: Bacteria > Pseudomonadati > Pseudomonadota > Gammaproteobacteria > Pseudomonadales > Pseudomonadaceae > Pseudomonas > Pseudomonas sp. 3HC3. The sequence continues at coordinate 78,676 of NZ_JADDRH010000003.1, forward strand.
GTCACCTACAGCGACCGAGGTGACCCCCTCGCCTACCGCTTCGACGATTGCACCACCTTCGTGGCCGAGGATCGATGGGAAGATACCTTCCGGGTCAGCACCGGACAGGGTATAGGCATCGGTGTGGCAGACACCGCTGGCGACCACGCGCAGCAGCACTTCACCGGCCTTTGGCATGGCCACGTCGACTTCGACGATTTCCAGGGGTTTCTTGGCTTCGAAGGCTACAGCAGCACGGGACTTGATCATCAAAGGTCTCCAGACAGTGGGTCGATTCAGTCTTGCAGTGTAATTCAGCGCCTTTTGATGAATAATCAGGCCAAAGACAAAACATTATTGCCATACAGGGATAATCGATGAGCAGCCGATGGGAAGGCATCGACGAATTTGTCGCCGTGGCCGAATCGGGCCAGTTCACTGCCGCCGCCGAACGCCTGGGGGTTTCCTCATCGCACATCAGCCGGCAGATCGCCCGGCTGGAGGAACGCCTGCAAACGCGCTTGCTGTACCGCAGTACCCGCCGGGTAACCCTGAGCGAGGCCGGGCAGACCTTCCTGCAGCATTGCCAGCGCTTGCAGGATGGCCGTGAGGAAGCGCTGCGCGCCATGGGCGACCTGGCCAGCGAACCCAAGGGGTTGCTGCGCATGACCTGCGCTGTGGCCTACGGCGAGCGCTTCATCGTGCCGCTGGTGACGCGATTCATGGCGCTGTACCCGCAGCTGCGCGTGGATGTGGAACTGAGCAACCACACCCTCGACCTGCTGCATGAAGGCATGGACCTGGCCATCCGCCTGGGCCGCCTGGCCGACTCTCGCTTGGTGGCTACCCGCCTGGCGCCAAGGCGCATGTACCTGTGCGCCTCGCCGGCCTATCTTGAGCGTTATGGCCGGCCACACAGCCTGTCGGAACTGGCGCGGCACAATTGCCTGGTGGGGAGTTCGGACTTGTGGGCACTACAGCAGGATGGCCGTGAGATCAGCCAGCGGGTACAGGGTAACTGGCGCTGCAACAGTGGCCAGGCAGTGCTGGATGCGGCGTTACAAGGGATAGGGTTATGCCAGTTGCCGGATTACTACGTGCTGGAACATCTCAATAACGGTGCGCTGGTGTCGCTGCTGGAGGCGCACCAGCCGCCGAATACGGCGGTATGGGCGCTGTATCCGCAGCAGAGGCACCTGTCGCCGAAGGTACGGCGGCTGGTGGATTACCTGAAGGAGGGGTTGGCAGGGTTGCCGGAATATCGTTTCGGCTGACGGGATGTGCTGCATGTACGGGCCTCTTCGCGGGTGAACCCGCTCCTACGACGGGCTGCGTCCAACCCCCGATGTGTGTCCACCACCGTGGTAGGAGCGGGTTTACCCGCGAATACGGTAGCGGCGGTAACGGTGAACGGCGGGTGGAGATTGGCCAGCAGGGCCGGCCTCTTCGCGGGTGAACCCGCTCCTACGACGGCCTGTGTCCAACCGCCGATGTGTGTCCACCACCGTGGTAGGAGCGGGTTTACCCGCGAATACGGTAGCGGCGGTAACGGTGTACGGCGGGTGGAGATTGGCCAGCAGGGCCGGCCTCTTCGCGGGTAAACCCGCTCCTACGGCGGCCTGTGTCCAACCGCCGATGTGTGTCCACCACCGATCTGTGTAGGAGCGGGTTTACCCGCGAATACGGTAGCGGCGGTAACGGTGAACGGCGGGTGGAGATTGGCCAACAGGGCCGGCCTCTTCGCGGGTAAACCCGCTCCTACGGCGGCCTGTGTCCAACTGCCGATGTGTGTCCACCACCGTGGTAGGAGCGGGTTTACCCGCGAAGAGACCGGCACAGGAGAACGCTCAGCGTTTACCCGCCCAGCGCTGGCGCAACCATTCGAGATCTTCGGGCCGGGTCACCTTTATGTTGTCACTGCGCCCTTCCACGAGCCGCGGCGCCTGACCGGACCATTCGATGGCAGAAGCCTCATCGGTCACCACCACATCCGATACCAGGCATTCGGCCAGCGCCCGGTGCAACGCTCCAAGGCGGAACATCTGTGGTGTGTACGCCTGCCAGATCGTGCTGCGGTCCACAGTAGCACTCACCCGGCCATTGCTGTCGGCGCGCTTGAGGGTATCGCGCGCCGGCACCGCCAGCAGACCACCCACCGGGTCGTCCGCCAGCTCCGACAACAGCTTGTCCAGGTCGCTGCGCGCCAGGTTCGGCCGCGCGGCATCGTGCACCAGTACCCAGTCGCTTTCAGCCGCCCCCTGAGCATTCAGCATCAGCAAGGCGTTAAGCACCGAGTCAGCTCGTTCACGCCCGCCCGACGCACACTGGATGCGTGGGTCGCTGGCGTAGCGCAGGCCAGGCCAGTACGGGTCATCTTCGGCAATGCTGACCACCACGCCTTTAAGCGCCGGGTGGCCAAGAAAACAGTCGAGGCTGTGCTCGAGAAGGGTCTGCCCAGCCAGCTCCAGGTATTGCTTGGGGCGGTCGGCAGCCATGCGGGCACCTACACCCGCCGCAGGAATCACGGCCCAGAAGGCCGGCAAGGTATCGATCATTTCTGTGGCAACTGGAAGAGGGTTTCGCCCTCTTTGACCATCCCCAATTCATGGCGGGCTCGTTCTTCAACGGTCTCCATGCCTTTTTTCAGCTCCAGCACTTCAGCATCGAGCACGCGATTACGCTCGAGCAAACGCTCGTTTTCGGCATGCTGATCGGCAATCTGCTGCTTCAGTTCGGTCACTTGCTCCAGGCTGCCGTTACCCACCCACAGGCGGTACTGCAGGCCACCCAACAGCAAGAGCAGAACGAGGAACAACCAATAGGGACTGCGCATCACGTTATCCAGGTTAAAAAGGCTGCCGCTTTTTACTTCGGGGCCTCAAATAGCACGAAGCCTGGCCGAGGCCAGGCTTCGTCGACAGAAACCCGTTGGTACGTAGGAAAGTTCAGTACGAACGTTCCTACAACTTCGGCTGCTGCCTTTTTACCATCTCTTGCTTAGCCGCGAAACTCGGCACGACCGCGGTAAACCGCTTTGGCGCCCAGTTGCTCTTCGATGCGCAGCAGCTGGTTGTACTTGGAAACGCGGTCGGAACGGCACAGCGAACCCGTCTTGATCTGGCCAGCAGCAGTACCCACAGCCAGGTCGGCGATGGTCGAGTCCTCGGTTTCACCGGAACGGTGCGAGATCACTGCAGTGTAACCGGCAGCTTTGGCCATCTGGATGGCTTCCAGGGTTTCGGTCAGCGAGCCGATCTGGTTGAACTTGATCAGGATCGAGTTACCAATGCCCTTCTCGATGCCTTCCTTGAGGATCTTGGTGTTCGTCACGAACAGGTCGTCACCGACCAGCTGGACTTTTTCACCGATCTTGTCAGTGAGGATTTTCCAGCCAGCCCAGTCGGACTCGTCCAGGCCGTCTTCGATCGAAATGATCGGGAAACGCTCGGTCAGGCCTTTCAGGTAGTCGGCGAAGCCTTCGGCGTCGAACGACTTGCCTTCGCCGGACAGGTTGTACTTGCCGTCTTCGTAAAATTCGGAAGCCGCGCAGTCCAGGGCCAGGGTCACGTCGGTGCCCAGCTTGTAGCCGGCTTTTTCGACAGCTTCGGCGATGGCGCCCAGGGCGTCTTCGTTGGATGCCAGGTTAGGGGCGAAACCACCTTCATCACCTACGGCGGTGTTCAGGCCACGGGCCTTCAGTACGGCCTTGAGGTGGTGGAAGATTTCGGTGCCCATGCGCAGGCCGTCAGAGAAGGTCTTGGCGCCAACCGGCTGAACCATGAACTCCTGGATGTCGACGTTGTTGTCAGCGTGCTCGCCACCGTTGATGATGTTCATCATCGGAACCGGCATCGAGTACTCGCCCGGGGTGCCGTTCAGATTGGCGATGTGCGCGTACAGCGGCAGGTCCTGGTCCTGGGCAGCAGCTTTGGCGGCAGCCAGGGAAACAGCCAGGATGGCGTTGGCGCCCAGCTTGGCCTTGTTCTCGGTACCGTCCAGTTCGATCATGGCGCGGTCCAGAGCCTTCTGGTCGGAAGGATCCTTGCCCAGCAGCAGGTCGCGGATCGGGCCGTTGATGTTGGCGACGGCCTTCAGCACGCCCTTGCCCATGTAACGGCTCTTGTCGCCATCACGCAGCTCCAGCGCTTCGCGCGAGCCGGTAGAAGCACCGGACGGCGCGCAAGCGCTGCCGATGATGCCGTTGTCGAGCAGTACGTCGGCTTCCACAGTGGGGTTGCCACGCGAATCGAGAACTTCACGACCTTTGATGTCGACGATTTTTGCCATTGTTGTAAGCACTCCAGAATTTGACGAAAACAACTTAGCTTAGGAAATTCTTGCCGTTCACCGGGCGAACTTGCTTTGGGCAGGCCTGATGAAGGGAGCCCCTGACCGACTGGTCAGGGGTGGATCGGGCGGTACTTTACCCGAGAAATGAGCTTTACGCGGTTTCTACCGTCGGAAAACTTTTCACCAGGTCGTCCAATTGCTTGAGTTGGACCAGAAACGGCTCCAGTTTGTCCAGGCGCAGGGCGCATGGGCCATCGCACTTGGCGTTGTCCGGGTCGGGGTGGGCTTCGAGGAAAAGCCCGGCCAGGCCCTGGCTCATGCCGGCCTTGGCCAGGTCGGTGACCTGGGCACGACGGCCGCCGGCGGAATCGGCGCGGCCACCCGGCATCTGCAGGGCGTGGGTCACGTCGAAGAACACCGGGTAGTCGAACTGCTTCATGATGCCGAAGCCCAGCATGTCGACCACCAGGTTGTTGTAGCCGAAGCTCGAACCACGCTCGCAGAGTATCAATTGGTCGTTACCGGCTTCTTCGCACTTGGCCAGGATGTGTTTCATTTCCTGAGGTGCGAGGAACTGAGCCTTCTTGATGTTGATCACCACGCCGGTCTTGGCCATGGCCACCACCAGATCAGTCTGCCGCGAGAGGAAAGCCGGCAGCTGGATAATGTCGCATACCTTGGCGACGGGCTCGGCCTGGTAAGGCTCGTGCACGTCGGTGATCACCGGCACGTTGAAGGTGCGCTTGATCTCTTCGAAGATCTTCAGCCCCTCTTCCATGCCAGGGCCACGGTAGGACGTTACCGACGAACGGTTGGCCTTGTCGAAGCTGGCCTTGAACACATACGGGATACCAAGCTTCTCGGTAACCCGCACGTACTCTTCGCAGACCTTCATCGCCAGATCACGGGATTCCAGAACGTTCATGCCGCCGAACAGGACGAACGGCTTGTCGTTGGCGATCTCGATGTTACCGACGCGAATGATCTTCTGGGTCATTGATCAGGCCTTGTTCTTCTGAGCCAGGGCTGCCTTGACGAAGCCGCTGAACAGCGGGTGGCCGTCACGCGGGGTGGAGGTGAACTCCGGGTGGAACTGACAAGCGACGAACCATGGGTGATCCTTGGATTCGACCACTTCCACCAGCGCGCCGTCTTCGGAACGGCCGGAAACCACCAGACCAGCGTCCACCAGTTGTGGCAGCAGGTTGTTGTTCACTTCGTAGCGGTGACGGTGACGCTCGGTGATCACATCCTTGCCGTAGCAGTCGTGCACCTTGGAACCGGCAGTCAGCTGGCAGTCCTGTGCGCCCAGGCGCATGGTGCCGCCCAGGTCGGAAGCCTCGTCGCGGGTCTCGACGGCACCGGTGGCATCGGCCCACTCGGTGATCAGGCCGACCACTGGGTGGCCGCTGTTACGGTCGAACTCGGTGGAGTTGGCGTCTTTCCAGCCCATCACGTTACGGGCGAATTCGATGACGGCCACCTGCATGCCCAGGCAGATACCCAGGTACGGCACCTTGTTTTCACGGGCATATTGCACCGCGGTGATCTTGCCTTCCACGCCGCGCAGGCCGAAACCGCCCGGTACCAGGATGGCATCGGCGCCTTCGAGCAGGCTGGTGCCCTGGTTCTCGATGTCTTCCGAATCGATGTAACGCAGGTTGACCTTGGTACGGTTGGTGATGCCGGCGTGGCTCATCGCTTCGATCAGCGACTTGTACGCATCCAGCAGCTCCATGTACTTGCCGACCATGGCGATGGTCACTTCGTGCTCCGGGTTGAGCTTGGCATCGACCACCTTGTCCCACTCGGACAGGTCGGCACCATTGCACTGCAGGCCGAAGCGCTCGACGACGAAGTCGTCCAGGCCCTGAGCATGCAGCACGCCCGGGATCTTGTAGATGGTGTCGACGTCTTCCAGCGAAATCACCGCACGCTCTTCAACGTTGGTGAACAGCGCGATCTTGCGACGCGACGAAGCATCGACCGGGTGGTCGGAGCGGCAGATCAGCACGTCAGGCTGCAGGCCGATGGAGCGCAGCTCCTTGACCGAGTGCTGAGTCGGCTTGGTCTTGGTTTCGCCTGCGGTGGCGATGTACGGGACCAGGGTCAGGTGCATCAGCATGGCACGCTTGGAGCCCACTTCGACGCGCAGCTGGCGAATCGCCTCGAGGAACGGCTGCGACTCGATATCACCCACGGTACCGCCGATCTCCACCAGGGCCACGTCGGCATCGCCGGCACCCTTGATGATGCGACGCTTGATTTCGTCGGTGATGTGCGGGATGACCTGGATGGTCGCGCCCAGATAATCACCACGACGCTCTTTGCGCAGCACGTGCTCGTAGATACGGCCGGTGGTGAAGTTGTTGTTCTGGGTCATGGTGGTGCGGATGAACCGCTCGTAGTGCCCCAGGTCGAGGTCGGTCTCGGCGCCATCGTGTGTGACGAACACTTCACCGTGCTGGAACGGGCTCATGGTGCCCGGGTCGACGTTGATGTACGGATCCAGCTTGAGCATGGTGACCTTCAGGCCCCGCGCTTCCAGGATGGCCGCCAGGGAAGCCGAGGCAATGCCTTTCCCCAATGAAGAAACAACACCGCCCGTGACGAATATGTAGCGCGTCATGAAAAACCCTAGAAGTCTGCGTTAAGGCGGCCAGCGCCGCCGGAGAAAGCGAAGGAAGGCCGAAGCCCCCGATCACCTGCGTCAATCACAGTGCATCTCGAAAAACTGCCGCGTCTGTACAGCCAGGGTATACCCGGCATGGCGTTCGCTCGTCATTTCCAGAATCAGCTCGGCAAAAAACTGCTTGGTAATCGGCAACTCCTGTGTTTTCGCGGAACCCACAGAAGTTGTATCAAGAAGGGAGGGTAGTCTACCGGAATGTACCCTTCAGCTCAAACCTTGCGCGTTCGTCGGTAACTGCCAGTGCAGTTGGCAATTCGCCTGCACCAGCCCGGACAGGTTGGCCACCGCCAGCAGGCGTTCGCCGTGATAGAGCAACGGCAGGCGCGAGCGCAGGAAATGCGGCACCTGCTGCTCGTTGAGCAGGCGCTTGAGGTCACGCCGTCCACGGCCGGGAATCTCCAGCATTTCACCACCCTGACGGTAGGCAATGCGCAACCCGCCCGGCCCGGCTGCGCCAACAAGACGCACGCAACCATTGCCCGGCAACCGCAACGGCCCATCTGGGTCGGGCCAGGCCAGCGAGCCAACCGGTTGCTGTAGCCAATCACCGCTCAACCACCAGATGCGCCCGTGGCTACGCACCAACCGTCCATCGGCAAGCCGCCAGACTGGCCGGGCATCGGCAGCGGCATCGCGCAGGTCTGCCCAGCCGGCCCAGTGCCGGGTATCGGGCAAACGGGTGCGCTGGCTCAGCCAGTACTGCACGGCATTGCGCTGACGGGCTGGCGATAGCGCTACCAGGGTAGCCAGGTCGAGGGAATCCAGCCCCGGCCAGGCGATGGGCGCCCCCTTACGCGCAAGCGCCAGATCCTCCTGGGCCAGTTCGTCCAGCAAACCCAGCGCCTCACCCAGATGCTCTGCTGCACGGGCGAAGTTCTGGCTGACCTGAGGCCAACGTTGCTGCAAGTGCGGCATCACTTCGCCGCGCAGGTAGTTGCGGGCGAATTGTGTGTCGGCGTTTGACGGGTCTTCGATCCAGACCAACCCTTGGGCTTTGCCGTAGTCCTGCAACTGCTGCCGGGAACAACCCAGCAACGGCCTTACCAGGCTGCCCGGCCCTAATGCCCGCTGCACCGGCATGGCTGCCAGGCCGCGCAGACCGGCACCGCGCAACAGGCGAAACAGCAGGGTCTCGGCCTGGTCGTCGCGGTGCTGGCCGGTGAACAGGATGTCGCCCGGGCCGAGCACTTGCCTGAAAGCGGCATAGCGGGCGTCGCGAGCGGCCTGTTCAAGGCTCGCGCCGGGGCTGACCTGGACGTGGATGACCTGGAGTTCGATGCCAAAATTGTCGCAGATGGCTTGGCAGTGGGCGGGCCAGGCGTCAGCAGCGGACTGCAGGCCATGGTGGACATGAATGGCGCGCAGCGGGGGGGAAACGTGATTACGGGCGTAATCAGCCAGCAGGTGCAGGAGGACGGTGGAATCGAGGCCGCCGGAGAAGGCGACGTGCCAGGCGGGGGCGTTGAGCCAAGGAGTGAGGTTGATCATCTAGCCCTCGCTCGATTCAAGAAAGCATTCGCGGGCAAGCCCGCTCCCACATGCACGGCACAAGCCTCAAGGGCAGCGCAATACCTGTAGGAGCGGGTTTACCCGCGAACACCGGCAAAGCCGGTGCCGTCAATCACAAGGGCCACAAAAACGGCCCCCGGGGCAAATCAGAATCAGAGACCGTAGCTCATCAGGCGCTCGTAACGACGGGCCAGCAGCGCGTCGCTGTCGAACTTGCCGAGCATGTCCAACTGCTGCACCAGATCGGCACGGATGCTTTCGGACATTTGGGCCGGGTCACGGTGGGCGCCGCCCAGCGGCTCCTGGATGACCTTGTCGACAATGTTCAGGCTCTTCAGGCGCTCGGCAGTGATACCCATGGCTTCGGCCGCGTCTGCTGCTTTGTCGGCAGTTTTCCACAGAATCGAAGCACAGCCTTCCGGCGAGATAACCGAATAGGTGGAGTACTGCAGCATGTTCAGTTGGTCGCACACGCCAATGGCCAGTGCCCCACCGGAACCACCCTCACCAATCACGGTAGCGATGATCGGGGTTTTCAGGCGTGCCATGACCCGCAGGTTCCAGGCAATGGCTTCACTCTGGTTACGTTCTTCGGCGTCAATACCCGGGTAGGCGCCCGGCGTGTCGATGAAGGTCAGGATCGGCATCTTGAAGCGTTCGGCCATTTCCATCAGGCGACAGGCCTTGCGGTAGCCTTCCGGGCGCGGCATGCCGAAGTTGCGACGCACTTTCTCGCGCACTTCACGGCCCTTCTGGTGGCCAATGACCATCACCGGTTTGCCGTCCAGACGCGCAGTACCACCCACGATGGCGGCGTCGTCAGAGAAGTGACGGTCCCCGTGCAGCTCTTCGAACTCGGTGAAGATGTGCTCCAGGTAGTCCAGGGTGTATGGACGACGCGGGTGACGGGCCAGGCGGGCGATCTGCCAGCTGGTCAGGTTGCCGAAGATGCTTTCGGTCAGGGTGTTGCTCTTGTCTTGCAGACGGGCAATTTCATCGCTGATGTTCAGCGAGTTGTCGTTACCCACCAGGCGCAGGCCTTCGATCTTGGCTTGCAGGTCGGCAATCGGCTGTTCGAAATCGAGGAAATTCGGGTTCATAGTCATCCGTCTTGGGTCTACGGCCAGGCGGCCGGCCGGTTGATCCGTTTGGCGCCATACCTTAAGGGATCAGGCGCATTCAGGTCGAGATTAAATTTTTGTCGGTTCAACGATATTGCAGGAAGACGTTCTCACGCCCGAACTGGTCACGCAGCGCCTGAATCAGCCCATCGGCCGGGTCGATCGCCCACTGCTCGCCAAACTGCAGCATGGCCTTGGCGTCGCTGCCGGTGTACTCCAGCGTGATCGGGCAAGCACCACGATGGCGGGTGATCAGCTCGCCCAGCCACTTCAGCCGGTCGCCTTTCAGTGCGTCGTGCGCCACCTTCAGGCGCAGGCTCTCAGCCAGCTTGGTGCGCGCGTCTTCCATGGTCATCACCTGCTTCACCCGCAGGCGCAAGCCCCCGGAGAAGTCGTCATTGCTGACCTCGCCTTCCACCACCACCATGGCATCGGTCTGCAGCAAAGACTGTGCCGCCATGAAGGCATCGGCAAACAGCGATGCTTCGATCCGCCCGGAACGGTCATCCAGGGTGACAAAGCCCATCTTGTCGCCCTTCTTGTTCTTCATCACCCGCAGCGCAATGATCATGCCGGCGATGGTCTGGGTTTCGCGCGACGGCTTGAGGTCGACGATGCGCTGGCGGGCGAAGCGGCGAATTTCGGTCTCGTACTCGTCGATCGGGTGGCCGGTCAGGTACAGGCCAAGGGTGTCTTTCTCCCCCTTCAGACGCTCCTTGAGGGTGAGCTCGCGCACCTTGCGATGGTTGGCATAGACGTCGACATCTGCCGCGTCGAACATGCCGCCGAACAGGTCGACATGGCCACTGTCAGCGGTGTGCGCAGCCTGCTCGGCTGCCTTGATGGCCTCGCCCAGCGCCGACAGCAAGGTTGCCCGATTGATGTCGATGTTGGCGTGGTAGGCCTTGATCTCGTCATGGAAGTGCGGGCCAAGGCGGTCCAGCGCGCCACTGCGCACCAGCGCATCAAGGGTACGCTTGTTGACCCGCTTGAGGTCGATGCGTTCACAGAAATCGAACAGGTCCTTGAACGGACCGCCTTGGGCACGGGCCTCGACAATCGCCTCCACCGGGCCTTCGCCGACGCCCTTGATGGCGCCAAGGCCGTAGACGATCCGGCCGTCGTTGTTGACGGTGAACTTGAAGTCCGAGAAGTTCACGTCCGGCGCGTCGAGGCGCAGCTTCATGCTGCGCACCTCCTCCACCAGCACCACCACCTTGTCGGTGTTGTGCATATCCGCCGACAGGACCGCAGCCATGAACGGCGCCGGGTAGTGGGTTTTCAGCCAGGCGGTCTGGTACGACACCAGGCCATAGGCGGCGGAGTGGGATTTGTTGAAGCCGTAGCCAGCGAACTTTTCTACCAGGTCGAAGATGTTACCGGCGAGGTCCGCATCGATATTGTTGGCTACGCAACCTTCGATGAAACCACCGCGCTGCTTGGCCATTTCCTCGGGCTTTTTCTTACCCATGGCCCGGCGCAGCATGTCGGCACCACCCAGGGTATAACCTGCCATCACCTGGGCGATCTGCATCACCTGTTCCTGGTACAGGATGATGCCGTAGGTCGGCGCCAGTACTGGCTTGAGGCCTTCATACTGGTAGTCGGAGTGCGGGTAGGCCAGTTCGGCGCGGCCGTGCTTGCGGTTGATGAAGTCGTCCACCATGCCCGATTGCAGCGGGCCCGGGCGGAACAGCGCAACCAGTGCGATCAGGTCTTCCAGGCAGTCGGGCTTGAGCTTCTTGATCAGCTCCTTCATGCCCCGCGATTCAAGCTGGAACACCGCCGTGGTTTCGGCCTTCTGCAGCAGCTCGTAGGTCTTGCGGTCGTCCAGCGGAATGAAGTCGATATTGAGGTCAGGCAGGTTCTTCTTGGCCTGCTCGCGGTTGATGATCTCCATCGCCCACTTGATGATGGTCAAGGTACGCAGGCCGAGGAAGTCGAACTTCACCAAGCCGGCAGCCTCGACGTCATCCTTGTCGAACTGGGTTACCAGGCCACCACCCTCTTCATCACAGGCGATCGGCGAAAAGTCGGTGAGCTTGGTCGGTGCGATAACCACACCGCCGGCGTGCTTGCCGGTACCCCGGGTCACACCCTCCAGCTTCAGGGCCATGTCCCAGATCTCACGGGCGTCTTCGTCGCCCTTGAGAAAGTCGCGCAGGATTTCTTCCTGCTCGTAGGCCTTCTCCAGGGTCATGCCCACTTCGAAGGGGATCATCTTCGACAGGCGGTCGGCCAGGCCATAGGACTTGCCTTGCACCCGCGCCACGTCACGTACCACCGCCTTGGCGGCCATGGTACCGAAGGTGATGATCTGGCTCACCGCATTACGACCGTAGGCTTCGGCCACGTAATCGATCACCCGGTCACGGCCGTCCATGCAGAAGTCGACGTCGAAGTCGGGCATGGAAACACGTTCAGGGTTGAGGAAGCGCTCGAACAGCAGGTCGTAGGCCAACGGGTCGAGATCGGTGATCTTCAGAACGTAGGCCACCAGCGAACCAGCACCCGAACCGCGGCCTGGGCCAACCGGTACATCGTTGTTCTTGGCCCACTTGATGAAGTCCATAACAATCAGGAAGTAACCGGGGAAGCCCATCTGGATGATGATGTCCAGTTCGAACTTCAAGCGGTCCAGGTAAACCTGACGTTTTTCTTCATAATTGGGCGTGGTCTCTTTTGGCCACAGCACCGCCAGGCGCTCTTCCAGGCCTTCGTGGGACACATGCCGCAGGTAGTCGTCGATGCCCATGCCGTTGGGCGTAGGGAAGTCAGGCAGGAAGTACTTGCCCAGTTGTACCTGGATGTTGCAGCGTTTGGCGATTTCGACGGTGTTGGCGATGGCGTCGGGCAGGTCACTGAACAGCTCAGCCATTTCCTCGGCCGACTTCAGGTACTGCTGGTCGCTGTAGCCACGCGGACGGCGCGGGTCGTCGAGGGTCCAGCCCTCGCCGATGCATACGCGGGTTTCGTGGGCGTCGAAGTCCGTCTGCTTGATGAAGCGCACGTCGTTGGTAGCCACCAGCGGGGCGCCAAGCTTGTCGGCCAACGCCACCGCCGCATGCACGTATTCCTCGTCGCGTGCGCGATTGGTGCGCTGCACTTCAACGTAGAAGCGCTCGGGGAACATGCCCATCCAGTCTTGAAGTAGCGCTTCGGCTTCATCTTGCCGCCCAGCCAGCAAGGCCATGCCGATGTCGCCTTCCTTACCCGCGGAAAGGGCAATCAGGCCCTCGCTGGCGGGGGCGATCCATTCACGCTGGAGGATGACCAGGCCGTTGCGCTGGCCATCGGTCCAGCCGCGCGAGATCAATTCGGTGAGGTTGCGATAGCCTTTGGGGTCCATGGCCAGGAAGCAGATGCGCGACAGCGGGGCTTCCGGGTCGGCACCGGCCAGCCACAGGTCGGCACCGCAGATCGGTTTGATACCGGCCCCCATGGCAGTCTTGTAGAACTTCACCAGCGAGCACATGTTGCTCTGATCGGTGATGGCGACCGCCGGCATGCTCATCCCGGTCAGCGCCTTGGCCAGCGGTTTTATCCGCACCAGGCCGTCAACCAGCGAGAATTCGGAGTGGACGCGCAGGTGAACGAAGGAAACCGACATGGAAGATCCTGTAGCAGTGCTTAACGACAAGGGCGGGATTGTAGCCTAACTAGGGGCTTTTTTTGGGGCTGCTTTGCAGCCCTTCGCGGGCACGCCCGCTCCCACAGGTACGGCCCCGCTGCTCAGGCCGATGAATCCTGTGGGAGCGGGCGTGCCCGCGAAGGGCCGCAAAGCGGCCCCAATAGGTCAGATCAGGGAATCGGTGACGCCTTCGCGCGCTTCCCAGGCCGCCCGCACAGGGGCGAAGGATCGCCGATGAATGGGCGTAGGCCCAAGGCGCGCCAAGGCCTCGAGATGCACCGGGGTCGGGTAGCCCTTGTGCCCGCCAATGCCGTAACCCGGGTAGATCAGTTCGAACGCACTCATCTCCCGATCACGGGTCACCTTGGCCAGGATCGATGCCGCCGCAATGGCCGGCACCTGGCTATCCCCCTTGACCACCGGTGCTGCCGGCACCGCCAGCTTCGGGCAGCGATTGCCATCAATCAGGGCCAGCTTTGGCGTAATGTGCAAGCCCTCCACTGCCCGCTGCATGGCCAGCATGGTGGCCTGCAGGATGTTCAGGCTGTCGATTTCCTCGACTTCGGCGCGGGCGATGCAGAAGCTCAAGGCCTTTTCGCAGATCTCGTCGAACAGCGCCTCACGCTTGGCTTCTGTGAGTTTCTTCGAATCGTTCAGACCGAGAATCGGCCGTGCAGGATCAAGAATCACCGCCGCCGTGACCACTGCGCCACACAGCGGGCCACGGCCCACTTCGTCAACGCCGGCGACCAGGTCTTCTACCAGGTTGAAGTCCAGTCCAATTTGCATGTCAGCGGTCCTTGAGCAGGGCCAGTACCGCCTCGGCCGCCTGATTGGAGGCGTCACGGCGCAGGGTGCGGTGAATTTCGTCGAAACGTTCAGTCTGCTGGCTTCCGTCGCGTACCAGTGGCGCCAAGGTGTTGGCCAGCGCTTCGCTGGTAGCGTCGTCTTGCAGCAGCTCGGGCACCAGCTCGCGCTGGGCCAGCAGGTTCGGCAATGACACGTAAGGGCTTTTCACCAGACGCTTGAGAATCCAGTAGGTCAAGGGCGCCAAGCGGTACGCCACCACCATCGGCCGCTTGTACAACAGCGCCTCGAGGGTGGCGGTGCCCGAGGCAATCAGCACCGCGTCACAGGCCGCCAGAGCTTGATGCGACTGGCCGTCGAGCAAGGTCAGCGGCAGTTGACGCCCTTCCAGCATCTGCTCGATCTGGGCGCGCCGCGTGGCATTGGCGCAGGGCAACACGAAGCACACACCCGGCACTTGTTGGCAGAGGCGCTCGGCGGCGTCGAGGAATAACGCACCCAGGCGCCCTACTTCGCCGCCCCGGCTGCCCGGCATCAGTGCCACCACCGGCCCCTCGCCCAGGCCCAGCGTGGCACGCGCGACCGAGCGGTCGGCTTCAAGCGGGATGGTGTCTGCCAGCGGGTGGCCGACAAAGCGCACTGGCACACCCTGCTCTTCGTAGAACCGCGCCTCGAACGGCAACAGCGTCAGCATCAGGTCGCAGCCCTCGCGAATCTTCAGCACGCGCTTCTGCCGCCAAGCCCACACTGACGGGCTGACATAGTGCACGGTCTTGATCCCGGCCTGGCGCAGCTTCAGCTCGATATTGAGGGTGAAGTCAGGGGCGTCGATGCCGATGAATACGTCGGGCTTTTCTTCGATCAGGGTCTGGATCAGCAACTTGCGGCGCTTGAGCAGCTCGCGCAGGCGCCCCAACACCTCGACCAGCCCCATGACGGCGAGACGTTCCATGGGGAAATAGGATTGCAGGCCTTCAGCCTCCATCAAGGGGCCGCCAACCCCGATGAAACGTACGTCGGGATGGCGCGCCTTGAGGGCACGCATCAAGCCTGAACCAAGAATATCGCCACTGGCCTCACCTGCGACCAGCGCTACGCAAAGCTGGGCCATATCAGCGCGTGATGCCGCGAGCGGAGCTCAGGATCGACTGACGGAACAGCTCGACCTCGGGGTGTTGCGCGGCCGGTTCGGCCAGCTCCTTGAGGGCGTCTTCGACGGTCAGGCCCTGACGGTAGACAATCTTGTAGCAACGACGCAGCACATGGATCACCTCGTCGCTGAAACCGCGGCGGCGCATGCCCTCGAAGTTCATGCTGCGGGCTTCGGCCGGGCTGCCGAACACGGTCACGAAGGCCGGAACGTCCTTGCCAATCGCCGTGCCCATACCGGAAAACGCGTGGGCGCCAATGTGGCAGTACTGGTGAACCAGGGTGTAACCGGACAGGATCGCCCAGTCACCCACATGCACATGACCTGCCAGCGCTGTATTGTTGACCAGGATGCAGTGGTTGCCGATGACACTGTCGTGGCCAATGTGGGCATAGGCCATGATCAGGTTGTGGTCACCCACGGTGGTTTCCGCGCGATCCTGAACAGTACCGCGGTGGATGGTCACCCCTTCGCGAATCACATTGTGATCGCCGATCACCAGGCGCGTCGGCTCACCCTTGTACTTAAGGTCCGGGGTATCTTCACCGATCGAGGAAAACTGAAAAATACGGTTGTGCTTGCCGATGCGGGTCGGGCCTTTAAGCACAACATGCGGGCCGATAACGGTGCCCTCCCCGATTTCTACATCAGGGCCAACGATCGACCAAGGGCCGACCTCGACGCCGTCGGCCAGCTTGGCCGACGGATCGATAATGGCCCGAGGATCAATCGAATTCATAGGGAGCGTTCCGCGCAGGTGATTTCTGCCGAGCAGACCGGCTTGCCATCGACAAGGGCGCGGCACTCGAACTTCCAGATCATGCTTTTACGGCTGAGGAACTTGGCTTCCAGCACAAGCTGGTCACCCGGCAGAACCGGCTGACGGAAACGCAGTTTGTCGGAACCGACAAAGTAGTACAGGGTGCCATCGGCCGGCTTGGCATCGAGCATCTTGAAACCAAGGATGCCGGCCGCCTGGGCCATGGCTTCGATGATCAGGACACCCGGCATGATCGGGTGTGCCGGGAAGTGGCCATTGAAAAACGGCTCGTTGATGCTGACATTCTTGTAGGCACGAATGCTCTGGGCCTCGAAGTCCAGATCCGTCACACGGTCTACCAGCAGGAACGGGTAGCGGTGAGGCAGGTATTCGCGAATCTCGTTGATGTCCATCATTTCGGTGGGGAAGCCTGTAATAAGAATAGGGAGCGCAGGTGCTGACCACACGCTCCTTTTGCAATCCAAAGAGGAGCCAGCTAGCGACTGTTCACTCTTGCTCAGGGAATGGTATCAGCCTTCTGATGTCGGCAGGCCACCTGAGGTCACGGTATCGACGCGTTTTTCCAGCTGCTGGAGACGCTTGGCCATGTCGTCCAGGTGGCGGATACGCGCGGCGCTCTTGCGCCAGTCAGCCAGCGGCTGCATGGCAGTGCCGGAAGAATAGGAACCCGGTTCAGTGATCGAACGGGTAACCATGGTCATTCCGGAAACGAAAACGTTATCGCAAATATCGATGTGCCCAACCAGCCCCACACCACCGGCCAGCATGCAGTGCTTGCCGATGCGCGTGCTGCCGGAGATTCCGACGCAAGCGGCCATGGCAGTGTGATCACCGACCTGAACGTTGTGAGCGATCTGGATCTGGTTATCCAGCTTGACCCCATCGCCGATCCGGGTGTCGGACAGCGCGCCACGGTCGACAGCAGTATTGACACCGATCTCAACGTCATCACCAATGGTGACGCCGCCGATCTGGGCAATCTTGCGCCAGATGCCCTTCTCGTTGGCAAAGCCGAAGCCCTCGCCGCCGATCACGGCACCCGACTGGATGACCACACGCTTACCAATGGTCACGTCGTGATACAGCGTGACCCGCGGTGCCAGCCAACCACTTTCACCGACCACACAGCGGGCACCGATGAAGCAGTGTGCGCCGATGCTGACGTTGGCGCCGATGCGCGCACCACTTTCGATGACCGCGAACGGCCCGATGCTGGCACTGGCATCCACCTGCGCGTCCTCAGCTACCACGGCGCTGGGATGAATACCCGCCACAGCCTTGGGTTTGGGGTCGAACAGGTGGGAAATGCGTGCGTAGGCCAGGTACGGATCGGCGACGATCAGTGCATTGCCGGCAAAGCCTTCGGCATCCGCCGCCTTCAGCAGCACTGCAGCCGCCTGGCTGTCGTCCAGGAATTTGCGGTACTGCGGGTTGGCGAGAAAGCTCAACTGACCGGGGCCAGCCTCCTGCAAGGTGGCCAGCCCGGTAATCTGCAGCGCCTCGGGCCCCTTGAGGGTGGCTCCAAGTGCCTCGGCCAGCTGGCCTAGCGTCATGGTCACACTCATATCAACGGGCTTGGTTCATGCGCTCGATGACTTGGCGGGTGATGTCGTACTGAGGCTTGACATCGATGACCGCACCACGCTCGAGGACCAGGTCGTAGCCGCCCTTCTTGATCACTTCCTCGACAGCGCCATCCAGCTTCGGCTTCAGCTGCTTGAGCATGTCGCGATCAGCAACGGCCTTGGCTTCGTTCAGCTCCTTGGACTGGAACTGGAAGTCGCGAGCCTTTTGCTTGAACTCGAGTTCCAGACGCTCGCGCTCCTGCTGCTGCATCTTGTCGCCGCCCTTGATCAGGCGATCCTGGATACCCTTGGCACTGCTTTCCAGGCTTTTCAGCTTGGTCAGTTGCGGACCGAACTTCTTCTCGGCATCCACCGCATACTTCTTGGCGGCATCCGACTCGAGCAGGGCCATCTGGTAGTTCAGGACGGCAACCTTCATTTCGGCGAAAGCCGGGGTGGCGACCAGCGCCGCGGCCACTACGGCCATTTGAGCCAATTTACGCACGATGCACTCCTGGATAAACCGTTGTCGTTAAGCAGGGGCCGACCTTAGAAGGTCTGGCCCAGAGAGAATTGGAACACCTGGGTATCGGCATCGTCCGGCTTCTTGACCGGCATTGCCAGGCTGAAGCTCAACGGGCCCAGTGCGGTAATCCAGGTCACGCCCAGGCCGACCGAACTGGCCATGCCCGAGAACCCGACCTTCTCGCAATCAGGTTTGTTGCCGCAATTGGTGTCGAACACGTTACCCACGTCCCAGAACACGGAGGTGCGCAGTGAACGCTGGTCCTTGACGAACGGCAGCGGGAACAGCAGCTCGGCGCCGCCTTGCACCAGCACGTTACCACCAAACGGCAACGGATCCTGATCCGGGTCGCGGATAGTGCCCGGCTTGCCGCCGTCGGCCTCGCCGCGACTAGGCGTACTGCGTGGGCCCAGGCTGCTGTCCTTGAAGCCACGGACAGAGTTGAAACCGCCCGCGAAATAGTTCTCGTAGAACGGCAGGCCGGAGGTGCTGCCGTAACCATCACCATAGCCCAGCTCGGTATGCAGGCGCAGGGTGTAGTCGTTGGTGATCGGCTTGAACAGCTGGCCACGGTAGTCAAGCTTGAAGAACGACAGGTCGCTGCCCGGAACGGTGGACTCCAGGGTCAGGCTTTGCGAGTGACCACGAGTGGCCAGTACGCCTTTGTTCAGGGTCGACTCGGACCAGCCGATCGATGCCTTGAAGTTCAGGAAGTTGTCACCTTCCTGCTCGAGGAAGTCGAAAATCTCGTCAACGGTGTACTTGCCGGTCTTGATCTTGTCCTGCTGCACGCTCAGGCCGTAGGTCAGGCGCGAAGTCTCGCTGATCGGATAGCCCAGGCTGACGCCGGCACCGTAGCTGTCCACCGCATAGCTGGCAACGTCGACATCGAGGTCGTCGTAATTGGTGCTGCGATAGAAGGCGTTATAACCCAGGCTGACGCCATCGGCAGTGAAGTAGGGATCAACGAAGCCAAAGTTGTAGCGGGTCTGGTACTCCGAACGGGTCAGACCGACGGATACCTTGTTACCGGTACCGAGGAAGTTGCTCTGGCTGATCGAACCACCGAGGATCAGGCCGGCGCTCTGGGCGAAACCGACGCTGGCGGTGATCGAACCGGAGGCCTGCTCTTCGACGCTGTAGTTGACGTCGACCTGGTCGTCGGTGCCTGGCACCTGCGGGGTCTCGACGTTCACTTCCTTGAAGTAGCCCAGGCGCTCCAGACGGGTCTTGGACTGATCGATCAGGTAGGTCGAAGCCCAGCCACCTTCCATCTGGCGCATTTCGCGACGCAGAACTTCGTCTTCGGTCTTGGTGTTGCCGCGGTAGTTGATGCGGTTGACGTAGGCACGTTTGCCCGGGTCGACCACGAACATGATGTCGACGGTGTGGTCCTGGTCGTTCGGCTGTGGCACGCCGTTGACGTTGGCGAAGGTATAGCCTTCGTTACCCAGACGGCGGGTGATCAGCTCGGACGTGGTGGTCATCACCTTGCGCGAGAATACCTGGCCCGGTTGCACCAGCAGCAGCGACTTGACCTGGTCTTCCGGCACCTTGAGATCACCGGACAGCTTCACGTCGCGAACGGTGTATTTCTCGCCTTCGTTGATGTTGACGGTGATGTAGACGTGCTTCTTGTCCGGCGTGATGGACACCTGGGTGGAGGCAATGTCCATGTTGATGTAGCCGCGGTCCAGGTAGTAGGACCGCAGGCGCTCCAGGTCACCGGAGAGCTTTTCACGGGCGTACTTGTCGTCGTTCTTGAAGAACGACAGCCAGTTGGTGGTCTTCAGCTCGAACAACTGCCCCAGGGTCTCGTCATCGAATACGTTGTTACCAACGATGTTGATGTGCTGGATGGCAGCGACGGTGCCTTCGTTGATCTTGATCTTCAGCGCTACACGGTTGCGCGGCTGCGGCACCACTTCGGCATCAACCTCGGCCGAGTAACGGCCCTGGGCCACGTACTGGCGCTGCAGCTCGTTACGCACGCCTTCGAGGGTGGCGCGCTGGAAGATTTCGCCTTCGGCCAGGCCCGATTGCTTCAGGCCCTTCATCAGGTCTTCGGTGCTGATCGCCTTGTTGCCTTCAATCTCGATGCTCGACACCGACGGGCGCTCGACCACGTTGATGATCAGCACATTGCCATCGCGGCTCAACTGGATGTCCTGGAAGAACCCGGTCTTGAACAAGGAACGAGTCGAGTCCACCAGGCGGCGGTCGTCGGCCTGGTCGCCAACGTTCAGCGGCAAGGCACCGAACACACTGCCGGCGGAAACCCGCTGCAGGCCGTTGACGCGAATATCGGAGATGGTGAAGGACTCGGCGTGAACTTCAGCGATCATCAGTGCGGACATGACCGCAGTTAGCAGCAGACGTTTCATGAAGTCCTTTTATTCCAACTGGCAATAAACAACCTGCCGTTACAAACGACAGGTTCGCAATTGAGCGAAGCTTTATAGTCGACCCAGATCGTTGATCAGGGCGAGCAACATCACCCCTATGACCAAACTGATACCGATCTGAACCCCCCAACCTTGCACCCGATCCGACAGCGGGCGACCGCGCGCCCACTCGACCAGGTAAAACAGCAAATGCCCCCCATCCAGTACGGGTATGGGCAGCAGGTTAAGAACCCCCAGGCTTATGCTCAGGTAGGCCAGGAAATTCAGGAAATCCCCCACGCCGGACTGGGCTGAAGCGCCCGCCACTTTAGCAATGGTTATCGGTCCACTCAAGTTTTTTACCGAGAGCTCCCCGAACAGCATTTTCTTCAGCGATTCAAGGGTCAGGACGCTCATGTTCCAGGTACGCGACAAGCTCTCACCCACCGCATCCAGCGGGCCGTAGCTGATTTCGCGGAGCATGCTGGCAGGCCATTCGCCACCCTTGACGCCAGCGCCAAGATAGCCACCCACTGCCTTGCCCTCACCCTTGCGGGCCAGGGTCACCGGCAGCTCCAGGGCTGCACCATCGCGCTCCACACGCACCACTACCTTGGCATCCGGGCGCGCGCGCACACTGTCGACAACTTGCTGCCATTCGGTCACCGCCACATCATCCAGAGCCAGCAGCTTGTCACCGGTTTTCAGGCCTGCAGCGGCAGCCGGCCCTTTCGGATCGATCTCGGCCAGCACCGGCGTGATCGCCGGGCGCCAGGGGCGCAGCCCCAGGGACTGAATCGGGTCGGGCTCGTCGGCGCCTTTGAGCCAGCTGTCCAGCTTGACCTGCAACTGACGCTCGTTGCTGGCGCCCTCATCACGCACGCCAATCTGCAAGGTACCGCTCTCACCCAGACGACGAACCAGCTGCAGATTGACCGCCGACCATCCGTTGGTCGGTTCGCCGTCAACAGAGACGATTTCCTGACCTGCGGTCAGCCCGGCCGATGCTGCCAGGCTGCCACTGTCGACCGCACCGATAACCGGGCGGATTTGCTGGGTGCCCAGCATCGCCAGCACCCAGAAAAACAGGATGGCCAGCAAAAAGTTGGCAATCGGGCCTGCCGCGACAATCGCTATACGCTGGCGCACCGACTTGCGGTTGAACGACTGCCCGGCCAGCGCTGGCGGCACATCGCCTTCGCGCTCGTCGAGCATCTTGACGTAGCCGCCCAGAGGAATGGCCGCAACAACGAACTCGGTGCCGTGACGGTCATGCCACCGCAGCAGCGGCGTGCCGAAACCCACCGAGAAACGCAGCACCTTGACGCCGCAGCGGCGCGCCACCCAGAAGTGACCGAATTCGTGGAAAGTGACCAGCACACCCAGAGCCACGAGGGTGCCGATAATCATGTAGAGCGCTGTCATGTCCATCTCCGAATGATGTTCAGCGGGCCGGCATTACTGCCCAGCCCCCTCACGAACCTTGGCGGGCCCGCATCAGCGACCGTGACGCCTCAGCCATTCACGGGAAAGCTCCCGGGCACGCTGATCGGCGGCAAATACCGCATCCAGCGACGGCAGCGGTACGACGGGTTCCTGGTCGAGTACCTGTTCGATCATACCCGCGATCTCCGGGAAGCGAATGCGCCGTTCAAGAAATGCCTGGACCGCAACTTCGTTGGCTGCATTGAGCACCGCTGGCGCACTGTTGCCAGCCTCGGCAGCCTGCCGCGCAAGGCGCAGGCAAGGGAAGCGTTGTTCGTCGGGCGCCTGGAAATCCAGACGGGCGATGGCGAACAGGTCCAAGGGGGCGACCCCGGAATCGATCCGTTCCGGCCAGGCCAACGCGCTGGCGATCGGCGTACGCATGTCCGGGTTGCCCAGTTGCGCGAGCACCGAACCGTCCACGTAGTCGACCAGTGAGTGGATCACGCTTTGCGGGTGCACCACCACCTCAACCTTGGACGGCGCGGCATCGAACAACCAGCAGGCCTCGATCAACTCGAGGCCTTTGTTCATCATGCTGGCCGAATCCACGGAGATCTTGCGCCCCATGGACCAGTTAGGGTGAGCACAAGCTTGCTCCGGGGTCACGTCCAGCAGCGCCTCGACCGGCGTCTCGCGGAACGGCCCACCAGAAGCGGTAAGCAGGATCCGGCGCACACCGACAGCACTCAGGCCACGGGCGTAGTCGCCAGGCATGCACTGGAAGATAGCGTTGTGTTCGCTGTCGATCGGCAGTAGCACGGCACCCTTTTGCCGCACGGCCTCCATGAACAGCGCGCCCGACATTACCAGTGCTTCCTTGTTGGCCAGCAACACCTTCTTGCCTGCCTCGACGGCCGCCAGCGTGGGGCGCAGGCCAGCAGCACCGACAATGGCTGCCATCACCGCATCCACTTCAGCGGCCGACGCCACCTGGCAAAGCCCTGCCTCGCCCTCCAGCACCTCAGTGGTACAACCAACTGCAGCCAGACTTGCACGCAACCTCACCGCCGCCTCGGTGCTCGGCACCACAGCAAATGCCGGGCGATGACGCACACATAGCGCCAGCAGTTCGTCGACGCGCGAATAGCCGGTGAGGGCAAACGCTTGATAACGGTCGGGATGGCGCGAAATCACATCCAGCGTGCTCAGGCCGATGGAGCCGGTGGCCCCGAGCACGGTAATACGCTGCGGGCGACTCACATCACACCCCATTCGGCAGCCCACAACAGCACCGCAAAGATCGGGATTGCCGCAGTCAGGCTGTCGATGCGATCGAGCACACCACCATGCCCGGGCAACAGATTGCTGCTGTCCTTGATGCCGGAGCGACGCTTGAACATGCTCTCGGTCAGGTCACCGACCACCGAGGACATCACCAGCAACGCAGCGCCCAGCAGGCCCAGCAGGATCTGACCAAAGCCCCAGTCGCGGCTGATGCCGACACCCAGGGTAATCAACAGGCTGACCGCCAGCCCACCATACACGCCTTCCCAGCTCTTGCCCGGGCTGACCTGCGGGGCCAGCTTGCGCTTGCCGAACGCCCGACCTGAGAAGTACGCACCGATGTCGGCAGCCCACACCAGCACCATGACGGACAGGATCAGCCAGTTCCCCAGGGGCCAGTGCTTGAGCAGCACCAGCCCCTGCCAGGCCGGCAACAGCACCAGCAGGCCGACCAACAGCCGACAGGCAGCACTGGCCCACAGGTCGCTGCTGCGCGGGTAGGTAAGCACCAGCCAAGTGGCCAGCCCCCACCAGATCACCGCAGCGCCCAGCACCCAGGGCGCCAGCTCCGGAAGGATGTGCAGCAGCATCAGTGCCCCAGCGACCACCGCCGCATAGGCAAGGCGCAGCGGCTGGGCCATCAGCCCGGCAAGGCGCGCCCACTCCCAGGCACCGAGGGTCACTACGAAGCCGATGAACAGGGCGAAGTCCCCGCCATTGAGCAGGAAGAAACCGCCCAGCGCGACCGGCAACAGGATCAGCGCAGTAATGATGCGTTGTTTAAGCATTAAGCACGAGCTCCAGCCTCGACCTGCTCGCTGGTCTTACCGAAGCGGCGCTGGCGCGAAGCGAAATCGGCCAGGGCATTGCGCATGGCCTCGTGTTTGAAGTCCGGCCAGTAGAGGTCGGAGAAGTACAACTCGGCATAGGCCAGTTGCCACAGCAGGAAATTGCTGATGCGATGCTCGCCACCGGTACGAATGCAAAGATCCGGCAACGGCAGCTCGCCGGTTGCCAGACAGGTCTGCAGCAGACCCGGGGTGATGTCTTCCGGGCGCAGGTGCCCGGCCTGCACTTCCCGCGCCAACCGCTGAGCAGCCTGGGCGATGTCCCACTGGCCACCGTAGTTGGCTGCTATCTGCAGAATGAAGCGGTTGTTGCCAGCGGTCACTGCCTCGGCCTCGCGCATGGCGGCCTGCAGCTCAGGATGAAAACGCGAACGGTCGCCGATGATGCGCAGGCTGATATTGTTCTCGTCAAGGCGCTTGGCCTCACGGCGCAGCGCCGAGAAGAACAGCTCCATCAGCGCACCGACCTCTTCGGCAGGGCGCTGCCAGTTCTCGCTGGAGAAGGCGAACAGGGTCAGCACCTCGACCCCGGACTTGGCACAGACTTCGATGACCGCGCGAACGGCATCCACACCCGCCTTGTGCCCGGCCACGCCGGGCAGCAGGCGTTTTTTCGCCCAGCGGTTGTTGCCATCCATGATGATCGCGACATGACGCGGCACCGAGGACGGCGCCGCTGGCTTGGTCTTTTCCATTAAAAAACCCCGGCCTTAGACGGCCATCAGGTCCTTTTCCTTGGCTTTGAAGGCAGCATCCACTTCGGCGACGAACTTGTCAGTCAGCTTCTGGATCTCGTCAGCGGCGCGACGCTCTTCGTCTTCGCTGATTTCCTTGTCCTTGGTCAGTTTTTTCAGGTCAGCCAGGGCGTCGCGGCGCACGTTGCGCACGGCTACCTTGGCATCCTCGGCAACACCGCTGGCTTGCTTGGTGTAGCCCTTGCGGGTTTCCTCGGTCAAGGCCGGCATCGGTACTCGGATGGTGGTACCGGCGCTGGACGGGTTAAGGCCCAGATCGGAGGTGAGGATGGCCTTTTCGATGGCAGCGCTGAGGTTCTTGTCGTGAGCGACGATCTTCAGGGTGCGGGCATCTTCGACGGTGATCGCGGCGACCTGATTCAGCGGCATTTCGCTACCCCAGGCGGTAACCTTGACGCTGTCCAGGATGCTTGGGTGAGCGCGACCGGTGCGGATTGCAGCCAGGTTGCGAGACAGGGCTTCGATGGACTTGCCCATGCGCTCCTGCGCGTCTTTCTTGATGTCGTTGATCATGCTTGGCCTTCCTCGATCAGTGTGCCTTCAGCGCCACCCACCACGATGTTCAGCAGGGCGCCAGGCTTGTTCATGTTGAATACCCGCAATGGCATCTTGTGGTCACGGCACAGGCAAATTGCGGTCAGGTCCATCACACCCAGCTTGCGATCCAGAACCTCATCGTAGGTCAGGTGATCGAATTTCTCGGCGTGCGGGTCCTTGAATGGATCGGCAGTGTACACGCCATCGACCTTGGTCGCCTTCAGCACCACGTCAGCATCGATTTCGATGGCGCGCAGGCAGGCCGCGGAGTCGGTGGTGAAGAACGGGTTGCCGGTACCGGCGGAGAAAATTACCACATCCCCGGAGTTGAGGTGACGAATAGCTTTGCGACGATCGTAATGATCGGTGACACCTACCATGGAAATGGCCGACATGACCAGGGCCGGGATGTTCGAGCGCTCCAGCGCATCGCGCATGGCCAGGCCGTTCATCACGGTAGCCAGCATGCCCATGTGGTCACCCGTGACGCGATCCATGCCGGCTGCGCTGAGCGCGGCGCCGCGGAACAGGTTGCCACCACCGATGACCAGGCCGACCTGGACACCGATCCCTACCAACTGGCCAACTTCAAGCGCCATGCGATCCAGCACTTTCGGGTCGATCCCGAAGTCTTCCGAGCCCATCAGGGCCTCGCCGCTAAGTTTGAGCAAAATGCGTTTATAGCGAGGTTGGCGACCACTCACCTGCTGAGCCATTGCGAGTCTCTCCTGCGGCGTACTTTTAGAAAATTCGTGCGGGCTGTTTGCAGCCTGCTAACTGTAGCGTGGCACCGCTTCGGTGCCAGCGAAGAGGGAGTCGTATAAACCCCTCTCCGTTTTGACAAAGAGGCTGCGCGCGTGAGCGGGCAGCCTCTTTGGGGCGACAGACGGGGCTGTCTTACTGCTTGGCAGCAGCTACCTGAGCGGCAACTTCAGCAGCGAAGTCGTCGACTGGCTTCTCGATGCCTTCGCCTACTTTGAAGTAGGTGAAGGAAACGATTTCAGCACCGGCTTTCTTGGCCAGCTCGCCAACCTTGACTTCCGGGTTCATGACGAAAGCTTGCTCTTTCAGCGAGGCTTCGGCTTTGAACTTGGTGATACGGCCGTTGATCATGTTCTCAACGATGTTTTCCGGCTTGCCGGCGATCTTGTCGGCGTTCAGCTGCAGGAAGACATTCTTCTCACGCTCGATGGCCTCGGCGGAGATTTCCGACGAATCCAGGAACTCAGGGTTCGAAGCTGCAACGTGCATGGCGATGTTCTTCGCCAGCTCAACGTCACCGCCTTTCAGAACGACGACAGCGCCGATCTTGTTGCCGTGCAGGTAGGCACCGACAACGTCACCCTCAACGCGCACCAGGCGACGGATGTTGACGTTCTCGCCGCACTTGGCAACCAGGGCTTCACGAGCAGCTTCGCGCGAGGCGATCAGCGGGGCGGCGTCGGTCAGCTTCTGGGCGAAGGCTTCTTCGAGGCTTTCGGCCACGAAGTTCTTGAAGTCGTCTTGCAGGGCCAGGAAGTCGGTCTGCGAGTTCACTTCCAGCAGGACGGCGGATGTACCGTCGGTCTTGACGGCGATAGCGCCTTCAGCAGCGACGTTGCCAGCCTTTTTGGCGGCCTTGATGGCGCCCGAGGCACGCATGTCGTCAATGGCTTTCTCGATGTCGCCGCCGGCCTTTTCCAGGGCCTTTTTGCAATCCATCATGCCTTCGCCGGTACGCTCGCGCAGTTCTTTTACCAGCGCTGCAGTAATTGCTGCCATTTCAAAATCCTCTTGGAAAGTTTTTCAACCATTCCACCCGTCAATCACGGGCGTTCAATTCTGCAAATCCGCTGTTTTGATTTCAGCGGGCCCATGATGCGGGGCCGATGCTGACAGCAGGATTTCAAGGTGGCAAAAAGGGGGCAGAGCCCCCTTTTTGCGTGCCAAGTAGACGCTAGCGCCTATTACTCAGCAGCAGGTGCAGCCGCTTCTTCAGCGTAAACTTCGGTGCCGCCGGCAACGTTGTTGCGGCCGCGGATGACTGCGTCAGCCATCGAAGTCATGTACAGCTCGATAGCGCGAATGGCGTCATCGTTACCTGGGATGATGTAGTCAACACCTTCCGGGCTGCTGTTGGTATCGACAACGCCGATAACCGGGATGCCCAGCTTGTTGGCTTCGGTGATCGCGATGCGCTCGTGATCAACGTCGATAACGAACAGAGCGTCTGGCAGACCGCCCATGTCCTTGATGCCACCCAGGCTGCGATCCAGTTTTTCCAGGTCGCGGGAGCGCATCAGGGCTTCTTTCTTGGTCAGCTTGGCGAAAGTGCCGTCTTCGGCCTGGGTTTCCAGGTCGCGCAGACGCTTGATCGAAGCGCGGATGGTCTTGTAGTTGGTCAGCATGCCGCCCAACCAACGGTGATCAACGTATGGCGAACCGCAACGAGCTGCTTGCTCGGCGACGATCTTGCCGGCGGAACGCTTGGTGCCGACGAACAGGATCTTGTTCTTGCCCTGGGCCAGGCGCTCTACGAACGACAGAGCGTCGTTGAACATTGGCAGGGTTTTTTCCAGGTTGACGATGTGGATCTTGTTACGCGCGCCGAAAATGTACTTGCCCATTTTCGGGTTCCAGTAACGGGTCTGGTGGCCGAAGTGCACACCGGCCTTCAGCATATCGCGCATATTGACTTGGGACATGATAGTTCCTTGATAAGTCGGGTTGGGCCTCCACGTATCCCAATGACCAACCCGCGAATTCTGCAACTCGGGGCACCCAGGTCATCGTGTCGACACGTGTGTGGGTTAAGTACTGACGGGGTCGTCCCCGAAAGCGGCGCATTTTATACCACAGACCGCGAGCGAACGGAACCCGGATACTGTTGCGTCTGTCAGCACTTTTTGCAGCACCCCGGCTTTCGCGCCAGAATGCCAGCTGTAGACAACAGCATGGCCGCCTTTATCCCGACCGATCGGCGCCCTGCTCTGCTAGAATCCGGCCTTTCCCGTTTGTTCGCGCCGTGCACGGCGCCGTAGAGAGCCTGTAATGACCGTCACCATCAAGACCGCAGAAGACATCGAGAAGATGCGCATCGCTGGCCGCCTGGCCGCCGAAGTGCTGGAAATGATCGAAGAACACGTCAAGCCCGGTATCACCACCGAAGCGCTCGACCGCCTGTGCCACGACTATATCGTCAACGTCCAGCAGGCCATCCCGGCACCGCTCAACTACAAGGGCTACCCGAAGTCGATCTGCACCTCGATCAACCATGTGGTCTGCCACGGCATCCCCAACGACAAGCCGCTCAAGGACGGTGACACGCTCAATATCGACGTCACCGTGATCAAGGACGGCTACCACGGCGACACCAGCCGCATGTTCCACGTCGGTAACGTGCCGGTCTGGGCCGAGCGCCTGTCCAAGGTCACCCAGGAATGCATGTACAAGGCCATCGAGCTGGTGAAGCCGGGCTGCCGCCTGGGCGACATCGGTGAAGTGATCCAGAAGCACGCAGAGAAGAACGGTTTCTCGGTGGTACGCGAGTTCTGCGGTCATGGCATCGGCAAGGTGTTCCACGAAGAGCCGCAGATCCTCCACTACGGCCGCGCTGGCACGGGCATGGAACTGAAGGAAGGCATGACCTTCACCATCGAGCCGATGATCAACCAGGGCAAGGCCGACACCAAGGTGCTGGGCGACGGCTGGACCGCCATCACCAAGGACCGCAAGCTCTCGGCCCAGTGGGAACACACTCTGGTGGTGACCGCGACCGGCTACGAGATCTTCACCCTGCGCAAGGACGACACCATCCCGCGCACTTCGGCCTGACCGCACCCCGACAGGCCACCCCACGACAGGAACGTGACGCGATGCCCCAGGTGGACCCCGAGCTGTTCGACCGTGGCCAGTTCCAGGCGGAACTGGCCCTCAAGGCGAGCCCCATCGCCGCCTTCAAGAAAGCCATCCGCCTGGCCGGCGAGGTGCTCGACAAGCGTTTTCGTGCCGGTGCCGACATCCGCCCGCTGATCGAGGCTCGCGCCTGGCTCGTCGACAATATCCTGCAACAGGCGTGGAACCAGTTCGACTGGGGCGACCAGAGCGGCATTGCCTTGGTTGCGGTGGGCGGCTACGGGCGCGGTGAACTGCACCCGCACTCGGACATCGACCTGCTGATTCTGCTAGGCGCTGCCGAGCACGAGCAGTACCGCGACGCCATCGAGCGCTTTCTTACCTTGCTGTGGGACATTGGCCTGGAAGTCGGCCAGAGCGTGCGCACCGTCGACGAGTGCGCCGAACAGGCCCGCGCCGACCTGACGGTGATCACCAACCTGATGGAAAGCCGCACCATCGCCGGCCCCGAGGCCTTGCGCCAGCGCATGCTGGAAGTCACCAGCACCGCGCACATGTGGCCGAGCAAGGAATTCTTCCTGGCCAAGCGCGCCGAACTCAAGGCCCGCCACCACAAGTACAACGACACAGAGTACAACCTCGAACCCAACGTCAAGGGTTCGCCAGGTGGCCTGCGCGACATCCAGACGGTCCTGTGGGTAGCCCGTCGCCAGTACGGGACACTGAACCTGCATGCACTGGCCGGCGAAGGCTTCTTGCTGGAAAGCGAGAACGAACTGCTGGCTTCGTCCCAGGACTTCCTCTGGAAAGTCCGTTATGCCCTGCACATGCTGGCCGGGCGCGCCGAAGACCGCCTGCTGTTCGACCACCAGCGCAGCCTCGCCACGCTGCTGGGCTACAGCGACGAAAACCCCAAGCGGGCGATCGAACAGTTCATGCAGCAGTACTACCGGGTGGTGATGAGCATCAGCCAGCTGTGCGACCTGATCATCCAGCACTTCGAAGAAGTTATCCTCGCCGACGAGGAAAGTGGCAGCACCCAGCCGCTGAACGCGCGGTTCCGCCTGCATGACGGCTATATTGAGGCCGCCAACCCGAACGTGTTCAAGCGCACGCCGTTCGCCATGCTGGAAATCTTCGTGCTGATGGCCCAACACCCCGAGATCAAGGGCGTGCGTGCCGATACCGTGCGCCTGCTGCGCGAACACCGCCACCTGATCGACGACACGTTCCGCACCGATATCCGCAATACCAGCCTGTTCATCGAGCTGTTCAAGTGCGAAATCGGCATCCACCGCAACCTGCGCCGGATGAAC
Organism: Pseudomonas sp. 3HC3; assembly: GCF_044904505.1. Lineage (NCBI taxonomy): Bacteria > Pseudomonadati > Pseudomonadota > Gammaproteobacteria > Pseudomonadales > Pseudomonadaceae > Pseudomonas > Pseudomonas sp. 3HC3. The sequence continues at coordinate 109,113 of NZ_JADDRH010000003.1, forward strand.
CGCTACGGCATTCTTGGCCGTTACCTGCCAGAGTTCGGCCTGATCGTCGGGCAGATGCAGCATGACCTGTTCCACATCTATACGGTCGATGCGCACACCCTCAACCTCATCAAGCACCTGCGCAAGCTGCAATACACGCCAGTGTCCGAGAAATTCCCGCTGGCCAGCAAGCTCATGGGGCGCCTGCCCAAACCCGAGCTGATCTACCTGGCCGGCCTGTACCACGACATCGGCAAGGGCCGCCAGGGCGACCACTCGGAAATCGGTGCAGTGGACGCGCAGAAGTTCTGCGAACGGCACCAGTTGCCGGCCTGGGACAGCCGCCTGATCGTCTGGCTGGTGCAGAACCACCTGGTGATGTCGACCACCGCTCAGCGCAAGGACTTGTCCGACCCGCAGGTGATCAATGACTTTGCCCTGCACATGGGCGACGAGACGCGCCTTGACTACCTGTACGTGCTGACCGTGGCCGACATCAACGCCACCAACCCCAGCCTGTGGAACTCGTGGCGGGCCAGCCTGCTGCGCCAGCTGTACAGCGAGACCAAGCGTGCCCTGCGCCGCGGCCTGGAAAACCCGCTGGACCGCGAAGAGCAGATTCGCCAGACCCAGTCGTCAGCGCTGGATATCCTGGTGCGCGAGGGCACCGACCCGGACGACGTCGAGCAGCTATGGGCGCAACTGGGCGATGACTATTTCCTCAAGCACACCGCCGCCGACGTGGCCTGGCACACGGATGCGATCCTGCAGCAACCGGCCGATGGCGGGCCACTGGTACTGATCAAGGAAACCACTCAGCGCGAGTTCGAAGGCGGCACGCAAATTTTCATCTATGCCCCCGACCAGCACGATTTCTTCGCCGTGACGGTGGCGGCCATGTCGCAGTTGAACCTGAACATCCACGACGCACGGATCATCACGTCCAGCAGCCAGTTCACCCTTGACACCTACATTGTGCTGGACAACGACGGTGGCTCGATCGGCGACAACCCGCAACGGGTCAAGCAGATTCGCGACGGCCTGACCGAAGCGCTGCGCAACCCTGAGGACTACCCGACCATCATCCAGCGCCGGGTACCGCGCCAACTCAAGCACTTCGACTTCCCGCCGCAAGTGACCATCCTCAACGATGCCCAGCGGCCGGTGACCATCCTCGAAATCACCGCGCCAGACCGCCCGGGCCTGCTGGCCCGGCTGGGACGGATTTTCCTGGAGTTCGACCTTTCGCTGCAAAACGCCAAGATCGCCACCCTCGGCGAGCGGGTGGAAGACGTGTTCTTCATTACCGATGCCGACAACCAGCCGCTGTCAGACCCGCAGTTGTGCAGCCGCCTGCAGGAGGCCATCGTGCAGCAACTGCAGGCCGGCCAAGGTAGCGACACCAGCCAGACCCGCGTGACCTTTTAACGATTAGACGATTGACGAGACCTTGCGCCGATGAACCATGCCTTGACCCAGCTTCAGCCCTATCCGTTCGAAAAGCTTCGTGCCCTGCTGGGCAGCGTGACGCCTGCGGCGGACAAACGCGCCATCGCCCTGTCGATCGGTGAGCCGAAGCACGAATCGCCGGCGTTCGTCGCCCAGGCCATGGCCGACAACCTCGACAAGCTGGCGGTTTATCCCAGCACCATCGGCTTGCCAGCCCTGCGCCAGGCCATCGGTCAGTGGTGCGAACGACGTTTTGGCGTGCCGACCGGCTGGCTGGACGCCGACCGCCACATCCTGCCGGTCAACGGCACCCGTGAAGCGCTGTTCGCCTTCACCCAGGCCGTGGTCAACCGCGCCGATGACGGCCTGGTGGTCAGCCCCAACCCGTTCTATCAGATCTACGAAGGCGCAGCGCTGCTGGCCGGCGCCACCCCGCACTACCTGCCGTGCCTGGAAAACAACGGTTTCAACCCGGACTTCGACGCCGTACCGGCCGAGGTGTGGAAGCGTTGCCAGATCCTGTTCCTGTGCTCGCCGGGCAACCCTACCGGTGCGCTGGTGCCGATGAACACCCTGAAGAAGCTGATTGCCCTGGCTGACGAGCACGACTTCGTGATCGCCGCCGACGAGTGCTACAGCGAGCTGTACTTCGACGAAGACGCGCCACCGCCAGGCCTGCTGACGGCATGCGCCGAGCTTGGCCGAAGCGATTTTGCGCGCTGCGTGGTGTTCCACAGCCTGTCCAAACGCTCCAACCTGCCGGGGCTGCGCTCGGGCTTCGTCGCTGGCGATGCCCGGATCATCAAGCCGTTTCTGTTGTACCGCACCTACCACGGCTGCGCGATGCCGGTACAAACCCAACTGGCCAGCATCGCCGCCTGGCAGGACGAGGCGCATGTGCGCGAGAACCGCGACCAGTACCGGGCCAAGTACGACGTCGTGCTGGATATTCTGCAGCCGGTACTGGACGTGCAGCGCCCGGACGGCAGCTTCTACCTGTGGGCCAAGGTACCGGGCGACGATGCCGAGTTCACCCGTGACCTGTTCGAAGCCCAGCATGTGACCGTGGTACCGGGGTCGTACCTGTCGCGTGAAGTGGACGGGGTGAACCCGGGTGCCGGGCGCGTGCGCATGGCACTGGTTGCACCGCTGGCCGAATGCATCGAGGCGGCGGAGCGGATTCGCGCCTTCCTGCAAAACCGCTGATCAACCCCTTCGCGGGCTCGCCCGCTCCCACAGGTACTGCGCTGATTTCAAGCTCAGCGCAGTACCTGTGGGAGCGGGCGAGCCCGCGAAGGGTCTTGATAGGGTCTACTTGACCTGCCCCAGGTTCGCCTCACTCATATCCAGCTCACCCAGTACTTGCCGCACCACCTCATCCCCCACCAGGTGCTGGCGATGCAGGTTGTAAAGCTCCAGCCGCTGCGCCCTCAGTGCACGCAAGCGCAAACGCCGCTCCAGCAAGTCCATCTGTTCGGCCAATGCCCTGGCTTCGGCACTGTCGTCATAGCTTTCCAGCTCATCCCGATACTCTGCCATCAACCGCGCCTTCAGCTCGGTCGCCAAGGTAGCCTGCGCGGCGTCTTGCGGGGCAGTGGCGTCGATTACCTCCTCTGCTTCCAAGGCATGAATCGCCGCCTCGGCCGTGCGCCGCCAGGCTTCCTGCACTTCCTGGTGCAAGCGCTCGTCCGGGCTCTTGGTGACCCCGCGCAGTAATATCGGCAGCGCGATGCAGGCGCTGATCAACGACAGCAGGATCACCCCGGCGGCAATGAAAATCAGCAAGTCCCGTTCCGGGAAGGCCTTGCCCGCCCCCATCAGCAAAGGTATCGACATCACACCGGCCAGGGTCACTGCGCCCCGCACACCGCCCAAGGTCAGCAACCAGCAGGAGCGCGCCGTGGGCATCAGCACCAGCGCCGGTTTACCGCGCCAGCGGCGCACCACACCGATCGAGCGCCAGATACTCTGCACCCAGACAAACCGCAGCAGGATCAGCGCGGCAAAGATTGCCACCACATCCAGGCAGCGGTAAGCCAAGGTCGGCCACAGGGTAGCTTCGTGGCTGACCACCGCCTTGATGATGTCCGGCAATTGCAGGCCCAACAGCAGGAAGATGAGCCCATTGAAGGCGAACTCAAGCAGCGACCAGACGCTGCGATTGAGCAAGCGGGTACTGGTCTGCCGCGGCAGCAGGTCAAGCCAGCTCTGCATCATGCCGGCAGCTACCGCCGAGAGAATGCCCGAAACACCCAGACGCTCGGCCAGCACGTAGGCGGCGAACGGCAGCAGCAGCATGAAGACCACATGGGTGGCTGGATCGTCCCAGCCGCGGGCGATCATCCAGGCACGCAAGCGGCCGACCAGCCAACTCAGGGCAACGCCCACCGCCAGGCCACCCAGCGCGACCAGGACGAAACTGAAGCTTGCATCGGCCAGCGAGAACGCCCCGGTGATCGCCGCCGCCAAGGCAAACTTGAAGGTAACCAGGCCCGATGCGTCGTTCATCAGGGCCTCCCCTTGCAGCATGTGCATCAGCGGGGTAGGCAGGCGGTCCTGAGCGATGGCCGAAACCGCCACGGCGTCGGTGGGCGACAGCACTGCTGCCAGGGCGAAGGCCACCGGCAACGGGATGCTTGGCAGCAGCCAGTGAATGAAGTAGCCGGCCCCGACGACGGTGAACAGTACCAACCCGACAGCCAGCGCCACCACAGGCCCGCGAATGCGCCACAACTCACGCTTGGGAATGCGCCAGCCGTCGGCAAAGAGCAGCGGAGGCAAGAACAGGAACAGGAACAACTCCGGGTTCAAGGCCACATGCAAGCCCAGTGTCGGCAAGGCCAGCAAAGCACCGGCGGCGATCTGCACCAACGGCAACGGCAGCGGAATCATGCGGCCGACCAGCTTCGACAGGCTGACCAACGTCAACAGAATGAGGACGGTGTAGGCGGACTGCATCCGGGAAAGCTTCCTTTGTGAGCTGAAACGATGGCAGGGCGAGGCATCGCCATTGAAACAATATGTTAGCGGCGACCGACGGTTCGGGGCCGCTGCACGATAGTCGCAGGTGACGGGTGAATATGTAACATGATGATACCCAGCAGATGTGACCGGAGCTTGCGAGTGGCGTGCCCCGTTATTGAAGACTTGAACTACAGCGATCCCGTCGTATAATCGACATTAACGAATAACGTTAAGCATTCAGGCTCATGATTCGAAGCTTTAGCTGTGCCGACACGGAAGCGCTCTTCACAACGGGAAAGACACGGCGTTGGTCAGATATCAAGTCAGTCGCGGAGCGCAAACTGGCCATGCTCGATGCCGCAACAGAGTTGCGAGACCTTAGGTCGCCACCTGGCAATCGCCTCGAGTCACTGAGCGGCAACCGCGCCGGCCAACACAGTATCCGTGTAAATGACCAATGGCGGTTGTGCTTCACCTGGACAGAACACGGGCCAGTTAACGTTGAAATTGTCGATTACCACTGAGGTGCATCATGCTCAAGAACGGTATGCGTCCAATCCATCCGGGTGAAATCCTGCGGGAGGACTTCCAGAAGGAAATGGGCTTCAGCGCCGCGGCTCTGGCCAGGGCGTTGGGTGTAGCAACGCCAACCGTCAACAACATCCTGCGCGAACGGGGCGGTGTTTCCGCCGACATGGCACTGCGTCTGTCCATCTGCCTGGACACCACCCCTGAGTTCTGGCTCAACCTGCAGACGGCCTTCGACCTGCGCACAGCCGAACAGCAACACGGCGATGAGATCATCGGGTCGGTCCAGCGCCTGGTCGCTTGAACACATCCTGATCAATAAACAGGGGCGCCACGGGCGTGGCGCCGCGAGGATCGTTCCCGCATAATCCCGCGACTGACATCGAAAAACGGAGAGATTGGGGCGACTTGTAACCCCAATGTACACAATGACCTACACGCTCTACGGCATCAAAGCTTGTGACACCATGAAAAAGGCGCGTACCTGGCTCGAAGACAACGCCATCGCCTACGAATTCCATGATTACAAAACCCAAGGCATCGACCGTGACAGCCTGAACCGCTGGTGCGCCGAACACGGCTGGGAAGTCATCCTCAATCGTGCCGGCACCACCTTCCGCAAGCTGGACGACGCCAGCAAGGCAGACCTCGACCAGGCCAAGGCCGTCGAGCTGATGCTGGCCCAGCCGTCGATGATCAAACGCCCGGTGCTCGACCTTGGCGCGCGTACCCTGGTTGGCTTCAAGCCCGACCTGTACGCCGCTGCCCTGGCCTGAGCCCATACCCTATTTCGCACGAGGTAATCACATGTCCAATACCCTGTTCAGCCTGGCCTTCGGTGTCGGCTCCCAGAACCGCCAGGGCGCCTGGCTGGAAGTGTTCTACGCACAACCGCTGCTCAACCCGAGCGCCGAACTGGTTGCTGCAGTAGCCCCTGTTCTCGGTTACGAAGGTGGCAACCAGGCCATCGCCTTCAGCAACGCCCAGGCCGCACAACTGGCCGAAGCCCTGAAAGGCGTGGACGCTGCGCAGGCCGCCCTGCTGACCCGCCTGGCAGAGAGCCACAAGCCGCTGGTCGCCACCCTGCTGGCCGAAGACGCTGCCCTGAGCTCGACCCCAGAGGCCTACCTCAAGCTGCACCTGCTGTCGCACCGCCTGGTCAAGCCGCATGGCGTAAGCCTGGCCGGTATCTTCCCGCTACTGCCGAACGTGGCCTGGACCAACCAGGGCGCGGTCGACCTGGGCGAACTGGCCGAGCTGCAACTGGAAGCACGCCTGAAGGGCGAGCTGCTGGAAGTGTTCTCGGTGGACAAGTTCCCGAAAATGACCGATTACGTGGTCCCGGCCGGCGTGCGCATCGCCGACACCGCCCGTGTGCGCCTGGGCGCCTACATCGGCGAAGGCACCACCATCATGCACGAAGGCTTCGTCAACTTTAATGCTGGCACCGAAGGCCCGGGCATGATCGAAGGCCGCGTTTCCGCTGGCGTATTCGTTGGCAAAGGTTCGGACCTGGGCGGCGGCTGCTCGACCATGGGCACCCTGTCCGGTGGCGGCAACATCGTCATCAAGGTTGGCGAGGGTTGCCTGATCGGCGCCAACGCAGGTATCGGTATTCCGCTGGGCGACCGCAACACCGTCGAAGCCGGCCTGTACATCACCGCGGGCACCAAGGTGAACCTGCTGGACGAGAACAACGAGCTGGTCAAAGTGGTCAAGGCCCGCGACCTGGCTGGTCAGACCGACCTGCTGTTCCGTCGCAACTCGCTCAATGGCGCGGTAGAGTGCAAGACCCACAAGTCGGCCATCGAGCTGAACGAAGCGCTGCACGCTCACAACTGAGAACCTTGCCGGGTTTGAGGTGTTAAGATCGGGTCTGGCGCCAATGCACCAGACCCGATTTTCATTCCAGGCCTCGCAAACATGTTCCAGCCCTCTCCCTGGCGTGCCGATTTCCCCGCCATCGCCGCCCTGCAACGGCAGCACCAGACCTACCTGGACAGCGCCGCCACCTCCCAGAAGCCGCAAGCCCTGCTCGATGCCCTGAGCCATTATTACGGCCATGGCGCGGCCAACGTGCACCGTGCCCAGCATTTGCCTGGTGCGCTGGCGACCCAGGCCTTCGAAGCCAGCCGCGACAAGGTCGGCGCCTGGCTCAATGCCGCAGACTCGCGGCAGATCGTGTTCACCCACGGCGCCACCTCGGCGCTGAACCTGCTGGCCTATGGCCTGGAGCACCGCCTGGAAGCCGGTGACGAAATTGCCGTCAGTGCCCTGGAGCACCATGCCAACCTGCTGCCCTGGCAACAGCTGGCGCACCGGCGCAACCTGCGTCTGGTGGTGCTGCCGCTGGATGCCCATGGTCATATCGACCAGGACCAGGCACTGCAACTGATCGGCCCGCGTACCCGGGTGCTCGCCGTCAGCCAGCTGTCCAACGTGCTGGGTACCTGGCAGCCGCTGCCAGCGCTACTGGCCCATGCCCGCGCCCAGGGCGCGCTGACTGTAGTCGATGGCGCCCAGGGCGTGGTGCATGGCCGCCATGACGTGCAGCAACTGGGTTGTGACTTCTATGTGTTTTCCAGCCACAAGCTGTACGGTCCGGACGGCGTCGGCGTGCTCTATGGCCGCAGCCAGGCTCTGAAGCTGTTGCGCCACTGGCAGTTCGGCGGCGAGATGGTGCAACTGGCCGAGTACCACAGCGCCAGCTTCCGCCCCGCCCCCTTGGGCTTCGAAGCGGGTACGCCGCCGATTGCCGGGGTGATCGGCCTGGGCGCGACACTGGACTACCTGGCCAGCCTCGATGCCCATGCGGTCGCAGCGCATGAAGCCAGCCTGCACCAGCACCTGCTGCGCGGCCTGGGCGACCGCGAGGGCGTGCGGGTGTTGGGCGCACCGCAGACGGCCCTGGCCAGTTTCGTCATCGAGGGCGTGCACAACGCCGATATCGCCCACCTGCTGACTGAACAGGGCATTGCCGTGCGCGCCGGTCACCACTGTGCCATGCCACTGCTGAAGGGGATGGGGCTGGAGGGCGCGATACGGGTGTCACTGGGTTTGTACAACGATAGCGATGACTTGCAGCGTTTCTTCGACGCGCTGGACCAAGGCCTGGAGCTGTTGCGATGAGCCTGCCGGAACAGGCGCAGCAAGCGCTGGAAGCTTTTCAACAGGGCAAAGGCTGGGAACAGCGTGCGCGGCTGCTGATGCAGTGGGGTGAACGGCTGGACCCGCTGGATGACGCCGAAAAGACCGAGGCCAACCGGGTACACGGCTGCGAAAGCCTGGTGTGGCTGGTGGCCGAGCAGATCGAGGGCGTGTGGCGGTTCAAGGCCAGCAGTGATGCCCGCTTGTTGCGCGGGCTGCTGGCGCTGTTGTTGGTGCGGGTGCAGGGACTGGCCAGTGACGAGCTGGCCGGGATTGATCTGCGCGAGTGGTTTACCCAGCTCGGGCTGGAACGCCAATTGTCGCCGTCGCGCAGCAATGGGCTGCATGCGGTGTTGCAGCGGATGGCGGAGTTGGCGTCCAACCGCTGAATCGGCGCCGGTTTCTTCGCGGGCCTGCCCGCTCCCACAGGTACGGCATCATGCTTGAGAGAGATGCAGTACCTGTAGCGGGCAGGCCGCGAAAAAGCCCACGCGGTCTATTCAGGCTTGACCCGTTCCGACGGCCGGCGCGCTCCAGCCACCAGTTTTTCTATCGCCTTGCTCGCCGCCACCATGCCAAAGGTCGCGGTCACCATCATCACCGCTCCAAAACCACCCGAGCAGTCCAGACGCACGCCCTCACCGACAAAACTCTTCTGCAGGCAAACGCTGCCATCACCCTTGGGGTAACGCAGCTGTTCACTGGAGAACACGCACGGCACGCCATAGTTGCGGCTGACGTTACGCGAGAAGTTGTAGTCGCGGCGCAGGGTGGAGCGTACCCGCGAGGCCAGCGGGTCGTTGAAGGTCTTGTTCAGGTCGGCGATCTGGATCTGCGTCGGGTCGATCTGCCCGCCCGCGCCACCGGTAGTGACAATGGCAATCTTGCGCCGCCGACACCAGGCGATCAGCGCCGCCTTGGCCATGACGCTGTCGATGCAGTCGATCACGCAGTCAAGGTGCTCGGTGATGTATTCGGCCATGGTCTCGCGGGTGACGAAGTCGGCCACCGCATGCACCGTGCACCCCGGGTTGATCGCCCGCAGGCGCTCGGCCATGACCTCGACCTTGGGCCGCCCTACCTGCCCTTCCAGCGCATGGGCCTGGCGGTTGGTGTTACTGACACAGACATCGTCCAGGTCGAACAGGGTAATCTCGCCCACGCCGCTGCGGGCCAGCGCTTCGGCCACCCACGAGCCCACCCCGCCAATACCGACCACGCCCACATGGGCCTGGCCCAGCCGTTGCAGCCCTTGGTCGCCATACAACCGGGCAACGCCGGCAAAGCGTGGATCTTCTGTGCTCATGTTCATACCCCAAAAAACCGGCGCGCATTATATGCCAGTGGACCCATGGCCTGCATCGTTAGGAAAGAGACTGCCAACCCTGCTTTAATGCCCTATCACTTCGACATGAATGGACGACGATGTCTTCACGTAAATTCGGCCTGAACCTGGTAGTCGTGCTGGCCATCGCCGCACTGTTCACCGGGTTCTGGGCACTGATCAACCGCCCGGTCTCCGCCCCCGCCTGGCCAGAACAGATCTCTGGCTTTTCGTATTCGCCGTTCCGCCTGGGCGAAAGCCCACAGAAGGGTCAGTATCCCACTGACGACGAAATGCGCCAGGACCTGGAGCAGTTGAGCAAACTGACCGACAGCATCCGTATCTATACCGTGGAGGGCACCCAGGCCGACATCCCGCGCCTGGCTGAGGAGTTGGGCCTGCGGGTAACGCTGGGGATATGGATCAGCCCGGACCTGGAGCGCAACGAGCGCGAAATCGCCACGGCCATCCAGCTGGCCAACACTTCGCGCAGCGTGGTGCGGGTGGTGGTCGGCAACGAGGCGCTGTTCCGTGAAGAAGTCACACCGGAAAACCTGATCAAATACCTGGACCGGGTACGCGCAGCTGTAAAGGTGCCCGTAACCACCAGTGAACAATGGCATATCTGGAAGGAACACCCCGAGCTGGCCAGGCACGTCGACCTGATTGCCGCGCACATCCTGCCCTACTGGGAGTTCGTGCCGATGAAGGATTCGGTCCAGTTCGTCCTCGACCGCGCCCGCGAACTGAAGCGCCAGTTCCCGCGCAAACCGCTGCTGCTGTCGGAAGTCGGCTGGCCGAGCAACGGCCGCATGCGCGGTGGTGCCGATGCCACACAGGCCGACCAGGCCATCTACTTGCGCACCCTGGTCAACACCCTCAACCGCCGTGGCTACAACTACTTTGTCATTGAAGCCTATGACCAACCCTGGAAGGCCAGCGACGAAGGCTCGGTAGGCGCCTACTGGGGCGTGTACAACGCCGAGCGCAAACAGAAGTTCAACTTCGACGGCCCCGTGGTGGCGATCCCGCAGTGGCGGGCCCTGGCAGTGGCGTCGGTGGTGCTGGCAATGATCGCCCTGACGGTGCTGTTCATCGATGGCTCGGCCCTGCGCCAGCGTGGCCGGACCTTCCTGACGTTCATCACCTTCCTGTGCGGGTCGGTGCTGGTGTGGATCGCCTACGACTATAGCCAGCAATACAGCACCTGGTTCAGCCTGACCGTGGGCGTGCTGCTGGCCCTCGGCGCGCTGGGCGTGTTCATCGTGCTGCTCACCGAGGCCCACGAACTGGCCGAGGCGGTATGGATACACAAGCGCCGCCGCGAGTTCCTGCCCGTGCAGGCCGACAGTGCCTACCGGCCCAAGGTTTCGGTGCATGTGCCGTGCTACAACGAGCCACCTGAGATGGTGAAACAAACCCTCGACGCCCTGGCCGCCCTGGACTACCCCGACTACGAAGTGCTGGTGATCGACAACAACACCAAGGACCCGGCTGTGTGGGAGCCGCTCAAGGCCCACTGCGAGAAGCTTGGCGAGCGCTTCAAGTTCTTCCACGTCGCGCCTCTGGCCGGCTTCAAGGGTGGCGCGCTGAACTACCTGATCCCGCATACGGCCAAGGACGCCGAAGTGATCGCGGTAATCGACTCGGACTACTGCGTCGACCGCAACTGGCTCAAGCACATGGTGCCGCACTTCGCCGACCCGAAAATTGCCGTGGTGCAGTCACCGCAGGATTACCGCGACCAGCACGAAAGCGCCTTCAAGAAGCTGTGCTACAGCGAATACAAGGGCTTCTTCCACATCGGTATGGTCACCCGCAACGACCGTGACGCGATCATCCAGCACGGCACCATGACCATGACCCGGCGCAGTGTGCTGGAAGAACTGGGCTGGGCCGAGTGGTGCATCTGCGAGGACGCCGAACTGGGCCTGCGCGTCTTCGAGAAAGGCCTGTCCGCCGCCTACGCCCACAACAGCTACGGCAAGGGCCTGATGCCTGACACCTTCATCGACTTCAAGAAGCAACGCTTCCGCTGGGCCTACGGCGCCATCCAGATCATCAAGCACCACGCCAGCGCACTGCTGCGCGGCAAAGGCAGCCAGCTGACGAGTGGCCAGCGCTACCACTTCCTGGCCGGCTGGCTACCGTGGATCGCCGACGGCATGAACATCTTCTTCACCATCGGCGCGCTGTTGTGGTCGGCGGCGATGATCATCGTGCCGCATCGGGTCGACCCGCCACTGATGATCTTCGCCATCCCGCCGCTGGCGCTGTTCTTCTTCAAGGTGGGCAAGATCGTCTTCCTGTACCGCCGAGCGGTGGGGGTGAACCTCAAGGATGCCTTTGCAGCTGCGCTGGCCGGGCTGGCACTGTCGCACACCATCGCCAAGGCGGTCCTGTATGGTTTCTTCACCAGCAGCATGCCGTTCTTCCGCACGCCGAAGAATGCTGACAGCCATGGGTTGCTGGTGGCGATTTCCGAAGCGCGTGAAGAGCTGTTCATCATGGTGCTGCTGTGGGGCGCGGCGCTGGGTATCTACCTGGTTCAGGGGCTGCCGAGCTCGGACATGCGCTTCTGGGTGGCGATGTTGCTGGTGCAGTCGTTGCCATATGTGGCAGCGCTGGTGATGGCATTCTTGTCGTCGCTGCCCAAGCCCGCAGAAAAGGCTGCCGAAGCGCAGCAGGCTTGAAGTTGCCTGGGCTGACCTGTGCAGCCCATTCGCGGGCACGCCCGCTCCCACAGGCCTGGCACAGGCATTCAGAGCTGTGCGGTACCTGGTGGAGCGGGCGTGCCCGCGAATGGGCCGTGCTGCCCGAAACCATTTGATATAAGATAACGCCCCTCAGATTTCCCCGCCTTGCCTTGCCCCGGAGTCCCCCATGACGGCCCCTGCCGAGCTCTCGCCCACCCTTCAACTGGCCTGCGACCTGATCCGTCGTCCCTCGGTCACCCCCGTCGACGCCGATTGCCAGGCGCAGATGATGAAACGCCTGGGTGCCGTAGGCTTCCAGCTGGAGCCGATGCGTATTGAAGACGTCGACAACTTCTGGGCGACCCACGGCAGCCAGGAAGGTCCGGTACTGTGCTTTGCCGGCCACACCGACGTGGTGCCCACCGGCCCGGTCCAGCAATGGCAGCATGAACCCTTCGAGGCGCTGATCGACGCCGACGGCATGCTCTGCGGCCGTGGCGCCGCCGACATGAAGGGCAGCCTGGCGTCCATGGTTATCGCCAGCGAGCGCTTCGTGCAGGACTACCCGAACCACCGCGGCAAGGTCGCGTTTCTGATCACCAGCGACGAGGAAGGCCCGGCCCACCACGGTACCAAGGCGGTGGTCGAGCGCCTGAAAGCGCGCAACGAGCGCCTGGACTGGTGCATCGTCGGCGAACCGTCCAGCACCACATTGCTGGGTGACGTGGTCAAGAACGGTCGCCGTGGTTCGCTGGGCGCCAAGCTGACCATACGCGGCAAGCAGGGCCATGTGGCCTACCCGCACCTGGCGCGCAACCCGATTCACCTGGCCGCCCCGGCCCTGGCGGAACTGGCTGCCGAGCACTGGGACGAAGGCAATGCGTTCTTCCCGCCAACCAGCTTCCAGATCTCCAACGTCAATTCCGGCACCGGTGCCACCAACGTGGTCCCGGGCGAGCTGACCGCGCTGTTCAACTTCCGCTTCTCTACCGAGTCCACCGTCGAAGGCCTGCAGGCCCGAGTGTCGGCGATTCTCGACAAGCATGAACTGGACTGGTCGGTCGACTGGGCGCTGTCGGGCCTGCCGTTCCTGACCGAGCCAGGCGAGCTGCTCGACGCCGTGGCGGCCAGCATCAAGGGCGTCACCGGTCGCGATACCCAGCCCTCCACCAGCGGCGGCACCTCCGATGGCCGCTTCATCGCAACCATGGGCACCCAGGTGGTCGAACTCGGCCCGGTCAACGCTACGATCCACCAGGTTGACGAGCGGATCCTTGCCAGTGACCTCGATCTGCTGACCGAAATCTACTACCAGACCCTGGTCCGGTTGCTCGCCTGATGCTTGCCTGCCCGCTTTGCCAAGCGCCGCTGAGCCGGCTCGACAATGGTGTGGTGTGCCCAGCCGGCCACCGCTTCGACCGCGCCCGCCAGGGTTACCTGAACCTGCTGCCGGTGCAGCACAAGAACAGTCGCGACCCCGGTGACAACCAGGCCATGGTCGAGGCCCGCCGCGACTTTCTCGACGCCGGCCATTACGCGCCAGTCGCCCGCCGCCTGGCCGAGTTGGCCGCCGAGCGCCAGCCTGGCGCCTGGCTGGACATCGGCTGCGGCGAGGGTTACTACACTGCACAGATCGCCCAGGCCTTGCCGGCCGCCGACGGCTATGCGCTGGACATCTCCCGCGAAGCGGTCAAGCGTGCCTGCCGCCGAGCACCGGCGGTCACCTGGATGGTCGCCAGCATGGCCCGCGTGCCGCTGACCGACGCCAGTTGCCAGTTCATCGCCAGCGTTTTCAGCCCGCTGGACTGGGCCGAGGCCAAGCGTTTGCTCAGCCCCGGCGGCGGCCTGATGCGGGTCGGTCCGACCAGCGGCCACCTGATGGAACTGCGTGAAGTGCTCTACGATGAAGTACGCCCTTACGCCGACGACAAGCACCTGGCCCTGGTCCCTGAAGGCATGGCCCATGCCCACAGCGAAACCCTCGAGTTCCGCCTGAGCCTGGCCGCGCCCAAGGCCCGCGCCGACCTGCTGGCCATGACCCCACACGGCTGGCGCGCCAGCGCCGAAAAACGGGCCCGGGTGATCGACCAGCCCGAGCCGTTCGAGGTCACGGTTTCCATGCGTTATGACTATTTCGTGCGCCAAGACTGAGCACATCCGGAGCCCTTATGCGTCAACCTGATATCGAGATCTACCTGAAGGACGCCGACGTCGACCACAAGCAGATTGCCGAGTGGCTTGCCCAGGCAATCGGCCCGTGCACTGAATGGAAGCAGAAAGGCCAGACCTTCAAATGCCTGGCCGGTAACATTCCGGTCACTTGGTTACCCAAGGCTGTAGGGAAATGGAACAGCCTGTACCTGGAAAGCGACCAGACGCCGTGGGCCGATGATGTTGCCTGCGCCCGCGCCGCATTTGCCGCGCTGGGTGTGGAAGTGCGCTGCGCGCCGGGTGGCTGGGTTGAGGAAGACGGGGAAGAAGATGCCGACCGCTGGGTCCGCATCAGCGCCGACGGTGAAGAGGAGATCACCTGGCGTACATCATGAAACGGCAGCCTTGCTCGTTTCTGTAGGAGCGGGTTTACCCGCGAACACGGGCTATGCCCGTGGCAGCCACCTCGGTGGCTGCTTCGCGGGCAAGCCCGCTCCTACGGTTTGAAACCAGAGGCTCAGAGGCCCACTACGTCTTCGGCTTGCAGGCCTTTCTGGCCCTGCACGCAGGCGTACTCCACCCGCTGCCCTTCGACCAGGGTACGATGCCCCTCACCGCGAATCGCCCGATAGTGGACGAACACATCCGCACCACCTTCGCGCTGAATGAAGCCATAACCCTTGGCATCGTTGAACCACTTTACATTCCCAGTCTCACGAGACGACATCTGAACTACTCCGGATTTTTATTGTGAAGATCGCCTTGCAGGCATGAGGTCACCTGCCCCATGCCAACGCCGCTTGCCGAAATATCCTGCAAGTGGCAGGCCGAGTATATGACACAGAACAAAAAAAATTGATGACGGCCCCGCTGTTGGCCGAATTTTGCTGAACTTACGCCGATACGGCAGACTAAATAGCAGGATACTCACCTGATAATCACACCCAGGGCACACACCCCATGACCCGTTCCCCCTTGCGCCGCCTGATTTTCGGCGGCCTGCGTCGCCTGTTGTACCTGTGGGTGCGCTCCGAGACCATCAACCAGTCTTCCATGACCCTCAACCTTGACCGCAGCCGGCCGGTGTTCTACGCACTGCCCTCGCCCGCGCTCACCGACCTGGCCGTGCTTGACCACGAGTGCACCAAGGCGGGGCTGCCGCGCCCGGTGCTGCCGGTAGCCGTCGGTCAACTGCAGGAACCCGCCGCGTTCTTCTACCTGACCCCCGACCCGGACTGGCTCGGCCGCCAGGACAAAAGAGGCGCCCCGCCAACGCTCGAGCGCCTGGTGGCTGCCGTCAGCCAGCATGCCGAAGAAGATGCGCAGATCATTCCTGTCAGCGTGTTCTGGGGCCAGACCCCTGCCAGCGAGTCCAGCCCCTGGAAGCTGCTGTTCGCCGACAGCTGGGCGGTAACCGGGCGCCTGCGCCGGCTGCTGACCGTACTGATCCTCGGGCGCAAGACCCGGGTACAGTTCTCCGCGCCAATCCACCTGCGCGAACTGGTGCAGCACAACAAAGGTCACGAGCGCACCGTGCGCATGGCACAGCGCCTGATGCGCGTGCACTTTCGCAACCTCAAGACGGCGGTCATCGGCCCGGACATCTCGCACCGACGCACCCTGGTCAAAGGCTTGGTCCATGCCCCGCAAGTGCGCCAGGCGATTGCCGACGAAGCACAGCGCGAGAACCTGCCGCTGGCCAAAGCCGAGGCCCAGGCACTGCGCTATGGCAACGAGATAGCCTCGGACTACACCTATACCGCCATCCGCTTCCTCGAAGTGGTGCTCAGCTGGTTCTGGAACAAGATCTACGACGGCATCAAGGTCAACCACATCGAACAGGTGCAGGGTATCGCCCCTGGCCATGAAGTGATCTATGTGCCGTGCCACCGCAGCCACATCGACTACCTGCTGCTATCGTACCTGCTGTTCCGCAACGGCCTCACTCCGCCGCACGTGGCTGCAGGCATCAACCTCAACATGCCGGTGGTGGGTAACCTGCTACGCCGTGGTGGCGCCTTCTTCATGCGCCGCACGTTCAAGGGCAACCCGCTTTACACGGCGGTGTTCAATGAGTACCTGCATACCCTGTACACCAAGGGCTTCCCGGTCGAGTACTTCGTCGAAGGCGGCCGCTCGCGCACCGGGCGCATGTTGCAGCCGCGCACCGGGATGCTGGCCATTACCCTGCGCAGCTTCCTGCGTTCGTCGCGTACGCCAATCGTGTTCGTGCCGGTGTACATCGGCTACGAGCGCGTGCTTGAAGGCCGTACCTACCTGGGCGAACTGCGCGGCGCCAGCAAGAAGAAGGAGTCGGTGTTCGACATCTTCAAGGTGTTCGGCGCACTCAAGCAGCGCTTTGGCCAGGTCTACGTGAACTTCGGCGAGCCCATCCGCCTGGCTGGCTTCCTCGACCAGCAGCAGCCCGGCTGGCGGGAACAGGATCACGGTCCGCAGTACCGTCCGGACTGGCTCAACGCCACCACCGCCCGCCTTGGAGAAACCGTGGCCCGTCACCTCAACGAGGCGGCCGCCATCAACCCGGTCAACCTGGTGGCCCTGGCACTGCTGTCCACCAGCCGCCTTGCCCTGGACGAACGCGCCCTGACCCGCGTACTCGACCTGTACCTGGCGCTGCTGCGCCAAGTGCCCTACTCGCCCCACACCACCCTGCCCGAGGGCGACGGCCAGGCATTGATCGAACATGTACGCAGCATGAACCTGGTGGCCGAGCAGAAGGACGCCCTGGGCCGCATCCTCTATCTGGATGAAGGCAATGCGGTACTGATGACCTATTACCGCAACAACGTGCTGCACATCTTCGCCCTGCCGGCGCTGCTGGCCAGCTTCTTCCTCAGCAGTTCACGCATGAGCCGTGAACTGCTGGGCCAGTATGTGCACGCGCTGTACCCGTACCTGCAGGCCGAACTGTTCCTGCGCTGGACGCCAGAACAGCTGGACGAGGTAATCGACCAATGGCTGGTCGCGCTGGTGGAACAGGGCCTGCTGCGCCAGGACAACGACCTGTACGTGCGCCCGGCGCCCAGTTCGCGGCAGTTCGTGTTGCTGACCCTGCTCGCCCGCACCATCACCCAGACCCTGCAGCGCTTTTACATGGCCACCTCGCTGCTGATCAACAGCGGGCAGAACAGCCTGAGCGCCGAAGCGCTGGAAGACTTGTGCGTGATGATGGCCCAGCGCCTGTCGATCCTGCATGGTTTGAACGCGCCGGAGTTCTTCGACAAGACGCTGTTCCGCCACTTCATCCAGACCTTGCTCGAGCAAGGCGTGCTGCACGCCGACGCGCAAGGCAAGCTGGGTTATCAGGACAAGCTCGGCGAGCTGGCCGAGGGCGTGGCCAAGCGTGTGCTGTCGGCCGAGCTGCGCCTGTCGATCCGCCAGGTGGCCCTGCACCGTGACGACGGGCTGGAAACTTCGGCACTCTAACGGTTCATCGGTCGGGAAAATCCGCTAAAGTCCCTGGGGTTGGCCACAAGCCAGCTCCAAGGACACCGGAGATTCCATGAAAAAGCTCTTTATGCTGTGTTGCGCATCCCTGCTTGCAGCCTGTTCCAGCCAAACCCCACAAAGCCAGGCCAGCCTGGACGGTGAAGTCTTCTACCTGCAGCGCATTGCCCTGCCGCCTGCCGCCACCCTGAGCGTGGAACTGCAGGATGTGTCGCTGATGGACGCCCCTGCCGTAACCCTGGCGCGCCAGGCCGGCCCGGTCAAAGGCAACGTACCACTGCCGTTCCATCTCACCTATGACCCCGCGCAGGTCAAGCCTGGCCACCGCTATGCGGTGAGCGCGCGCATCGAGCTGAATGGCAAGTTGCTGTTCATCAATACCGAACACCACGCTGTCGCGCTCGATGGCAGTGACCTGCAATCTGTACGCATCAAGGTAGACCAGGTTCGCTGATAGCCGTACTCATCCGTTTACAAGGAAAGCTTCATGATCCGCACTTCCCTGCGCTTCACCACCCTGTGCGCCGGCCTGCTGCTGTCGGCCAGTGCCCTGGCCCTGTCGCTCGGCGATCTCAGCCAGAAAGACGCCACCGGCGGCCTGAAGGACGCCCTGACCCAAGGTGCGCAACTGGCCGTCAAGCAACTGAGCACCCCAGGCGGCTTCAGCAACAACCCGGACGTGCGCATCGAGCTGCCAGGCAACCTGGGCAAAGCTGCCAAGGCAATGAAAATGTTCGGCAAGGGTGAACAGGTCGAAGCCCTGGAAACCAGCATGAACAAGGCCGCCGAGGCTGCCGTGCCGCAGGCCCAGGCAATTCTGGTGGAGGCCGTGAAGAACATGAGCGTGACCGATGCCAAGGGCATTCTCAGCGGCGGTGACGACTCGGCCACCCAGTACCTGAACAAGAGCAGCCGCGAGCAGATCCGCGCCAAGTTCCTGCCAATCGTCAAGCAGGCCACCGACAAGGTCGGCGTGGCCCAGCAGTACAATGCCTTCGCTGCCCAGGCCAAAGGCCTGGGGCTGGTCAAGGATGACGCCAATATCGAGAACTACGTGACCGAGAAGGCGCTGGACGGCCTGTTCGAGATGATCGGCAAGCAGGAACAGAGCATTCGCCAGAACCCGACAGCTGCGGCTACCAGCCTGGCCAAGAAGGTCTTCGGCGCGCTGTAGGAGCGGGTTCACCCGCGAAAGGGTCGGGCCTGCTGGCCAATTTTCACCAGCCGCTCACCGTTGCTGCCGCCACCGTATTCGCGGGTAAACCCGCTCCTACACGGCGGCGGGGTTGGACACAGGCCGTTGTAGGAGCGGCCTTCAGCCCTTCTTCACCCTGAACCACGCCGCATACAACGCCGGCAGGAAGAGCAGTGTAAGCACCGTGGCCACGATCAGCCCACCCATGATCGCCACCGCCATCGGCCCGTAGAACACACTACGCGACAACGGGATCATGGCCAGCACCGCCGCCAGCGCGGTCAGCACAATCGGCCGGAAGCGCCGCACGGTGGCTTCGATGATCGCCTGCCAACGCTCCATCCCCGCTGCGATGTCCTGCTCGATCTGGTCCACCAGGATCACCGAGTTGCGCATGATCATCCCCGCCAGGGCAATGGTGCCGAGCATGGCGACAAAGCCGAACGGCTGGCGGAACACCAGCAGGAACAGGGTCACACCAATCAGCCCCAGCGGCGCGGTGAGGAACACCATCACCGTGCGCGAGAAGCTGCGCAACTGGATCATCAGCAAGCTCAGCACTACCACGACGAACAGTGGCATGCCGGCATTCACCGATTTCTGCCCACGCTCGGAATCCTCCACCGTGCCCCCCACCTCCAGCAGGTAGCCATCGGGCAGCTTGGCGCGGATTTCCTGCAGGGTCGGTAGAATCTGCTTCACCAGCGTCGCCGGCTGCTCCTGGTCGTAGATATCGGCACGCACGGTCACCGTCGGCAAGCGGTTGCGGTGCCAGATGATGCCTTCTTCAAAGCCGTACTCCAGGGTCGCCACCTGCGACAGCGCCACGCTCCGGCCATTGTCGGTGGGCAACGCCAGGCTACCCAGATTGCCCAGTTCACTGCGTTCCTGGAGGGTGCCGCGCAGCAGGATCTCGATCAGCTCATTGTCCTCGCGGTACTGGCTGACCGTGGTGCCAATCAGCGAGCTTTGCAGGAAACTGGCCAGGTGCGCGGTGCTCACGCCCAGCGCACGGGCGCGGTCCTGATCGACTTCCAGGAACACCGCCTTGCTAGGTTCTTCCCAGTCCAGGTGCACGTTCACCACATGCGGGTTCTCGCGTACTTTGTCAGCCACTTCACGGGCCAGTGCACGGGCCTTCTCGATATGCTCGCCAGTGACCCGGAACTGCACCGGGTAGCCCACGGGCGGACCGTTCTCCAGGCGCGTGACCCGGGCACGCAAGTCGGGGAACTGCTGGTCCACAGTGCTGATCAGCCAACTGCGCAGGCGCTCACGGTCCTCCATCGACTTGGCCAGCACCACGAACTGGGCAAAGCTGGCTGCCGGCAGTTGCTGGTCCAGCGGCAGGTAGAAGCGCGGCGAACCGGTGCCCACATAGGCCACGTAGTTGTCGATACCGTCCTGCTGCTTGAGCAGCGCCTCCAACTGCTTGACCCGCTCGGCAGTATTGGCCAGCGAGGCGCCTTCGGCCAGCTTCAGATCAACCATCAACTCCGGGCGCCCGGAGGCCGGGAAGAACTGCTGGGGCACGAAGCGGAACAGCAGGATGCTGCCGACAAAGGCGGCAATGGTCAGCAAGATCACCGTTTTGCGCCGCCGTACGCACCACTCCACCAGCCGTCGCACGCGCTGGTAGAACGGGGTGGCGTAGGGGTCTGGCGCATGGCCGTCCTTGCCATGGCGCGCCGCATGCAGCTTGGCCAGGTCGGGTAACAGGCGCTCGCCCAAGTAAGGCACGAACACCACGGCCACCACCCACGAGGTCAGCAGAGCGATGGTTACCACCTGGAAGATCGACCGGGTGTATTCGCCCGTGCTGGAGGCCGCGGTGGCAATCGGCAGAAAGCCTGCTGCCGTGATCAGCGTACCGGTGAGCATCGGGAAGGCCGTACTTGTCCAGGCATAGCTGGCCGCCTTGAGCCGGTCGTAGCCCTGCTCCATCTTGATCGCCATCATCTCCACGGCAATGATCGCGTCATCCACCAGCAAGCCCAGGGCCAGCACCAGTGCGCCGAGGGAAATCTTGTGCAGGCCGATGCCGAAGTAATGCATGGCGGCAAAGGTCATGGCCAACACCAGCGGAATGGCCAGCGCCACCACCAGGCCGGTGCGCAGGCCCAGCGAGAAGAAGCTCACCAACAGCACAATGACCAGCGCCTCGACCAGCACCTGGACGAACTCCCCCACGCCAGCCTTCACCGCCGCCGGTTGATCCGAGACCTTGCGCAGCTCCATGCCGGCCGGCAGGCTGTGCGCCAGGCGCTCGAACTCGCCTTCCAGGGCCTTGCCCAGAACAAGGATATCGCCACCGTCTTTCATCGACACTGCCAGGCCAATGGCATCCTCGCCCATGAAGCGCATGCGTGGTGCGGGTGGGTCGTTGAAGCCACGATGCACCTCGGCGACATCGCCAATCCGGAAGGTGCGATCACCCACGCGAATGGGGAACTGACGGATCTGCTCGACGCTGTCGAAACGCCCGCTCACCCGCAGATGCAGGCGCTCGCTGGGCGTCTCGAAGAAACCGGCGGTGCTCACCGCGTTCTGCTCTTGCAACGCCTTCTGTACGGCTTCCAGCGGCACGCCGAGGGTGGCCAGCTTGAGGTTGGACAGCTCGATCCAGACTTTCTCGTCCTGCAGGCCGATCAGCTCGACCTTGCCCACATCCTTGACCCGCTGCAGCTGGATCTGGATACGGTCGGCGTAGTCCTTGAGCACCGCATAGTCAAAGCCTTCGCCAGTCAGCGCATAGATATTGCCGAAGGTGGTGCCGAACTCGTCGTTGAAGAACGGGCCCTGGATCTCCGGCGGCAAGGTATGACGGATGTCCGCAACCTTCTTGCGGATCTGGTACCACAACTGGGGGATGTCCTTGGAGTGCAGCGAGTCGCGGGCCATGAAGGTGACCTGCGATTCGCCGGGGCGGGAGAATGAGACAATCCTCTCGTACTCACCGGTTTCCATCAGCTTCTTCTCGATGCGCTCGGTCACCTGCCGCGCCACTTCTTCGGCGCTGGCGCCCGGCCACAGGGTGCGGATGACCATGGCCTTGAAGGTGAATGGCGGGTCCTCGCTCTGGCCAAGCTTGGTGTACGACATGGCGCCAATGGCGGCCATCAGGATCATCAGGAACAGGACGATCTGGCGGTTGCGCAGTGCCCAGGCAGAAAGGTTGAAACCCATCGGGACTTACTCCTTGGCCGTCAGGTTCACTACACGGTTGCTGCGGTCCACAGGGCGTACCTCCTGGCCCTCGCGCAGTACATGGCCACCAGCGGCAACCA
Organism: Pseudomonas sp. 3HC3; assembly: GCF_044904505.1. NCBI lineage: Bacteria > Pseudomonadati > Pseudomonadota > Gammaproteobacteria > Pseudomonadales > Pseudomonadaceae > Pseudomonas > Pseudomonas sp. 3HC3. The sequence goes on from NZ_JADDRH010000003.1 coordinate 131,301, forward strand.
CCCAGTCACCCGGGTCCAGGCCTTCGAGTACCGGCACACTGTCGCTGCCATACGCCCCCAGCCGCACCGTCGCCCGCTCCAGGCGGCTTTCCTTGTTCACCCGCCAGACATAGGCCTGACCGTTTTCCGCAGTCACTGCCGACAGCGGTACCGACAGCGGGATCAGCCCATCCTTGGCGATGAACACCCGGGCGCTCTGGCCCAGTTCAGCCGGTACGGCGGCCGTGGTAAAGGCGATGCGCGCCGCGAACGTGCGTGAGCGCGGGTCGGCAGCCGGTGACAGCTCGCGAATGCGCCCCTGGAAACGCGCCTGCGGGTGCGACCACAGCTCCACGCTCACCGGTTGGCCCACAGCGAAGCGAGCGAACTGCTGCTCCGGCAGGCCGATGACCACTTCTCGCTCGCCATCGGCGGCGAGGGTAAACACGGTCTGCCCGGCGGCGACCACCTGGCCCACTTCAACCTGGCGCTTGGCGATCACCCCGGCCTGCGGCGCACGCAACACGGCATATTCGGCCTGGTTGCCAGCCACATCGAACTCGGCCTTGGCCTGCTTCAGACGAGCAAGGCCTGCGCGGTAGAGGTTTTCGGCATTGTCGTACAGGGAATGACTGACCATCTGCCGTTCCAGCAGCTTCTGGTAGCGGTCGCGCTCGGCGCGCACCAGCGACAGGTTGGCCTGCGCAGCGGCCACCCGGGCGCGGTTGGCTTCCAGCTGCAGATGTACGTCCTGCGGGTCTAGTTCGGCCAGCGGCTGGTCGGCCTTTACCCGCTGCCCTTCCTCGACCAAACGGTTGCTGACCTTGCCGCCAATACGGAAGGCCAGCTCCGGTTCGAAACGCGCACGCACCTCACCTGGGTAACTGTCGGCAGCGGCTTCGGCCGGCTGTGGCTGAACCACCAGTGCCGGGCGCGGTGCGGCGGGTGGGGCGGCTTCCTGGCCACACGCCGCCAGAAGCAGGGCAGCAGCGGCGGGCAGAGCGATGGACAAGGCATGGCGCAACATGATGAATCCTTTCGCGGAGTGCACATTTAATATTTGTACTGACGGGTATATTAAGTCAGCGAAACGATGGCGGGAAGGGTGTGCGCCGGTTTTTCAAGCGTGCGGTGAGCAGGTAATGCAGCCTGCCTTTCGCCGGATGGCGCCTGACCCGTTAAGATGGTGATCCTTCAACCAGATGCAGACCACAATGTCCAACGACGCACCCATCGGCCCGGGCCGGCCCAAGGACCTGGCCAAGCGCGAGGCGATCCTCGAAGCGGCCAAGACGCTGTTCCTCAGCCTTGGCTATGCCAACACCAGCATGGATGCGGTCGCTGCGGCGGCAGGTGTTTCAAAGCTCACCGTGTACAGCCACTTCACCGACAAGCAGACCCTGTTCTGCTCGGCGGTCATGGCCACCTGCCAGATCCAGTTGCCTGACCTGCTGTTCGAGTATCCCGAGGGGGTACCGGTGGAAGAAGTACTGCTGACCATTGCCCGCAACTTCCAGGCGCTTATCAGCAGTGACGAAGCGATCAAGCTCAGCCGCCTGATCATGGCCCAGGGCAGCCTGGACCCAAGTTTTGGCGAGTACTTCTACGAAGCCGGGCCCAAGCGCGTGCTCGCAGGCATGGAAGCGTTACTGCGCGGAGCACATGAGCGCGGGCTGCTGCGCATCGACAACCCGCTGCGCGCTGCGGAGCACTTCTTCTGCCTGGTCAAAGGGGCACCGGATTACCGGTTGCTGCTGGGTTGCGCGGGGCCGCTGGAGGGCGATGAAGCCGAGGCGCATGTGCGCGAGGTGGTAGGGGTATTCTTGAGGGCATTCAAACCCTGATATCTGGATATCTTTGCAGGCCTCTTCGCGAGCTTACCCGCGAAGAGGCTGGGGCAGGTAACACAACCGTCAGGCTTTCAGCGCCTTCTTCGGATAAATGTCATACCGGCTCGACTTGCCTTCCAGGCTGTGGCTGGGCTTCGGCCCGTCGATGATTGGCGCCTTGCGCGGCCGCTTCACCACCACCCGGTGGCTGGCCAGTGCCAGGGCGGCTTCGAGCAGCGCCGGGGCATCCAGGTCATCGCCCACCAATGGCCGGAACACGCGCATTTCCTTTTTCACCAGGGCGCTCTTGTCCCGGTGCGGGAACATCGGGTCGAGGTAGATCACCTGCGGCGCCTCCCCTTCCCAGGCGCGCATGCGCTCAATGGCGTTGCCGGTCAGCAGGCGCATGCGCCCGACAATCGGGCCCACCTCTTCATCCGCTCGCGCCCGCACCAGGCCATCCTCCAGCAGCGCGGCAATCAGGGGCTGACGCTCGATCAAGGTCATCTGGCAACCAAGACTGGCCAGCACGAACGCGTCCTTGCCCAGCCCCGCCGTGGCATCCAGCACCTGCGGCCGTACACCCTGGGCAATGCCCACGGCCTTGGCGATCATCTGCCCGTTGCCACCGCCAAACTGGCGGCGATGCGCAGCCTGGCCTTCGACGAAGTCGACACGCACCGGCCCGGGCGCCTGCGGCCCCAGTTGCTGAATCTGCAAGCCGTCGGCGCCCACCTGCACAGCGAAGCCGGCGGTATCGTCCTGCAGCGGCAGGCTCAGGCGTTCAGCCCACGCCTTGGCCTGTTGCGCATATTCAGCTGTCATCGCCTCGACCCTGATACCCGTGCCTTGCTCTTCCATCGTTCACACCCGAAAAATCAAACCAAGCCCTTAATGAATCGGCAGCCACGGCCGATACAGGCAATATCCCGCTATTCTGCCAGAGCAAAGCGCGCACGACTGCCATGTCAGATACTCTTCCCATCGGCTTGACCTATTTGTCGCCTGTCGGCAACTACAGTCAGCACAACACCCAGGCACTCGGGGGCGTCAGCCACCTGTGGCAGGATTTCTTTGCCCGGGCGATGGCCGAGCAGCAGGAAGAGCCCGTAGACGGCGTCAGCCAGTCGTTCGTGCAGTACGACCAGGACAGCGGTGAACCCATCGGCGGCGCCCGTGCCCTGGCCTTGATCGACGCCCAGCGCGCCTGCCCGGTGCAAGACACCGTGGTGGCACCGCCCGAGCCGCTGTTCCTGCCCAAGGCCGAGCTCGAGGCCAAGCTGCTGCCACCCGCGCCCGAACCGTTCAGCGCCATTGAACTGATCGAGCAGCAGCGCCAGCTCGACATCAACAACAGCTGGCTGCGTCCGGTGGTAATGAGCCAGGGCCAGCCCATTGCCGAGCTCGGCCCTGGCCCCACGCCACGGTCACTATTCCTGCCCATTGCCGAGTTCGAGACGAACCTGCTGGACCCGGCGCCCGAACCGTTCGACGACGCCACCCTGGCCAAGCAGCAAAATGACCTGGAGTTCGACATCCACTGGGCGCGCCCAGTGGTGCTGAACAACGTGCGCGCGTACGCCTGAGGCTAACGACAGATCTGCCAGCGCCCCATGTCCACATGAAAGTGGTTGCGGTGCGCAGCGTTGTAATCCGGCCCCAGTACCGTGCTGAAGCTCTCGCAAGCTGCCTGCTGCACCCGACGCAGGAATTCGGCCTTCTGCCCACCCCCCTGCCAGTCACGCGCCAGCACGATCCGCTGGCCGTCCTGTAGACGGAAACCGCTGATGTCCAGCGCATTGGCCGTGGCATGCTGGCTCAAACGGCCCTGCTTACGGTGGTAGACATTGCGGCAGGCAAAGCTGCCCAGGTGATCCACCTGCGTCACCGGTTGCCCAAACACCTCCTGCGCCGCCGGCTGCAAGCCATGGTTCTCGAACAGTGCATAGGCCACCGCCAGCGGGCAACTGGCCAGAAAACTGCTGCTCAACCGCGCCTGGCCGCCCTCGATGCGCCATACGTTCTGCAGCGGGCAGTTGGCCGAGGCCGGGCTGTCGGCTTGTGCCCGGTAACGCAGGTGGCTGGTTTCCAGCGCCTGCCGGCACAGCGCTGGGTCATCGCGCAAGCGTGACAGTTTGTAGGGGGTCAGCAGGTTGGGCGGTTGGCGCACGTCCAGCGGCGCCCAGGGGTTCCACAGGGCAGGCAGGCGCCAGCCGAAGTGCCAGGCCAGGCCGGCCACCGTCAGCAGGCCGGCCAGTAGCGCCAGCAATGCCCGCATCAGCGACGGAACAGGTCGTTCAGCTGGGCAAACGGCATGGCCTGCTCACCGTAGCCGAACGTGCCCTCATCGCGAATTTCCAACGCAGCTCGGTGAAAGGCCCCAAGTGCAGCGCGGGCCAGCGAGGAGCCCACGCTGATGCGACGCACGCCCAGGTCCTGCAACTGGTTGACGTTGAGCGGCACGCCCACCATGCCCATCAGCACATTCACAGGGCGCGGTGCGACTGCCTGAACCACGGCACGGACTTCCTCTACAGTGCGCAGCCCGGGGGCGTAGAGCACGTCGGCACCGGCTTCGGCATAGGCTTGCAGGCGCAGGATGGTGTCATCGAGGTCCATGCGCCCGTGCAGCAGGTTTTCTGCACGGGCGCACAAGGTGAACGGGAATGGCAGGCTTCGCACAGCCTGCACAGCGGCGCGCACGCGGTCCACAGCCAGCCCGAAGTCATAGATAGGCGCATCACTGCGGCCACTGGCATCTTCGATAGAGCCGCCCACCAGGCCAACTTCGGCGGCACGCAAAATGGTCTGAGCACAGTCTTCAGGCAAGTCGCCAAAGCCGTTTTCCAGATCGGCGGCCACCGGCAGTGCGGTGGCATCGACGATCTCGCCGGCATTGTCCAGCGTATCGTCCAGGCTCAAGGCGCCTTCGGCGTCGGGCCGGCCCAGGCTGAAGGCCAGGCCTGCACTGGTGGTAGCCAGTGCCTCGAAACCCAGGCTGGCGAGCAACTTGGCGGAGCCGGCATCCCAAGGGTTGGGGATGACGAACGCGCCCTCGCGCTCGTGTAAAGCCTTGAAGGCCTCAGCTCGCAGGGTTTGCACATCCATGGTTCAACCTCCGGCAGTCAGGGAAAGGTCAGAGTAGTCCCAATTGTTCGACCTCAGGGGCGCGCGGCAATTCCGGCAAAGGTGCCAGGCCCGGCAGGCGTGCCATCAGGCGCTGATGGAAACGCTGGGCCAGCGCCGCAGCCAGGCGATTGTCCGAGGTGTGCAGGAAGATATAGGGATTGCGGCCTTCTTCAATCCAGGCGGCGACTTTTTCTACCCAAGGGCTGAGGAAGGTGTGATTGGCCTCCAGTTCCGGATGGCCAATGAAGCGAACCTGCGGGTGCTGGCTGAAGGCTGCGGGCCGCGGTGGCACCTTGGGCTTCTTCGACTGCGCATGCAGCACGGCAGGGTCGCGCGAGGTGCAACTGAACAACGCACGGGGGTCGAGGCAGATGCGCTCCACACCGCGTTCGTGCAACAGGCGGTTGAGCAGGCGTTCCTCCTCACCCTTGGCAAAAAAGGCTTGGTTACGCACTTCCACGGCCACAGGTACAGCGATCTGATCGAGGAAGTGACAAAGCTCACCCAGACGCGCCGGGCCGAACTGGGCCGGCAACTGCAGCCAGTAGGGTGATACGCGCTGGCCCAGCGGGGCCATCAGCCGGGTGAAGTCGAAGGCAGGCTCAAGCTGGTCACGCAGGTCGCCCTCATGGCTGACATCCCGCGGAAACTTGGCAGTGAAGCGAAAGTGCTCGGGCATGACTTGCGCCCAGCGGGCAATGGTAGCGGGCGCGGGACGTGCATAGAAAGTGGTGTTGCCTTCGACGGCGTTGAAGACCTGGCTGTAGAAGCCAAGCATTTGATTACTGCTGGCGTCGGCGGGGTACAGGTAGTCGCGCCAGGCGTTTTCGCTCCACGACGGGCAACCGAGAAAGTAAGGCAGTGGTGACGGATTCATCCATCAAATGTACAGGTCGAGCCCCAGTACTTCCATGTCCCAGTCGGTAAAACCGGCAGTGCTCAGGTAGCTGGCCAGCGCGGTGGCGGTGCGGCGGTCACGGGCACGAGGGAAAACCATGTCCTGCTGGCGGGCTGGCAGGCCACCGCCAGGGCGGCGGGTGGTGGTTTCCTGCGGGGCGGCTTCTGCCTCCTCGATCACCTCGGCATCGTCGATGGCCTGGTCACGCACCGCTGCTTTGCGCGAGGTGCGCTTGAGCGGGTAGGACTGCGATGAGAAACCGTCGATACGCATGGCATGAGCACTCAGGACCAATGATGGCAATTTAGCAGCATCAGGGTTCCGTCGCTAATGCTTGAGTGATAACTGGACCACAGATCGCGCAAAAGGTTTTAGCGTGTTCGGCGATAACCGACGAACAGCACTCAGTGCTTCTTGGGCGTGGCTACATTATCGCGCAGATAAACCGGCTGCGCCTGCTCGGCGACGATTGCCTCGCCACGCGCCCAGGCGAAGGTGGCCAGGCTGAGGACGTCCAGGGCATTGGGCAAGGCGCCAGGGTTGCTCGCGGCCACCTGAACCGCCAGGCGCTCGGCATAGCCCCATCCGGTACCGGCACCGAACCACTCGCCATTGCTGCCTGCCGGCAGCGCCACCTGCTCGGGCGGCAGCACGGCTTCACGGCCGACCAGGCGCATTTCGCCCGCCGTGGCCTGGTAGCAACCCCAGTACACTTCATCCATGCGTGCATCAATGGCCGCTGCCACCTGCTGCACACCATGCTCGCGCAATGCACCCTGGGCCAGTGCGGCCAGGTTGGACACCGGCAGCACCGGGCGTTCGAGGGCAAAGGCCAGGCCTTGCACCACACCGATGGCAATACGCACGCCAGTGAACGCGCCCGGGCCACGGCCAAAGGCAATGGCATCCAGCGCATTCAGTGCCACGCCAGCGTCGGCCAGCAGTTGCTTGATCATCGGCAGCAGCTTCTGGGCATGCATGCGCGGGATCACCTCGTAATGGCTGGTTACCTTGCCGTCATGCAGCAGCGCGACGGAACAGGCTTCGGTGGCGGTATCCAGGGCCAGCAGGGTGGTCATCGAACGGGTATCCAGGTGCGAATGAAAAAGAGCGGCAGTATAGAGCAGCAGCGGCGTTGTGTCCCGAGGGGCCGCTGTGCGGCCTACAAACGACAACGGCCCGCAAGCGGGCCGTTGTCGAGGTGCGTCAGGCGCCGGTTCAGCTCAGGGCTGCCAGGACCTTGGCGGTGATGGCTTCAACCGAGCCGACACCTTCGATGTGGCTGTACTTCGGCTTGCCGCCATTGGCAGCCGACAGTTTCTGGTAGAAGTCCACCAGCGGCTTGGTCTGGCTGTGGTAGACCGACAGGCGATGGCGAACGGTTTCTTCTTTGTCGTCGTCACGCTGGATCAGGTCTTCACCGGTCTCGTCGTCCTTACCTTCCACTTTCGGCGGGTTGTACTGAATGTGGTAGGTACGGCCCGAGGCCAGGTGCACGCGGCGGCCAGCCATGCGGCCGACGATTTCTTCGTCGTCCACGGCAATTTCGACCACGGCATCGATGTCGACACCGGCAGCGACCATGGCTTCGGCCTGCGGGATGGTGCGTGGGAAGCCGTCGAACAGGCAGCCGTTGGCGCAATCAGGCTGGGCAATGCGCTCCTTCACCAGGCTGATGATCAACTCGTCGGAGACCAGCTGGCCGGCATCCATGACTTTCTTCAGCTCCAGGCCCAGCGGGGTACCGGCCTTGACGGCGGCACGCAGCATGTCACCGGTGGAGATCTGTGGAATACCGAACTTCTCGGTGATGAACTTTGCCTGAGTACCTTTACCGGCCCCGGGAGCTCCCAGCAGAATTACGCGCATCTTGTGCTCCTCAAATTTTTTTATGAAATTCAATGGATTCGGCAACCAGGGCCAAGTCCGGAAAATCGGGTATGACCATAAATCGGTCAGAAGGCTGCTCAAGATACACAGCGCCCGGCAGCCAGACAAGCGTCCCAAAGTTGCAGGAATGCGCCACTTGCGACTGACCGGGCAGGCGGTTGCGCCCGGCGCAACCACCCTCCCCGTCATTGTGCCGGGCCTGTATGGCACTCGCCAGACATGACCCGGGCTTGCCCTTAGCCAGTGTTGCGCAGCCCGGCAGCAATACCCGCCACGGTCACCAGCAAGGCCTGCTCCAACGGGCTGTCCAGAGCGGCTTCGCGGCTGCGCGAGCGGGCCAGCAACTCTGCCTGCAGGCGGTGCAACGGGTCCAGATAGGTATTGCGCAGGCTAATGAATTCCAGTGTCTCGGGGCTGTGCGCCAGTAGCACCGGCTGCCCGGTCAGGCCCAACACCACCTGGCATGACTGCGACAATAGGTCGCGCAGGTGCGCACCTAAAGGGAGCAAGTGCGGTTGCACCAGACGTTCGTCGTAGGCCTCGGCAATTTGCGCATCGGCCTTGGCCAGCACCATTTCCAGCATGTCGATGCGGGTGCGGAAGAACGGCCATTGCTCACGCATCTGCGCCAGCAACTCACCCTGCCCCCGGGCCAAGGCGTTAGTCAGCGCGGTTTCCCAGCCCAGCCAGGCCGGCAGCATCAGCCGGGTCTGGGTCCAACCGAAGATCCACGGGATGGCGCGCAGGCTTTCGATGCCCCCGGCGCGACGCTTGGCCGGGCGGCTGCCCAGCGGCAGGCGCCCCAGCTCCTGTTCTGGCGTCGACTGGCGGAAGTACTCGACGAAATCGGGGTTCTCCCGTACCACGCTGCGGTAGGCCTGGACACCATCGGCGGCCAACTGGTCCATCACCTCACGCCAGGCCGGCTGCGGGGGCGGCGGTGGCAACAGCGTGGCTTCAAGCACGGCAGCCAGGTACAGGTTGAGGTTTTGCTCGGCGATGCCCGGCAGGCCGAACTTGAAGCGAATCATTTCACCCTGCTCGGTGGTGCGGAAACGCCCCGCTACCGAACCCGGTGGCTGCGACAGGATCGCGGCATGGGCCGGGCCACCGCCTCGCCCGACCGTACCGCCACGGCCGTGGAACAGCAGCAGCTCGACCTGATGCTCGGCACAGATACGCACCAGGTTTTCCTGAGCCCGGTACTGCGCCCAGGCAGCAGCCGTGGTGCCGGCGTCCTTGGCCGAATCGGAGTAGCCGATCATCACTTCCTGCGGGCCGCGCAGGCCCGCGCGGTAGCCCGGCAGGCCAAGCAGGCGCTGCATGACCGGGCCGGCGTTGTCGAGGTCGGCCAGGGTCTCGAACAGTGGCACCACACGCATGGGGCGGGTCAGGCCGGCTTCTTTGAGCAACAGTTGTACCGCCAGTACATCCGAGGCGGCCCCCGCCATGGAGATGACGTAAGACCCCAGCGAGGCGGCCGGTGCAGCGGCCACTTCCCTGCAGGTCGCCAGCACTTCGGCGGTGTCCGCTTGCGGCTTGAAATGCGCAGGTAGCAGGGGCCGGCGGTTTTTCAGCTCGGCCTGGAGGAACGCGATGCGCTGCTCCTCATCCCAGTCGGCGTAACGCCCCAGGCCCAGGTAATCGGTAATCTCGGTCAGCGCATCACGGTGACGGGCAGCGTCCTGGCGCACGTCCAGGCGGCCCAGGAACAGGCCGAAGGTGACCGCACGACGCAAGCAATCAAGCAGCGGGCCTTCGGCGATAACGCCCATGCCGCATTCATGCAGTGACTGGTAGCACAGCTCCAGCGGCGCGATCAGCTCGCGGTTGTCCACCAGCACGTCGGCACCGGCCGGTTGGTTGCTGGTCAAGGCCGACTGCGCCCAAGCGCGTGTCGCACGCAGGCGGTCACGCAGTCGCTTGAGCACTGCGCGGTAGGGTTCGGCACTGTCGCCGACCTGTTTGTGCAGGGCGTCGCTGGCCTGCTGCATGGACAACTCGGCGGCCAGTGCATCGATGTCGCGCAGGAACAGGTCGGCGGCCATCCAGCGCGCCAGCAGCAGCACTTCGCGGGTGACGGCAGCCGTCACATTGGGGTTGCCATCACGGTCGCCACCCATCCACGAGGCAAAGCGGATCGGCGCGGCCTCCAGCGGCAGCCGCAGGCCAGTGGCCTCCAGCAGGGCCTTGTCGACCTTGCGCAGGTGGCTGGGGATAGCGTGCCACAGTGAATGCTCGATCACTGCGAAACCCCACTTGGCTTCGTCTACCGGCGTAGGCCGAGTACGGCGGATTTCTTCGGTATGCCAGGCCTCGGCGATCAGCCGGCGCAGGCGTTCGCGCACTTGCTGGCGTTCTGCCGCGGTCAGGTCACGATGGTCCTGTGCGGCCAGTTGGCCGGCGATCGCGTCGTACTTCTGGATCAGCGTGCGGCGGGCCACTTCGGTGGGGTGTGCGGTGAGCACCAACTGGATATCGAGCTTGGCCAGTTGCCGGGCCAGGGCGTCGTTGCTGTGGCCGGCCTGCTTCAGACGCCCCAGCAGCTCGGGCAGTACCCGCGCTTCGAAAGGTTCGGGTTGGTCAGCGTCGCGGCGGCGGATCAACTGGTACTGCTCGGCCATGTTGGCCAGGTTGAGGAACTGGTTGAAGGCCCTCGCTACAGGCAGCAGGTCTTCTTCGGCAAGGTCCGCCAGGGTTGAACTCAGTTGCTCACCAGGGCCGCGGCGGTCGGCCTTGGCACTATGGCGGATGTCCTCGATTTTCTGCAGGAACGCATCGCCATGCTGCTGGCGAATGGTTTCGCCAAGCAGTTCACCCAACACATGGACATCTTCACGCAAACGCACATCGATATCGGTCATTGGCGCTCTCTCCGTTGCATCCCTATCAGCCTCAGCGCGCCCTATGCAAGCGCGGGTTAACCCGTGAATAACCCAAGGCGGTGCCTGGCACCGGCGTTGCCGGTGTTCGCGGGTAAACCCGCTCCTACAGGGGGGGCGGTATCCCCCAAGAGTGCCCACAGCCGGGCGACGATGGCAAGCCGTGATCGGCCAAACCAAACTAAAGTGAAAGCACAGCACTCCCATGCAGTGCAGCCTTTCCAGGCGTCAACAGAGGTCATCATGAAAATCCGTGAACTCGCCCAGCATTGGGAACAGAATGCCGCCGGCACCCTCAGCCGTACGGGCCATGTCCTGCACCTGGACCTGGAGTCCGAGGCGCGCCTGGCCGCGCTGATCGACATGTACCCCAAGCGCACGGCCGAAGAACTGCTCGGCGAACTGGTCGCAGCCGCCCTTGAAGAATTGGAGGCCAGCTTCCCCTATGTACAGGGCCGCCAGGTCATCGCCACTGACGAAGAGGGTGACCCCCTGTACGAAGACGTTGGCCCCACGCCGCGCTTTCTCTCCCTGTCCCGCCAGCACCTGCACAACTTGAGCAACGCTACAGTCGACAGCGACAAGTAACCGTCCGCTCCCCCGTTCCGGGCCTGCTCAAGGCCCGGAATACCGCTTCAGCCTGGGAAAGTTCCAGGCAAATCGCACTGACCGATCAGTCAGAAATAGTTATTCGATCACGGCGCTTTTTTCTGAACTATTCGAAAAACGTCCGAGTCGGAGCCAATAGCCATCACGCTAAAACCCTGCACACTGCCCTCGTGCACCGTTGAGCTGAAGCGCGCGGTTTTGTCAGGGATTGAGCGATGGACTGCTACGGACATCGTCGTTATCAGGAGTGATCCAATGGAACTGACCACCATGAAGACCCGCACTAGCAAACTGTCATCCACTCATGTGCGCGGGTTCAAGCTGGCCGCGCTGGCACTGGGCAGTAGCCTGGTCCTGGCCGGCTGTGCGGGCAATCCGCCCACCGAGCAGTATGCCGTCACCCAGTCCGCCGTGAACTCCGCCGTCAGCGCCGGCGGTACCGAGTTCGCCGCCGTGGAAATGAAGGCGGCTCAGGACAAGTTCAAGCAAGCCGAAATCGCCATGCACGACAAGAAGTACGACGAGGCCAAGCGCCTGGCCCAACAGGCCGAGTGGGATGCCCGCCTCGCCGAACGCAAGGCCCAGGCAGCCAAAGCCCAGAAGGCCGTGCAGGATGCCCGCCAGGGCGTTCAGGACGTACGTGAGGAAGGCCTGCGCAGCGTTCAGTGAGCCCTGCCCCGCCAACCTTAGCCTTCGCACACGATCAAAGGATGAACACTATGCGCAAACACGTCATGATTCCCGCCCTGCTGGCCCTGAGCGTCGGTCTTGCTGCCTGCTCGCACGATCCGAATGCCAATCTGGAAGCGGCCCGCACCAACTTCTCTTCGCTGCAGAGCAACCCGCAAGCGAGCAAGGTCGCGGCGCTGGAGACCAAGGACGCCCAGGACTGGCTGAACAAGGCCGACAAGGCCTACATGGACCGTGAAGACGAGAAGAAAGTCGACCAACTGGCCTACCTGACCAACCAGCGCGTCGAAGTGGCCAAGCAGACCATTGCCCTGCGCACCGCCGAAGCTGAACTGAAAAACGCCTCGGCCCAGCGCGCCCAGGCCAAGCTGGATGCCCGCGACGCGCAGATCGCCAAGCTGCAGGACAGCCTCAACGCCAAGCAGACCGACCGCGGAACGCTGGTGACCTTCGGCGATGTACTGTTCGACTTCAACAAGGCCGAACTCAAGAGCAGCGCTTACCCGAACATCACCAAACTGGCACGGTTCCTCCAAGAAAACCCGGAACGCAAGGTGATCGTCGAGGGCTATACCGACAGCGTCGGCTCGGCCAACTACAACCAGACACTGTCCGAGCGCCGCGCCAACAGCGTGCGCATGGCACTGGTACGTGCCGGGGTAGATCCGGCGCGTATCGTTTCCCAGGGCTATGGCAAGGCGTACCCGGTAGCGGACAACTCGAGCAACTCGGGCCGTGCGCAGAACCGTCGGGTGGAGGTGACCATCTCCAACGACAACCAGCCGGTGGCACCGCGCTCGGTGAGCCAGGCTCAGCAGTAAGGCTGGTTAGCTGAAATGACAAGCCCCGCGATCGACGCGGGGCTTTTCCTTGTTCACCGATAATGTTGTGCCGCCTGTGAGATCGAGCGCCGCCCGCGCGGCGCATCGCGAGCAAGCTCGCTCCTACATCTGTTTCGGGCCAGTTATTCCTGTGGGATTTGCGCGCGAACGCCTTGGTGCATGACGCGATATGGCGTCGTACCAATAAAACGGTCGCGCGCCTGGCGCAGGCTGTACTGGCCCGAAAATTTCGGGCCAATTATGCCTGTGGGGTTGGCGCGCGAACGCCTTGGTGCATAGCGCGATATCGCGTCGTACAAACAAGGCGGTCGCGCGCGTCTGTCACAGGCGTAACTGGCCCGAAACAGATGTAGGAGCGAGCTTGCTCGCGATGCGCCGCGCGGGCGGCGCTCGATCTTGCAGGCGCCAAAAAATCCTGCGCCGAACACTCACCGCACCTGCTGCGGTGTTTCCTCGCCCATGCAGCGCACCGCACGCTTGCGGTTATCCACCAGCACGCCGGTCAGGCCTTTCTGCTGGGTGTCGAACAGCACCAGCACGCCATCGACGCACTGGGCCACTTGCGGTGCCGGGTCCAGCGATACCTTGTAGTCCTCGCCGGGGATGGTCTTGAGCATGGTGAAATCCTGCAGCAGCAGGGCATCTTCGGGCTTGGCGAAATGCAGGTAACCGTAATACCACAAAGCCCCCACCGTCACGATGATGCTGCCGACGCCGGTCAGGATCAGCGGGATGGCGTTGCGTTCTTCACTCATTGCTTGTTCTTCTCGTCAGGGAAATTGGGCACTTCGGCAAGCCGCCGCAGGCCATTGAAATGGCTGGGGTCATCGAGGAACCGCAGCATGACCTGGCGCCAGGTAGGGTCGGCGAACGTCTGCACGTGCCCCCCTCGGGTCAGTTGCAGTACCCGCGGTGGTGGCGCGTGCTGATACAGGCGGATGGCGTTGTCCATCGGCACCAGGTTGTCGTCGATGCTGTGGAAAAACAACTTGGGCGGGCTGCTCAATTGCTCGATCGAGTGGATCGCGCTGTCACCGTCCGGCACCAGCCACGACAGCGGAACCTGTAATGGCCAGGTCATCCAGGAGGTGCTGAGCGCAAAGCGCCCCACCGCGCGGTAACTGGCCGGCACGCCATCGAACACCAGGGCGCTGAAGCGCTGGCGCTGCTCGGGGTGGGCCGCCAGGTAATGAATGGCCATCGCACCGCCCAGGCTCTGCCCCAGCAATACCAGCGGCTTGCCCCTGACCTCGGGCGCCTGCTCCAGCCAGGCCATGGCTGCAGCAATGTCCTCGTACACCTCCGGCAGGCTCGGCTGGCCCTGAGACAAGCCATAGCCGCGGTAATCGATCATCAACACCTGGTAGCCCTGCTCCGGCAGCCAGTAGCTACCCCCCAGGTGCCCAGGCAGGTTACCGCCGTTGCCGTGCAGGTGCAGCACCGTGCCCTTGACTTCGACCCCGGCCTTGGCCGGCAGCCACCAACCGTGAAGGCGGATGCCATCAGCAGTGGTCAGCGTGACGTCGCGGTATTCCAGCTTGGCCCGCTCAGGGGTGAAGGCCTGACCACGCTCGGGGTAGAACAGCAGGCTACTGCAGCCGCCAAGGCTCAGCAGGACCAGGCCCAGGACCAGCAGGCGGCAGTTCTCAGAGAATGTTCGCGTAGTCGGCTTCAATACGGTCCAGGCTCAGGTGGTTGAGGAAGTTGGAGAAACACATCCAGGCCGACAGCGCGTTAAGGTCGCGGAATTGTTCGGGCAGGTACTTGGGCGGCTCGACCAGCCCTTCCTCGACGAGTTGGCGCAGGGTGCGCATGTCTTCCAGGGTGGTCTTGCCACAGAACAGCAACGGGATCTGTTCCAGTTTGCCCTTCTTCACGGCCAACTGAATGTAGTTGTAAACCATGATGAAGCCCTTGAGGTAGGACAAGTCCTTGGTGAATGGCAAGCCGTTGGGCACCGACCCGCGGAACACCCGGCTGGCGTTGCTGTAGCTCTGCGCCATCTCGAAGCCCTGCTCGCGGAAGAAACCGTAGACCTGCATGAAGTCTGCGCCCTCCTCAACCATGTGGATGGCTCGGGTGCGGTTGGTGAGCTTGCGCAGGCGGCTGGGGTAGGAGGCAAAGGCGATCACCTCCATGAGGATGGCCAGGCCCTCCTGGGTTACCGTCGACGAGGGCGGGCCCTTGGCCAGGAAGGTGCAGATCGGCTGGTTCAGGCCATTGAGCGTGGTCCCGACATGCACCAACCCTTCGTGCACCTCCAGGGCGCGCACATCGCGGGTGTTGAACATGGCATCGGCACGCACCTTGATGTAGTCGGCACCGGCTGCGGCGTCAGCGACGATGCCGTCTGACTCGAACACACGAATGGTTCCCTCGGCCTCGCCGAACACTCTGTTCAGCCGGTGCTGGAGGATCTCCACGGCCTCCTTGGCGGTGAGGTTCTTTGGCTCATCCTTGAGGTCACCACGGCCATCGATGTTGTTCAGGTAATCCGACAGCATCAGCCCAAGGTCGGCCAGTGTCGGGTCACCAGCGTGGAAGGCATCCGAGGCGGCGCCGTACAGCTCCTGGGAGATCAGGCCGAAATCCTCGGTGCCGCGCGCCTCGAGCATGCGCACCACCATGCGGTACTCGCGGCACATGCGCTTCATGATCTGCCCGACCGGGTTGAACTGGCCCAACTGGCGAATGATGTCGCGCTCGATGCCCTGGAACTCGGCCTTGACCGCGCTGGAGTCGAACGACAGCGGGCGCGATTGGTAGTAGGCACGATCAACCGCCGGCGGCTCCTTGCCCTTGGCCTTGAGAAAGCCCTGGCGGATGTTGTCGTCCCACTTCACCGCGTCCAGGACCCGAATAGGCGTCTGTGCCGCAACGATGCGGTCGGACAGGGCGCGGATGGTTTGCTGGTATTCGTCCACCGGGGACTCCTTTCTAGTACACGAAACCTGTACCGGCGTCTTCGCGGGCAAGCCCGCGAAGACGCCAACACGGTCATTTGCCCGAGCGCTGGAACCGCGCCACTTCGACGAACAGGTCGGAGTTGGCCGGGTCGTCCAGGTAGGCCAGCACCCGCGCCGCCGGGCTGTCGATCAGCACGCCGTCGCCGTTGTCGTCCGGCACTTCGGTGCTGCGCCCGGTCAGTTCCTTTTTGTCCACCGCCTGCTGCACCTGCTCGACGTCCAGGTTGTAGACCACCAGTTCCTTGCCATCGACGATGTCGAAGCCGCCAATCAGGAAATTGCCACCCAGCCGCTTGGGCACGCCAGCCGACAAGTACCAGCGGTTGCCGTGGCGTGACACGGTGAACACGTACTCTTCAGGGGCCTTGCCCTTGGCCGTGGCCACCGCCTTGTAGGCGTCGCCACCGCTACGGCTGATCACCAGTTTCAGCGGCTCCCCCCAGGCGTCCTTGCTGCTCCACTTGCCGAGCAGGGCCTTGGGCGCTGCCTGGTTGCTGGGCAAGGGCTCATGGAAGGTCACCAGACAACCGCCCAGCAGCAGGAATGACAAAGTCAACAACACCACACGCCAGGCTTTCATCAGGTTCTCCTTGAAAAGGTCGTTCTCGCCTCAGGCCGATGCCAGCACCAGTTGCAGGTATCGGGTAAGCATAGCGAGCATCTGCCCATCGGCTTGCGCATTCGCTTGCTTGAGCAGGCCTTGATATTCCAACTGCTCGATAATCGCCGTCAACATCTGTGCATCCTGCTCCGGCTGCCGCGAGCCCACGACCTGCAGCAATTGCCGGGTGCCGTGCAGCAGGATCTGCTCATGAGCGCACACCAGCTCGGCCAGTCGCGGGCACAGCAATGCTTCCTGGCGGAAGGCCTGCTCGGCCATCAGGAAATCACGGCGGTTCAGCAATTGCCGCTGAACGTAGTCGGCGGTCATGCGCGCCACCTCGTCAGCCAGCCGCGCCCGGGCCTGCGGGCTGCCATCGCCCTGCGCCAGCAACTGGCGCAACACCACCTCGGTGTTGGCCCACAGCTTGGCCATGTAGGCCGCACTGCGCTCGACGTACTGGGCAAAGGTATCGGTGAGCAGGTCCTCGATGTCCTTGAAATAGTAGGTGGTGGCCGACAATGGCACGCCGGCCTCGGCGGCCACTGCCCGGTGGCGCACACCGCGCACGCCATCGCGCACGACAATGCGCATGGCGGCATCGAGAATCAACTGGCGACGCTGTTCGCTGCCTTGGCGGGCAGTCTTGCGGCCTTGGTATTGCACGCTTTCGGCGACGGCGGTGGCGATGCCGGCGGCGCCTTGGTCAGGCATGGCGGGTGTCACGGGGGATACCTCATGGGCAGTGTTTCGTCAGTACCGGCCTCTTCGCGGGTAAACCCGCTCCTACAAGGGCCTGCTGAGGCCTTTGTAGGAGCGGGTTCACCCGCGAAGGGGCCAGCCCTGACAACATAAAGCTTCAGGCAAGAAAAAGCCGCCTCGAAAGGCGGCTCGTTCAGCTCACTCAAGCCTGCGGACGCATGTGCGGGAACAGGATGACGTCGCGGATCGATGGCGAGTTGGTCAGCAGCATCACCAGGCGGTCGATGCCGATGCCTTCACCGGCGGTCGGCGGCATGCCGTACTCCAGCGCACGAACGAAGTCGGCGTCATAGTGCATGGCTTCATCGTCACCCGCGTCCTTCTCGGCCACCTGGGCCAGGAAGCGCTCGGCCTGATCTTCGGCATCGTTGAGCTCGGAGTAGGCGTTGGCGATTTCGCGGCCACCGATGAACAGCTCGAAACGATCGGTAACGGCCGGGTTCTCGTCGTTGCGACGGGCCAGCGGCGACACTTCGAACGGGTACTCGGTAATGAAGTGCGGCTGTTCCAGCTTGTGCTCGACCAGCTCTTCGAAAATCATCACCTGCAGCTTGCCCAGGCCTTCATGGCCCAGCACCTTGGCGCCGGCCTTCCTGGCGATCTCGCGGGCGCGGTCAACATCCTGCAGATCGGCAGCGGTCAGCTCCGGGTTGTACTTGAGGATCGAGTCGAACACCGACAGGCGCACGAACGGCTCGCCGAAGTGGAATACCTTGTCGCCGTACGGCACGTCGGTGGAGCCCAGTACCAGTTGCGCCAGCTCGCGGAACAGTTCCTCGGTGAGGTCCATGTTGTCGCGGTAGTCAGCGTATGCCTGGTAGAACTCGAGCATGGTGAATTCAGGGTTGTGACGAGTCGAAACGCCTTCGTTACGGAAGTTACGGTTGATCTCGAACACTTTTTCGAAGCCACCCACGACCAGGCGCTTGAGGTACAGCTCCGGCGCGATACGCAGGAACATGGCCATGTCCAGGGCGTTGTGGTGGGTTTCGAACGGCTTGGCTGCCGCACCGCCCGGGATGGTCTGCAGCATCGGCGTTTCGACTTCAAGGAAGTCACGCTCGATGAGGAACTTGCGGATGTGCGAAATCACCTGCGAACGCACACGGAAGGTGTGGCGGGTTTCTTCGTTGACCATCAGGTCGACGTAGCGCTGGCGGTAGCGCTGCTCGGTGTCGGTCAGTCCATGGTGCTTGTCAGGCAGCGGGCGCAGCGACTTGGTCAGCAGGCGCACGTTGGTCATTTCGACGTACAGGTCGCCCTTGCCGGAACGGGCCAGGGTGCCTTCGGCGCTGATGATGTCGCCCAGGTCCCAGGTCTTGACGGCGGCCAGGGTTTCTTCCGGCAGGGTCTTGCGGTTGACGTAGACCTGAATACGGCCAGTCATGTCCTGGATAACCATGAACGAACCACGGTTGAGCATGATGCGGCCGGCGACCTTGACCGGGATCGCGGCTGCTTCCAGCTCTTCCTTGGTCTTGTCCGCGTATTGCTTCTGCAGGTCGTTGCAGTAGCTGTCGCGACGGAAGTCGTTGGGGAAGGCATTGCCCTTGGCACGCTCGGCGGCAAGTTTTTCCTTGCGCAGGGCGATCAGGGCGTTTTCTTCCTGTTGCAGGTCTTGCGATTCGGTCTTCAGGTCGCTCATGTCGTCATTCTTTCCATCAGGTATTCGTTGCCCGTTCCGGGCAGGGCACGCGCTACCGGCGGCTGGCCAGGTAGCGCGGCATGGGGGTGCTAATCACAGGCCCTGCTTGAGGCTCGCTTCCAGATACTGGTCGAGGTCGCCGTCCAGGACTTTCTGGCAGTCGCTACGCTCGACACCGGTACGCAGGTCCTTGATGCGCGAGTCATCCAGTACGTAGGAGCGAATCTGGTGGCCCCAGCCGATGTCCGACTTGCTGTCTTCCAGCGCCTGCGAGGCGGCGTTGCGCTTCTGCATTTCCAGCTCGTACAACTTGGCCCGCAACATTTTCATGGCGGTGTCCTTGTTGGCGTGCTGGGAACGTTCGTTCTGGCAAGCCACCACGGTGTTGGTCGGCACGTGGGTGATACGGACCGCCGAGTCGGTGGTGTTCACGTGCTGACCACCGGCACCGGAGGAGCGGTAGGTGTCGATGCGCAGGTCGGACGGATTGATCTCGATTTCGACCTTGTCGTCGATCTCGGGCGATACGAACACCGCCGAGAACGACGTGTGGCGACGGGCGCCGGAGTCGAACGGGCTCTTGCGCACCAGGCGGTGCACGCCGATTTCGGTGCGCAGCCAGCCAAAGGCGTACTCGCCCTTGATGTGCACGGTGGCACCCTTGATGCCGGCCACTTCACCTTCGGAAAGCTCGATGATGGTGGCGTCGAAACCACGCTTGTCGGCCCAGCGCAGGTACATGCGCAGCAGGATGTTGGCCCAGTCCTGTGCTTCGGTACCACCGGAGCCGGCCTGGATATCCAGGTAGGCGTTGTTCATGTCCATCTCGCCGCTGAACATGCGACGGAACTCAAGCTGGGCCAGGTTTTCTTCCAGGCTTTCCAGCTCGGTCACGACGTCGCCGACGGCGCCTTCGTCATTTTCTTCGACGGCCATGTCGAGCAGGTCCTGGCAGTCACCCAGGCCGTTGGACAGCTTGTCCAGGGTCTCGACGACCTGGGCCAGCATGGCACGCTCGCGGCCCAGTGCCTGGGCGTACTCAGGCTTGTTCCAGACGTTGGGGTCTTCCAGCTCGCGGTTGACTTCGATCAGGCGGTCATGCTTGTGATCGTAGTCAAAGATACCCCCGAATTGACTGGGAACGTTCGGTGAGGTCCTTGATGGTGTTCAGGATCGGTTGGATTTCCATGGGCTGCCTACTCGCGCGAATTCGGTGAAAAGCCCGCGAGTATAACCGAGTCCGCAGCATGGCGGCAGACCCGCCGGGCGGTCGTATGTATTTAGGGCAACCTGCGCGGTCTCATGTGAGAGCGGCCGCGCCGTCTCCAAGTGCTTAGGCGGTGCCGACTTGGTTACGCCCACCGTTCTTGGCCAGGTAAAGACCTTTGTCGGCCGCCGAAATCAGCTGCCGGCAGTGGCTGCCGATAGCAGGCGTCTGGGTGGCCAGGCCGATGCTTACGGTCAAAAATGCATCAGCCGTCGGCGCAGTATGCGGGATGCCCAGGCCCAGCACGGTCTGGCGCAGCTTTTCGGCCACCAGCCGTGCCCCGCCTGGCGAGGTGTTGGGCAGCACCAGGGCGAACTCTTCGCCGCCATAGCGCGCCGGCAGGTCGGTCGGCCGCGAGCACGAGCTACGGATGGCTTCGGCCACCTGGCGCAAGGCCTCGTCACCGGCCAGATGACCAAAGCTGTCGTTGTAGACTTTGAAGTAGTCCACGTCGATCATCAGCAACGACAGCTGCTGCTGTTCACGCATCGCCCGGCGCCATTCCAGCTCCAGGTATTCATCGAAGTGGCGACGGTTGGACAGCCCGGTCAGGCCATCGGAGTTCATCAGCCGCTGCAGCATCAGGTTGGAATCCAGCAACTGCTGCTGGCTGACGCGCAGGGCACGGTAGGCCTCGTCGCGCTGCAGCAGGGTCAGGTAGGAACGCGAGTGGTAGCGGATGCGTGCCACCAGTTCGATGGTGTCAGGCAGCTTGACCAGGTAATCGTTGGCCCCGGCGGCAAATGCCGCGCTCTTGACCAACGGGTCTTCCTTGGTCGACAGGACGATGATCGGTATGTCCTGGGTCACCGGGTTGTTGCGGTACTCGCGCACCAGGGTCAAGCCGTCCAGGCCTGGCATGATCAGGTCCTGAAGAATGACCGTGGGCTTGATGCGCATGGCCTGGGCCACCGCCTGGTGCGGGTCGGCACAGAAGTGGAAGTCGATGTTGTCTTCATTGGCCAAGCCACGCCGCACCGCTTCGCCGATCATGGCCTGATCGTCGACCAGCAGCACCATCGCCGAGTTCTCGTTGGTGGTCGCGAAACCTTCGATCGGTAAATCATTCATCATTGTTCACCCGATCACTACCGGCCTGGCGGCGTGATTCAATACATTTCGTCATTTTGCGAAAAATTCAGTCAGGCGCCCTGCTATGCGTTCCAGCGGGCGAATTTCCACGGCGGCATCAATAGCCGCAGCAGCCTTGGGCATGCCGTAAACCGCGCTGCTGGCCTGGTCCTGGGCGATGGTCAGAAAGCCCTGCTGACGCATCAGCTTCAGGCCCTGGGCACCGTCGCGGCCCATGCCGGTGAGCAGCACGCCCACTGCATCGCCATTCCAGTAACGTGCAACGCTCTCGAAGAACACATCGATCGAGGGCCGGTAGATTTCATTCACAGGCTCGGCAGTGTAGGCCAGTTGTCCGCTCTGTAGCAGGCGAATGTGGTGGTTGGTACCGGCCAGGAGTACCTGGCCTGGCCGCGGCGGTTCGCCTTCACGGGCCAGTCGCACCGGCAGGCCTGCTGCGCTGCTGAGCCATTCGGCCATGCCTGCGGCAAACACCTGATCCACATGCTGGACCAGCACGATGGCCGCTGGAAACGCTGCCGGCAAGCCCTTGAGCAACACTTCGAGTGCTGCTGGGCCACCTGCCGAAGACCCGATTGCCACCAACCCGCGGCGCTGGGACGCCTCGCGCAGCGGTGCCGCCACCGACCTTGCGGCAGGTGCACGCTGCTGGCCGACCAGCCAGCCGATATTGAGGATCTTGCGCAGCAATGGCGCCGCCGCTTCGCGGGCATCGCCAGCGCCCAGCGCAGGGGTATCGACCACGTCGAGGGCGCCATGGCCCATGGCCTCGAACACCCGGTGCACGTTCTGTTTACGGTCGACCGTGACGATGACAATGGCACACGGGGTTTCGGCCATGATCCGCCGGGTCGCCTCGACACCATCCATCACCGGCATGATCAGGTCCATGAGTATCAGGTCCGGCAACAGCTCGGTGCAGCGTTGCACCGCCTCGGCACCGTTGCTGGCCACCCACACGACCTGGTGTGCGGGCTCCAGGGCGACCGCACGGCGCAACGCTTCGACGGCCAGGGGCATGTCATTGACGATGGCGATCTTCATCCCTGAGCACCCCCGATCAGCTCCACCACAGCATCCAGCAACGCATCGTCGTGGAAACTGGCCTTTGCCAAATAGTAGTCGGCGCCGGCGTCCAGGCCACGCCGTCGGTCTTCCTCACGGTCCTTATAGGACACCACCATCACCGGCAATGACTGCAGGCGCTGGTCGCGACGCACCAGGGTAACCAGCTCGATACCGTCCATGCGCGGCATGTCGATGTCGGTGATCAACAGGTCGAAGTCCTCGCTGCGCAGGGCGTTCCAGCCGTCCATGCCATCCACCGCCACCGCCACGTCGTAGCCACGGTTGCCCAGCAGCTTGCGCTGCAGTTCGCGCACGGTCAGCGAGTCGTCGACCACCAGGATGCGCTTGCGGACCACACCACGGGCTCCGCTGCTGCCGCGTTCGATACGCTCCAGGCTGCCAGTGCTGAGCAGTTTTTCCACTGAGCGTAGCAAGTCTTCGACATCGACAATCAGGACCACCGAACCATCATCGAGCAAGGCGCCTGAGGAAATGTCCTGCACCTTCCCCAGGCGTGGGTCGAGTGGCATCACGACCAGCACCCGCTCCCCCACCAACCGCTCCACGGCCACGCCGTACAGCTGCTCGCGCTCACGAATCACCACCACCCGCAGGCTGGCTTCGTCACTTTGCCCGGCCGGGCGATTGAGCAGTTGGCTGGCCGCCACCAGGCCGATATGCCGGCCTTCGTGCCAGAAGTGCTGGCGCCCCTCGATCTGCACGATCTGTTCGGCGGTCACTTCCAGCGTGCGCTCGATATGCGCCAGCGGGAAGGCGTAAGCCTCACCGCCCACCTCGACCACCAGGCTGCGAACGACCGACAGGGTCAGCGGCACCTGCAGATGGAAGCGACAGCCCTGCCCTGCCGCCTGAGTCAACTCGATCGAGCCGCGCAGCTCGCGGATCAAGTGCTGCACCGCATCCAGCCCCACACCGCGCCCGGACACTTCGGTAACCTTGTCACGCAGGCTGAAACCGGGCAGGAACAGGAACGTCAGCAGCTCCGCCTCACTCATCCGCGCCACCGTATCAGCAGGCGACAGGGCGCGCTCGACGATGCTGCTGCGCAGGCGCTCCAGGTCGATACCGGCGCCATCGTCGATCAGCTCCAGGCTGAGCATGCCCGCTTGGTGCGAAGCCCGCAGTCGGATCACCCCCTCGTCCGGCTTGCCTGCCAGCAGGCGCCGCTCGGGCAATTCGATGCCGTGGTCGACAGCATTGCGCAACAGGTGGGTCAGCGGTGCTTCGAGCTTTTCCAGCACATCGCGGTCGACCTGGGTCTTCTCCCCTTCCACCACCAGCCGCACCGGTTTGCCCAGCGAACGGCCCAGGTCGCGGACCATGCGGCTTTGCCCGGTCAACACGTCGGCAAACGGCCGCATCCGGCAGGCCAGGGCGGTGTCATACAACAACTGTGCACGCTGGCTGGCCTGCCAGCCGAACTCATCCAGGTCGGCCGCCTGCTGCTGCAAAATCTGCTGGGTCTCTGCCAGCAGGCGCTGGGTCTGTGCCAAGGCCTCGAGCACCTCGCTGCTCTGACCACTGTCTTCCAGTTGCATGCGCAAGCCGTCAAGCGCCTGCATGCCTTGGCCGTGCATGCGTTTGAGACGCTGCAGGGTAGCCAGGTACGGTTTGAGCCGCTGGGTTTCCACCAGCGACTTGCTGGACAGGTCAAGCAGGCTATTGAGGCGGTCGGCGGTGACACGCAGTACCCGCTCGGCACCTTCGCCAGCGCGCTTGCCAGCCTTGCGCCGCAGGACTGGTTCGGGCTCTGGTTCCGGCGGTTCGACTGGCATTACCACGGGCGCAGGCAGCAGAGTTGCCTGCGGCGGCTCCGGCGGCGCGGATGCAGCCAGCGGCACGACAGGCATGGCAGAAGCGCCCGAGTCGAGCAGGCTGGCCATTTGCGCAAGAAACACCGGCAAGGTTGCCTGCGCCACGGCATCACCGGGTGTGGCAATACGCATCAGCAGGTCGGTACCTTGCAACAGCGCGTCAATATGCTCGGCGGTCAGTCGCAGTCGGCCTTCCTGGGCCGCTACCAGGCAATCCTCCATGACGTGGGCGACACTGACACCAGCATCCACCCCGACAATACGCGCTGCCCCCTTCAGCGAGTGCGCAGCGCGCATGCATGCTTCAAGCTGGTCGGCCTGGGTGGGGTTGCGCTCCAGTGCCATCAGGCCAGCGCTGAGCACTTGGGTCTGCGCCTCGGCTTCCAGGCTGAACAGTTCGAGCAACGATGCGTCGCGCATTTGCTCTGGGGTCATGACAGGCTCCGCTGCACGGCAGACATTAAGTGTTGATCGTCCAGAACCCGCACGCTGCGGCCACGCCACTGCAGGACTGCGGCGGTGAAGCGTGTGGCGTCCCGGCCACTGCCCAGCAGTTGCGGATCGAGCCGGTGAATACCGTCGATTTCCTCGACGGCCATCACCACCGGCCCACCTTCGGCAGCCAGAATCAGCATACGTGGCATCGCCCGGGCGCTACGTGGCTCGGTGGCGCCGGCCTGCACCCCGAGCAAGTCAGCCAGTGACAGGCACGGCACCAACGCGCCGCGCACATTGGCAACCCCATGCAGCAGCCGCGAGCGCTGGTGCGGCAATGAATGCACCGCCTGCAACGGGGCGATCTCGACCAAGCAGGCGGTAGCCAGTGCAAGCCATTCTTCGCCCAGACGGAACAGCAGCATGGAATGGCCGGTGCTTTCCTCGTCCGGCTGCACCGCTGCAGCCTGGTGGCCCTGCATCAGCGTATAGCGATCGAGCAAACGCGTGGCCGCAGCGGCATACACCTCGCAATTGCGGCAATGAACGTGCCGTTCCAGCAGTGGGCACTGCTTGTCGCCGCGCACGCCAATGCGGTTCCAGCAGTCGTCGATGTGCGCGTCATCTTCGGCGAGCAACTGCATCGCGGATTCACTGTTCATCGTTCAGACTCCCGGCCAGCCCGCGCCGCGCGCGCCTGAAGGCGCCGAGCGCCGGCCAGGTCACCCTGGGCCGCCAGCAAGGCGGCCAGGTGCACCAGCGCCTCAGGGTGCTGTGGCTCCAGGTACAGGGCCTTGCGATAGTGGCTCAGCGCCTGCTGCGCATCGCCATCGGTATCACTGAGCAAACCCAGCCAGTAGTACACCTGTGCCGACGGCGGGTACTGGCTCAGGTAGCGCTGGCATTCGCTACGGGCCTGCTCGCTGGCGCCGGCATTGGCCAGCCGGGCAATGCCGGCCAGCAACTCGCTGGCCCCCTCGTGCTTGTGCTCGCGGGCTGGCGCTGGCCTGGCCGCCACCGGCAGTACACGCAGCGGACGAGGCAACGGCACACTGGGCTGCGAAAAAACCGGTGCCGGCAAACTCGTGAACGTACGCTTGGCGGGTTGCGCGGGTGCCGCCACCAAGGGGGCGCTGTCGCCTTCGTGACGCACATAGGCAAACGACTGGGCGATCCCCAATGGACGCATGCCCATGCGAGCCAACAAGCTGCCTTCGGCCGGGCCGATGAACAGCACACCCTGCGGATGCAGCAAGCGCTTGAGCACTTCGAACACACGCTGTTGGGTCGGTACGTCGAAATAGATCAACAGATTGCGACAGAACACGAAGTCATACAGGCCATCGCGGCTGGCCAGCGCCGGGTCAAGCACATTGCCCACCCGCAGGCTGACTTGCTGGCGTACCCGTTCATGCAGGCGGTGGCCTTCGCCCTGAGCATCGAAGTAACGCTCGCGAAAGCCCAGTTCGCTACCCCGGAACGCATTGCGCCCATATACCGCCTGCCCGGCCTTGGCTACCGAGCTGGGGCTGATGTCCATTCCATCGACAAGGAATGCCCCTGGCCCCATCCCGGCGTCAAACAAGGCCATGGCCAGCGAATAAGGCTCCTCGCCGGTAGAACATGGCAGGCTGAGTAATCGCAGCGGGCGCGCGCCAGCCAGTTGAGCAAGCCGCTTATGGGCCAGGCTGGCCAGCGCAGTGAAGGATTCGGGGTAACGGAAAAACCAGGTTTCCGGGACGATCACAGCTTCGATCAGCGCCTGTTGCTCATCTGCCGACTGCTGCAGGCGCAGCCAGTAATCGTCCAGGTCCATCGCGCCCGCAGCCACGCAACGTTGACGCAGCGCGCGTTCGACCATGGGCGCCCCCACCGACTCCACGTCCAGGCCAATACGCTCGCGCAAGAAGCGGAAGAAACGCTGTTCGTTCATGTGGGCATCCCTGTCGGGTATTGCGTGTACAGCAATGCGTGCACGGTGTCGGGCAGCAGGTCATTGACTTCGATGCGCTGCAGCAGGCCCTGGGCATCCTCGCGCACTGGGCCCAGATAAGGCGCTTCGCCTGTGTCCACCCCATAGGGCTGGAACTCGTCGGGTTGACAACGCAGGGTTTCGGTGGCCTGCTCCAGGATCAGGCCCAGCTGCAGGCTGCCTCGGTAGCGCACCAGCACCAAGCGGGTGCTGGTGCGTTGCACCGCCGGCTGGCCGAAGCTCAGTGCGGCAAGGTCGATTACCGGTACCAGTTGGCCACGATGGGCGAGGATACCCGCGACCCAGGCGGGAGCCTGGGCGATCGGCTTGAGCGGCTGACGGGGCAGCACTTCGACCACCTCGTGCACGCTCAGGGCAAACCGCTGCTCTCTGATGCGAAACTGCAGGTACAACACCCCTTTGGTGTTCTCCGCCCCCGCGCTGCGCAGTTGCAAGTCGTTCATCGCGGTCAGACTTTGAAACGCGACACGCCGCCACGCAGGCCCGCGGCCACCTGGCTCAGCTCATCGATGGCATAGCTGGCCTGGCGCAATGACTCGACAGTCTGGGTGCTGGCATCGCTGAGCTGGGCCAGCGCCTGGTTGATCTGCTCGGCACCGGTGGCCTGGGCCTGCATGCCTTCGTTGACCATCAATACGCGCGGCGCCAAGGCCTGCACCTGGTGAATGATCTGGCTGAGTTGTTCGCCCACCTGCTGCACCTCGAACATGCCGCGGCGCACTTCTTCGGAGAACTTGTCCATCCCCATGACACCGGCCGACACTGCCGACTGGATCTCGCGCACCATCTGCTCGATGTCGTAGGTGGCCACGGCGGTCTGGTCGGCCAGGCGGCGCACTTCGGTAGCGACCACGGCAAAGCCGCGACCATATTCGCCGGCCTTTTCCGCTTCGATGGCGGCGTTGAGCGACAGCAGATTGGTCTGGTCGGCAACCTTGACGATGGTTACCACCATCTGGGTGATGTTGCTGGCTTTCTCGTTGAGGATACCGAGCTTGGCATTGACCAGGTCGGCAGCGCCCATCACCTGGTGCATGGTCTCTTCCATGCGTGCCAGGCCCTGCTGCCCGGAGCCTGCCAGGCTGGATGCCTGATCAGCAGCCGTAGTCACTTCGGTCATGGTGCGCACCAGGTCCCGCGAAGTGGCGGCGATTTCCCGCGAGGTGGCGCCAATTTCGGTGGTGGTGGCGGCCGTTTCGGTGGCGGTAGCCTGCTGCTGCTTGGACGTGGCGGCAATTTCGGTGACCGAAGTGGTCACCTGCACCGACGAGCGTTGGGCCTGGGCCACCAGGTTGGCCAGTGCCTCAGCCATTTCGTTGAAGCCGCTTTCAATGGCGCCGAATTCGTCCTTGCGGTCCAGGCTCAGGCGCATGCTCAGATCACCCGAGCGCAGTTTATCGAGGGCATGCACAATACGCTGCATGGGCGCCGTGATAGCGCGCATCAGCAGCAGGCCGCAGATGCCGGCAGCGACGATTGCCAGCAACAGCGAAACCAACATGCTGCCCTTGGCCGTATTGACGGCATTGACGATCTCGTTGGTGGCGGCACCGGCAGAGGCCCGATTATTCTCGATCACGTCATTCAGGTGCTCGCGCCCCTCCATCCAGGCCGGGGTGAGGACCTCGGTGATCAGCCGTTGGGCTTCGTCGTAGTTGTGCTGACCGTACGCATCCAGCACCTGGTTGACGATCTTGAGGTAGTTTTCTTCCAGTTGCACGAAGCTGTCAAATCGGGCCTGGTCGTCCCTGTCCTGAATGGTGGTCTGGTAGCTGGCCATGAATTGCTTCAGCCGGTTATCGAAGTTTCTGAACAGTTCCAGGTCGGCCGAAGTAATTTCACGATGGTTCGACAGGCCCACCAACTGCTGGCTGGTGACGTAGCTGTCGACCCAGGCGCTGCGGATCATCGAGCTGTAGTAGACGCCGGGAATGCTATCGGTCCCCACCGCCTCTTCGGCGGTTTCGATAGTCACCAACCGCGAGTAGGCGGCCACGATCATCAGCAGCATGATGGCGATGATCACGGCGAAACTTGCCAGGATCCGTTGGCGCAAGGTCCAGTTCTTCACATTCAGCCCTCAGGAATTCACAACGAGCGGGAAAAATCGCCGAAGTATAGCCTAGGCGCCTTATGCTTTTGCGGGTGAAGTGCGGGGTATGAGGTAAAAGCCACCATGTGCATGACGCAACATATTCAGCGCCTGTGAGATCGAGCGCCGCCCACGCGACGCTCGGTCTCACAGGCGCTGAATATTCCCCGACAGGCGTATTACTGAGCCACCGCTTGCCGTACCTGGCTTTCCAGCTCCTGACGCAAGCCCGGGTCCAGCTGCAGCTGGCGTGCCAACTCGTCCAGGTAGGCACGCTCCATGAAGTTTTCCTCATCGACCATCATCACGCTGGCCAGGTACATCTCGGCAGCCATCTCCGGCGTTTGCGCTGCGCGGGCCACTTCGGCCGGGTCCAGCGGCTTGTTCAACTCGGCATGCAGCCAATGCTGCAATTCGCGGTCGCTGTCCAGACGCGTGAACTCGCCTTCGATCAGCGCCCGCTCGCGCTCGTCGATATGCCCATCGGACTTGGCCGCCGCCACCAAAGCGCGGAGTACCGCCTGGCTGTGCTGCTCGGCCTGGGCCGGCGGCAAGCGGTCGATGGTTTGAGGCTCGGCTGCGGCCACACGCTGGTTTGCCTGCCAGTTGCCATAAGCTTTATAGGCCAGCACCCCCAACGCGGCGAGGCCACCGTAAGTCAGGGCTTTGCCACCGTACTTGCGGGCCTTCTTGCTACCCAGCAACAGGCCCAGAGCGCCGCCCCCCAAAAGGCCGCCTCCTGCTCCGGACAATAACCCGCCAAGCCCGCCTGACGCGCTGCCAGACTTGCTCGCGCCCCCCTGCTTCTCAAGCAATTGCTGGCCGGATTTGAGGAGTTGATCAAGCAAGCCGCGGGTGTTCATTCGCGTGTCTCCACGTAAGAAGATTCAAACGCCAGAGTAAGGCTTGGCGAAGCACACGCCATGCAGGGATTTGCTTCCGGATGTTGCATTAGCTGGCAAAAAGCCAACTAGACTCGATATCGCCAATACCTCGCACCCACGCACTACGCTTATAACGATTGCTTCACTGCTTGCCTCATGACTGCCCGAACAAGATCGCCAAGAAGAGGGAACACCATGTCAGTGCACAAGACCGCATTGCTCGGCGCCACCACCTGCGCCATGCTGGCCAGCGCCAGCCTGCAGGCCGCCGAACCGCCCAAGGCCCTGGGGGCCGGCGAGGGGCGCCTGGACATCGTCGCCTGGCCCGGCTACATCGAACGCGGTGAAAGCGACAAGGCCTACGACTGGGTGACCGGTTTCGAAAAGGAAACCGGCTGCAAGGTCAGTGTGAAAACGGCCGCCACCTCGGACGAGATGGTCAGCCTGATGACCAAGGGCGGCTATGACCTGGTCACCGCCTCGGGCGATGCATCGTTGCGGCTGATCGCAGGCAAGCGTGTACAGCCGATCAACACCGCCCTGATCTCCAACTGGAAGACCATCGACCCGCGCCTGCAGAACGGTGGCTGGTATGTGGTCGACAAGCAGGTGTACGGCACGCCGTACCAGTGGGGGCCAAACGTGCTGCTGTACAACACCAACACCTTCAAGCAGGCACCGACCAGTTGGAGCGTGGTGTTCGAGCCGCAGAACCTGCCCGACGGCAAGCCGAACAAGGGCCGCGTGCAAGCCTATGACGGGCCGATCTACATCGCCGATGCAGCGCTGTACCTCAAGTCGGCCAAGCCCGAACTGGGCATCAAGGACCCGTACGAACTGAACGAGGCACAATACAAGGCCGTGCTGGAACTGCTGCGCCAGCAACAACCGCTGATCCACCGCTATTGGCATGACGCCACGGTCCAGATGAGCGATGTGAAAAATGAAGGCGTGGTTGCCTCCAGCTCCTGGGGCTACATGGTCAATGGCCTCAAGGCCGAGAACCAGCCAGTGGCCTCGACCATCCCCAAGGAGGGCGCGACCGGCTGGGCCGACACCACCATGCTGCACGCCGAGGCCAAGCACCCCAATTGCGCCTACAAATGGATGGACTGGTCGTTGAAACCAAAGGTGCAAGGCGATGTGGCAGCCTGGTTCGGCTCGTTGCCGGCTGTGCCGGCGGCGTGCACCGCCAGCGAGCTGCTGGGGGCCGAGGGCTGCAAGACCAACGGCTTCGACAACTTCGACAAGATTGCCTTCTGGAAAACACCGCAGGCCCAAGGGGGCAAGTTCGTGCCTTACAGCCGCTGGACCCAGGACTACATTGCGATCATGGGTGGTCGCTGAGGTTGCCTGAATGCCTGTACCGGCCTTTTCCCGGGCAAGCCCGCTCCCACAGGTTCTTCACCGCCTGTAAGGGTGGCGCGTCCTGTAGGAGCGGGTTCACCCGCGAAGAGGCCGGCACAGGAGAACCATTGTTGTCCGGAGCCCAGCATGCCCCTAGCCGTCCAGTTCACACAGGTTTCCCGCACCTTCGGCGAGGTCAAGGCCGTCGACCAGGTCAGCATCGACATCATCGATGGCGAGTTCTTTTCCATGCTCGGCCCTTCCGGCTCAGGCAAGACCACCTGCCTGCGCCTGATCGCGGGCTTCGAGCAACCCTCCAGCGGGTCGATCCGCATCCAAGGGGTCGAGGCTGCTGGCATGCCGCCCTACCAACGTGACGTCAACACTGTGTTTCAGGACTATGCGCTGTTCCCGCACATGAACGTGCTGGACAACATCGCCTATGGCCTGAAGGTAAAAGGCGTGGGCAAGGCCGAACGCCACAGCCGCGCCGAAGAAGCCCTGGCCATGGTGGCCCTGGCTGGCTATGGCGCGCGCAAACCGGCACAGCTGTCTGGCGGCCAGCGTCAGCGCGTGGCCCTGGCCCGGGCGTTGGTCAACCGGCCGCGGGTGCTGCTGCTGGATGAGCCACTGGGCGCGCTGGACCTGAAATTGCGCGAACAGATGCAAGGCGAGCTGAAAAAGCTGCAACGCCAACTGGGCATCACCTTCATCTTCGTCACCCACGACCAGACCGAA
Organism: Pseudomonas sp. 3HC3; assembly: GCF_044904505.1. Classification (NCBI taxonomy): domain Bacteria; kingdom Pseudomonadati; phylum Pseudomonadota; class Gammaproteobacteria; order Pseudomonadales; family Pseudomonadaceae; genus Pseudomonas; species Pseudomonas sp. 3HC3. Next base: position 162,774 of record NZ_JADDRH010000003.1, read on the forward strand.
GCGCTGTCGATGTCCGACCGGGTCGCGGTGTTCAACCGCGGTCGTATCGAACAGGTCGACACCCCGCGCAACCTGTACATGAAGCCCAGCACAACCTTCGTCGCTGAATTCGTCGGCACGTCCAACGTGGTGCGTGGCGAGCTGGCCATGCAGCTCAACGGCAGCCTTGCGCCCTTCTCCATCCGCCCCGAGCACATTCGCCTGGGCGACCCGGTAGTGACCAGCCATGAGGTACAGGTCAGCGGCGTGCTGCGTGATGTCCAGTACCAAGGCAGCGCCACACGCTACGAACTGCAGCTGGACAACGGCCAACTGCTGGCAGTCAGCCAGGCCAATGACCGCTGGCAGAAGCAGGTGCAGGCCTGGCAGCCCGGGCAACGGCTGCAGGCGCACTGGCCCCGCGAGGCCATGACGGTGCTGCAGGAAACCGAGGACCGCTGAGATGAGCACACTGCGCAGCTTGTCCAACCTGCTGTACCGGCGCCCCAACCTGTACCTGGCACTGCTGTTGATCCCGCCGCTGACCTGGTTCGGCGCGATTTACCTGGGCTCGCTGCTGAACCTGCTGTGGCAGGGCTTCTATACCTTCGACGACTTCACCATGGCGGTGACCCCGGACCTGACCCTGGGCAACTTCGCCGCGCTGTTCAACCCATCGAACTTCGACATCATCCTGCGCACCCTGAGCATGGCGGTGGCGGTGTCGCTGGCCAGCGCGGTGCTGGCCTTCCCCATCGCCTACTACATGGCGCGCTACACCAGCGGCAAGACCAAGGCGTTTTTCTACATCGCGGTGATGATGCCCATGTGGGCCAGCTATATCGTCAAGACCTATGCCTGGACCCTGCTATTGGCCAAGGGCGGCGTGACCCAATGGTTCGTCCAGCAGCTGCACCTGGATGGCCTGCTGCAAGCAGTGCTGGCCGTGCCGGGCGTGGGCGGCAGCACGCTGTCGACTTCGCACCTGGGGCGCTTCCTGGTGTTCGTGTATATCTGGCTGCCGTTCATGATCCTGCCGATCCAGGCCTCGCTGGAGCGCTTGCCACCGTCGCTGCTGCAGGCTTCGGCGGACCTGGGCGCCCGGCCAGGGCAAACCTTCGTGCAGGTGATCCTGCCGCTGTCGATCCCCGGTATCGCCGCCGGCTCGATCTTCACCTTCTCGCTCACCCTGGGCGACTTCATTGTGCCGCAACTGGTCGGCCCGCCCGGCTACTTCATCGGCAGCATGGTCTATGCCCAGCAAGGAGCGATAGGCAACATGCCGATGGCCGCCGCGTTCACCTTGGTGCCCATCGTGCTGATCGCGGTGTACCTGACCATCGTCAAGCGCCTGGGGGCTTTCGATGCACTCTGAAAAAGCGTCTGCAGGGCTGCGCCTGGCGGCCTGGGGTGGGTTGCTGTTCCTGCACTTCCCGATCCTGATCATCTTCCTGTACGCCTTCAATACCGAAGACGCTGCGTTCAGCTTCCCGCCCAAGGGCTTTACCCTGAAGTGGATCGACGTGGCCTTCGCCCGGCCCGATGTGCTTGAGGCAATCAAGCTTTCGCTGCAAGTGGCTTGCCTGGCCACCTTGATCGCACTGGTGCTCGGTACGCTGGCCTCGGCGGCGCTCTATCGGCGCAGCTTCTTCGGCAAGGAAAGCATATCGCTGGTGCTGATCCTGCCCATTGCCCTACCAGGCATCATCACCGGTCTCGCCCTGCTCTCGGCGTTCAAGACGTTAGGGATAGAGCCCGGGGTATTCACCATCGTAGTCGGCCACGCCACATTCTGCGTGGTGATCGTCTACAACAACGTGATCGCCCGCCTGCGGCGTACCTCGCAAAGCCTGATCGAAGCCTCGATGGACCTCGGCGCCGACGGTTGGCAGACATTCCGCTACATCGTCCTGCCCAACCTCGGCTCGGCACTGCTGGCCGGCGGCATGCTGGCCTTTGCCTTGTCGTTCGATGAAATCATCGTCACCACGTTCACCGCCGGCCACGAGCGCACCCTGCCGATCTGGCTGCTCAACCAGCTCAGCCGCCCGCGCGACGTGCCGGTGACCAACGTTGTCGCCATGCTGGTGATGCTGGTGACCATGCTGCCGATTCTTGGCGCCTATTACCTGACCCGTGGCGGCGACAGCGTCGCGGGCGGAGGCAAATGACCCTGGAGGAGCCCCCGATGCAAACGCAGATGCTGATCAATGGCCAGCTGGTCGCTGGCCAAGGCCCGGCCTGGACCGTGCTCAACCCGGCGCTGGGCACTGCCCTGGCGCAGATCAACGAAGCCAGCGAGGCACAGGTAGACAGCGCCGTGCGCGCTGCCGACCAAGCCTTCGACAGCTGGTCGCAAACCAGCCCTAAAGAACGTTCGCAGGCCTTGCTGGTGCTGGCCGATGCCATCGAAGCCCATGGCGATGAACTGGCCCGGCTGGAATCACAGAACTGCGGCAAGCCCCTGAGCGCTGCACTCAACGACGAGATCCCGGCGATTGCCGATGTGTTCCGCTACTTTGCCGGTGCGGCGCGCTGCCTGGGCGGCTTGGCGGCAGGCGAGTATCTGCCGGGCCACACCTCGATGATTCGCCGCGACCCGTTGGGTGTGGTGGCTTCCATCGCGCCGTGGAACTACCCGCTGATGATGCTGGCCTGGAAGATCGCCCCGGCCCTGGCTGCCGGCAACACAGTGGTGATAAAGCCGTCCGAACTGACGCCCCTGACGGCCCTGCGCCTGGGCGAGCTGGCCCAGGACTTGCTCCCGCCGGGGGTGCTGAACATTCTCTTCGGTCGCGGCCAGACGGTCGGCAACCCGTTGATAACCCACCCCAAGGTGCGCATGGTATCGCTGACCGGCTCGATCCCCACCGGCGCGCACATCATCAGCGCCACCGCCGACAGCGTGAAACGCATGCACATGGAATTGGGCGGCAAAGCGCCGGTGCTGGTGTTCGATGACGCTGACATTGATGCCGCCATCGACGGCATCCGAACCTTCGGCTTTTACAACGCCGGCCAGGACTGCACCGCAGCCTGCCGCCTGTATGTGCAGGACGGGATCTACGAGCGCTTCGTCGAGCGCTTGGGTAAAGCCGTAGCCAGCCTCAAACCGGGCCTGCAGGAGTCTGAAGAAACCGAACTGGGGCCGCTGATCAGTGCCCAGCACCGCGACAAGGTCGCCGGTTTGGTGCAGCGGGCCATCGCCCAGCCGCACATTCGTCTGGTTACCGGTGGCAAGGCAATCGAGGGCGATGGCTATTTCTTCGAACCTACCGTACTGGCCGATGCCCTTCAGGATGACGAGATCGTGCGCAACGAAGTGTTTGGCCCGGTGGTTTCGGTCACCCGCTTCACCGATGAAGCGCAGGCGCTGGAATGGGCCAACGACTCCAACTACGGCCTGGCCTCATCGGTATGGACCCACGACACCGGCCGCGCCCACCGCCTGGCGGCGCGCTTGCAGTACGGCTGCACCTGGGTGAACACCCACTTCATGCTGGTCAGCGAAATGCCCCATGGCGGGCAGAAGCATTCAGGATATGGCAAGGACATGTCGATGTATGGGCTGGAGGACTACACCTGTGTGCGCCATGTGATGATCAAGCACTAAGTGCTCGCGTTGACCGAGGGGCTTGAATGCCCCTCGGTCAACGCCTCAGAATTTTCCTTCAACCGTGATCTACTCCCTCCTACTGCACATCCATTGAGCCCTCATGCTTGGTATCATAATCTGATACCATGAATAATCATCAGAAAGCCACACTTGAAGCATTACTTGAAAGGCCGGTTCCCAGAACACTGGAGTGGGCGCGAGTGGAGTCTCTATTGGTATCGCTGGGTGCCAGGGTCATAGAAGGAAGAGGATCGCGGGTTCGCTTTGAACTCAATGGAGCAGTGGCAACCTTCCACCGCCCTCATCCGGACAGGCACGCCAAGCCCTATCAACTCAGAGACGCCCGCCAGTTCCTTGAGCAGGCAGGAGTATTACCATGAATGTAATGACTTACCGCGGCTACGCCGCTCGTATCGAATACAGCGACGAAGACCAGTTGCTGATCGGCCATGTCGCCGGTGTTCGCGACGTGATTGGTTTTCATGGCGAATCGATCAGTGAGTTGCGCCAGGCATTTGAAGAAGCCGTTGACGATTATCTTGAGACTTGCCAACGCCTCGGGCGGGAACCGCAGAAAACGTACTCCGGCAAGCTCAGCCTACGCCTTGAGCCTACCCTTCACGCCAGTGTGGCGGCCCAGGCAGAGCTGGCCGAAAAGAGCATCAATCAATGGGTGAGCGATATTCTCAGCAAGGCTACCTATAGCTGAACCCAGCTACCAACGCCGGCGTTGCAGGAGCGGCCTTGTATCGCGATGGGCTGCGCGGCAGCCCCGGCAACTGTTGCCGGGACACAGGGCCGCTCCTGCAAGGGCCGCGCAAGGCTTGGGTCAGTCGCGCAAATCGGACTCGTGAATCGGGTTGGCGCGGCTGGTCGCGCGCTGGTATTGCGCAGGCCAAGTGGCCTTGTTGCCGCCCAGATCGTCGTCGGCATGCAGTGGCCAGTACGGGTCGCGCAGCAGTTCGCGGGCCAGGAAGATAATGTCGGCCTGGCCGGTGCGCAGGATGTGCTCGGCCTGGGCCGGTTCGGTGATCATGCCCACGGTGCCGGTGGCAATTTCCGATTCCTTGCGCACGCGCTCGGCAAAGCGGGTCTGGTAGCCGGGGCCGGTAGGGATCTCGGCGTTGACCGAGGTGCCGCCTGAAGAGACATCGATCAGATCCACGCCCAACTCCCGCAGGCGGCGTGCCAGTTCGACGGTTTCATCCGGGTTCCAGCCATCCTCTACCCAATCGGTAGCCGATACCCGCACGAACAGCGGCAATTCGGCAGGCAAGGCCTTGCGCACGGCCTCGACCACCTGCAGGGTCAGGCGGATACGGTTTTCAAAGCTACCGCCATATTCGTCACGGCGCTGGTTGCTCAGCGGTGACAGGAACTGGTGCAGCAGGTAGCCATGGGCAGCATGGATTTCCACCACCTTGAATCCAGCCTTCAAGGCGCGTTCGGTCGAGGCGACGAAAGCGGCGATTACATCCTGGATCTCGTCCTGGCTCAGCTCGCGTGGAGGCGTGTGCTGCGGATCGAAGGCGATCCTCGATGGCCCCACCGGCTGCCAGCCGCCCTCCTCCAGTTTGACGCTGCCTGGTTTGCCAAGCCACGGGCGGTAGGTACTGGCTTTGCGCCCGGCGTGAGCCAGCTGAATACCAGCCACGGCGCCCTGGGCACTGATGAAGCGGGTGATGCGCTGCAACGGCGCGATCTGGGCATCGTCCCACAGGCCCAGGTCTTCGGCGGTGATCCGGCCATCGGCGGTCACCGCCACGGCTTCAGTGATTACCAGGCCGGCGCCACCGACGGCGCGGCTGCCTAAATGGACGAGATGCCAGTCGTTGGCCAAGCCATCGACGGCGGAATACTGGCACATTGGTGACACGGCGATGCGGTTGGGCAAGGTCAGCTGACGCAGGGTGTAAGGCTCGAGCAGCAGGCTCATGAGGGCACCTCCCAAGGACTCCAATGGTGATCCGGCCTGGACACTCAAGTGCACATCCCTGGCCCGGTGCCGGTCATTAATGAGACTAGACCAGATTGGTGGGGGGGAAGGTTCTGTGGGATGGCGAGGGGTTCGCCGAAAGGTTTGCAGCGCCTGTGAGATCGAGCGCCGCCCGCGCGGCGCATCGCGGATAAATCCGCTCCTACATCTGTTTCGGGCCAATCACTCCTGTGCCGCCAACAGGGACCGCCTTGATGCATGGCTGAAGACCGATGAAAAGCAGTGGTGCCCACCTCGATATCGAAGGGAACAAACAAGGCGAACAGCGGTGGCCTCACAGGAGTGACTGGCCCGAAACAAACTGTAGTAGCGGATTTATCCGCGATGCGCCGCGCGGGCGGCGCTCCTGCAAGAATCAAGGCAGGCACTTAATGGCCTTAGTACGGCCCCGGGATTTCCGAATGGTCCGACGCATGTATCAGACGTTTCCTACACATATGAGCTGGCGATGCCTAGCTGAGGAAAATATCCTACAGACCCCTGTCGACTCGCGTCTGATTGTTCCTGGAAAAACCGCCCTTTAGGCTTTTCGTGTCGCTGAAAGCATCAGCGATGCGGGTGTGGAAACCCGGTCAATCTTCAAGTGCCTGTCGTAATGGCAGCTGTACACGGGAGGCCGTATGGCCTACCGGGGTTCCTTGAAGACCGGTTTTCCACCCCGTGTACAGTTGCCGCCCTTCGTGTGGAAACGGCGGTGGCAACTCCTTAAATCTTCAAGGAATTGCTATGAAAAAGATCGTCCCCGACCCACCCCATCATTTCGACCTTCCCTCCGACAAGACCCTCACCAACGCCGTCAGCGATGGCATCGTGCCCATCGATCATGTGGTGAAGATCACCCATTACCTGATGCTCGCCTATAACCATTGCCACCGAACCCTCGATGCCATCGAAGATGACCGCACCCGGGAATCGCTGGTGAATGGGCTGCGTGCCATGCAGATTGCCTGGGGTCAGGCGGATGCGCTGTCACTCGCCTTGGAGCGGAGTACCAGCCTTCATTGAGGTTAGATTTGCTGGCCTCTTCGCGGCGGTTCGACGCCTCGATGAACCCGCTCCCACAGGGTCATCACAGGCTCCAAGGCTTGCGCCTGACCTGTGGGAGCGGGTTCATCGAGGCGTCGAACCGCCGCGAAGAGGCCAGAACAGGCAATCAGGAAATTTCAGGAGAGGAATCGATGACCACAGACGACACCCAATTCACTGTCGGCAAAACCACCTTCTTCCAAGGCGAACACCAGACCCATCCCCTGTTCCGCATCGAGCCAGGCATTCCCTGCCGGGATGCCCGCGAGCAGGCATCGGAGTTGATGGGCTATGTAAGAGAGCTGACCATCATCGGTCTGATGGATGAAAAATCGATGATGATCTGGGCATCCCATTACCTGAGTGCCATGGCCAAGGCACTGATGGATGATGCCGAGCTGGGCATGACGCATAAACCGTTGGGTGACTGAAACCTCCTTCATTCCGCGGTCTGACTGTAATCAGCAAAAGTCGACCGCCCTTTAAGCGCTAGGGTAGTACCACCCACGACAACCCTTTCCACCCGGCCTACCGGGCATCTTAGAAAAATCCTACAGCCTATTACTTAAAGTTCTACGTTCTCTTGGGAAATTCTTCTCAAGCAACATCTCCCTCCTCCTATCGCTGTTCTGCCTCTCAAATACTATTGTCCATCACGTCACGGCGACCAATGAAGCCAATCACACAGTTCGCACAAACCCGACCTCCACGCTCGCGAGTTGAGTCAATGACGGACATCCCCTTTACAGAAAAACCGAAAGCATTAGATAAGTTCATTACTGAACACGAGCAAAATTTACTCACAAATTCATTTTCGGGTGCAATATGGAGATATGGCTGGCCCATTAATACAATTCCCCTCGCACGTCCTTGCTGGCACATCTTCATAGCCGGTAGCAAACGTACCTCACTGGAGTGCTGCGAGCATGAACTGGCCAGCGACAGCCATTGGGGCTTTCTACTTGATATTTGGAGGCGCACGCAGCTTGCTCACATGCGTGACTGTTTGCTGCTGGGTGTTTACGCAAACGGCCAGACTTTCGGCCAAGACAGTCCTATTCATAGAGATAACAAATCAATTGAACCAGGAAAAACCGCAGTCCTCTTCTGCAATGCCCAGTGGGAAACCACATGGGGCGGCGAACTGAATCTATTCGATCAGCAGAAGAATGACACCATCGCTGCCATACAACCAAAGCCAGGACGCATAGCGATTTTCGACGGACACATACCGCACAGAGCCAGAGCGCCCACCGTTGACTGCGACAAATTGCGAATCACTATCGCTTTCAAGACCATGAATAAGGATATTAAACAATGAGCACACGCGCCGAACTGATAGTAGCAGTAATAGATAAAACGGCAAACCCATCAATCAAACTGGGGGAGCAGCAGCAATCCACGACCAATTCAACACAGATAAAACCGGATTTTCACTAGTCATCCAAACAGCACAGACAACTACGGCGATAGCCTCAGTAGTCTCCGTCACTCACCTCCCGATAGGTGCTGTACCCTTCATTAACATTGTTACCAATACCCTTTCTGGCACCGTGACCTTCCTGAAAGTCGCGGCAGACCTCAAAGAGGGCGCGGAAATTAAGAGCGGAGATGTCATAAGTTTGGCAAGCAACGTCGCAGGCATCGTGGCCTCGTTCGCCATTCTGGCCGGAGCACCTTTAATTGCTGGAGGGGCCACAGTCGTGGGCGTAACCGCCACACTCTATAGCATCTTCAATTCTGACCTGGCTAAAGCAGCTTACGACAAGATGGCTCCACTCTTTACCAGCCTGCTGAGTCAAGGTGACCTTACTGGTTTTACCGCGCCACGGATTGCGCCTGACTTCACACTCGCTTCACCTGACCAGATACTTTCCACCCACCAGGGAATGATCACAACCGTTAACTGGAACCCTGACTCTTCAGAAATATCCCTAGGCACCGAACCACTAAATTTTCCAGATAGCAGCCAGGCTCACACCGCCCCAACAGGGAGCGAGGCTTTCAATTCAACGCAACCGCCTCCCCTTAGCGGAAACTCCAGCAGCAACTCAGTAGCGGTGACATCTACCCCTGACATACCTGCCCCTGACGCAACACTGACTATAAGCATAGAAAGTATAGATGGTATAAAGTCACCCGACCAAGCACCATCAATTACCGTACCTATTGACGACAACCAGGACAATCAAGATAACTACATATGCTGTAGCAGCGCGCAACAGGATCAGTACTTCTAGCCAACCTGTAAAACCCTCCACGCCGTAACGAGCCGATATGAATATCTGGCAGCAATCGCTAAAACTCATACGTGAACTCCCGCCTCACAAACAAGCCAAAGCGCTATTAATAGGCGGACTTATAAATCTCACCCTAGGCACCAGCTTCACATTCATGTGGCGCGAACACAAAAACACCAATGAAGAGTTATGGTCGCGAGTTCCAGCCTTTCTCACCTCCAAGCCTGAAACCTGGGATAGCGACAAATCTCTTTATACGTTCAGCATCAAGTTTAAAACCTCAAATGGAAAGCACCACAACGTTCATCTTTATGCAGACAAAATATACTATGATGCAGCGAGCCTGGACCTAAATACGCCACTCTTTGTTGACATAGCAACCTCTAAAAGCGCTGCAACGGCTCAGCGCTTAATCGCTCCTAATGGAATGGTTCTTTATGATTCTGCAATGGCGGCACATGTCACCAATGTAAGAAACCGGGAGACCACACTAGCAGTTATCATTTTCTCATTTAGCGGCATCAGCATCTTGATTGCGGCAGCGGCGATCTACTACCGCCCCAGAAAGGAGTGCAACTGAACCTGAGCAGCACCTGGGAGATCGAGCGCCGCGCGGGCTGCGCTCGATTTGTGCCCCAGCGCAAGATCCAAGGCAGGCACCTGACGCTAAACTCAGCGCGGCTCCATATGCGCAATCATCAACTGCACACTCTCATTACCGCGAAACTCGTTCACATCCAGCTTGTACGCCAACTCCACCCAGCGCACCGTCGGGTTTGGCCACACTTCGCGGTCAATGCCGAAGGCAATGCCATCCAGCCGCACCGAGCCACATTCGCTCTTGAGCACCACTTTCAGGTGCCGTTCGCCAACCACACGCTGCTCCACCAACTGGAACACGCCATGGAACAGCGGCTCCGGGAAGTGCTGGCCCCAAGGCCCGGCGTGGCGCAGGGCCTTGGCCAGGTCGATGTGGAATTCCTCGACCGCCAGGCTACCGTCGGATAACAGCCGGCCGGTCAGGTCTTCTTCGCGCAGTTGACGCCGCACCTCTTCATCGAACGCCTCGGCAAATGCCGGGAAATTGGCCTCGGGCAACGATAACCCTGCCGCCATGGCGTGGCCGCCGAACTTGCTGATCAACTGCGGATGGCGCGCCGCCACGGCATCCAGCGCATCGCGAATATGGAAGCCCGGCACCGAACGCGCCGAGCCTTTGAGCATGCCATCACCAGCATCGGCGAAGGCGATGGTCGGCCGGTGGTAACGCTCCTTCAAGCGCGAAGCCAGAATACCGATCACGCCCTGGTGCCAGTCGGCATCGAACAGGCACAACCCATACGGCATCGACTCGACCGGCAGGTCCTTGAGTTGGGCCAGGGCTTCGCGCTGCATGCCCTGCTCGATGGACTTGCGGTCCTGGTTCAGGTCATCCAACTGCTGGGCCATGTCCTGGGCCAGCGCCGCGTCCTCGCACAGCAGGCATTCGATGCCCAGGCTCATGTCGTCCAGGCGCCCGGCGGCATTCAACCGTGGGCCGAGGATGAAACCAAGGTCAGTCGAAGTGATGCGCCGGTGATCGCGCCGCGCCACCTCAAGGATGGCCTTGAGGCCGGGCCGGGCGCGGCCGGCGCGGATGCGCTCGAGGCCTTGGTGCACCAGGATGCGGTTGTTGGCATCCAGCGGCACCACGTCAGCAACACTGCCCAGCGCCACCAGATCGAGCAGCTCGCCAATGTTCGGCTGTGGCTGCGCCTCGTAGCGCCCAAGGCTGCGCAAGCGAGCGCGCAGGGCCATCAACACATAGAAGATCACCCCTACTCCGGCCAGTGACTTGCTTGGAAAGCTGCAGCCCGGCTGGTTGGGGTTGATGATGGCATCGGCGTCGGGCAACTGCTCGCCCGGCAGGTGGTGGTCGGTGACCAGCACCTTGAGCCCGGCGGCCTTGGCCGCCGCCACCCCGTCGACACTGGAAATGCCGTTGTCCACGGTAATCAGCAACTGCGGCTGACGCTGCAGCGCCACCTCGACGATTTCCGGGGTCAGGCCGTAGCCGTACTCGAAGCGGTTGGGCACCAGGTAATCGACATGGGTCGCACCCAGCAGGCGCAGGCCCAGCACCCCGACGGTGCTGGCGGTGGCACCGTCGGCATCGAAGTCGCCGACGATGAGGATGCGCTGGCGCTGGTCGATGGCTTCGACCAGCAGGTCCACACCGGCCTCGATGCCCTTGAGCTGCTGGTACGGCAGCAGGCGTGCCAGGCTTTTGTCCAGCTCGGCCTCGCTCTGCACGCCGCGCGCGGCGTAAAGGCGGGTCAGCAAGGGTGGCAGGTTACCCAGAAATGGCAGGGTCGGCGGCAGCGGGCGAGGTTCGATACGCATGGGTTGCTTCAACCACGCTCGCCGAGCAGCCACTGCAGTTGGACTTCATGCTGGCCACGGTCGTCAGTCACGAATACCGTACCTTCACTGATCATCACGTCCCACTTGATGCTACGCGGCATGTCGGTCGCCAGGGTTTCCAGCACCTCCTGCGGCACAGCGGCAATGCTCAGGTTTTTCAGGTTCTTTACCGCGCTCACCACTTTCCCCTCCCACACTCGCAGGCTGCCGTAAGCCAGCAAGCTGGTGCGTTCGGTACGACGCGAGCACCAGGTCAGGCGATCGGCATCGGGCTGACCAACTTCAATCCAGTGCAGCACGCGATCGTCCAGGCTCTTTTCCCACAGCGCCGGTTCATCGACATCCGACAGGCCGCGGCCAAACGACAAGTTCTCGTTGTACCAGAGCGCGTACGCCAACAAACGAACGGCCATGCGCTCTTCGGTTTCCGAAGGGTGCCGAGCGATAGTCTGTTTGACGCTTTCGTAGACGTTGCGATCAAGGTCGGTGAGATTCAATTCGAACTTGTAGGTGGTGGACGGCTGGGCCATGGTCGACGGGCTTCGTGCAAAAGAAAGTGGCACAGTCTACCCCATCCGCACCTTCCATGCCCCGCAGCAGTACCCGGCGAAACCGACGTGTGATAAAACCACGGCTCTGCCCAACTGCCACGGATACCCCATGTCGACGCCCAGCAAACCCCTCGCCGGCCTTAAAGTTGTCGAACTCGGTACCCTGATCGCCGGGCCGTTCGCCTCGCGTATCTGTGCCGAATTCGGCGCTGAAGTGGTCAAGGTCGAATCGCCCGACGGCGGCGACCCGCTGCGCAAGTGGCGCAAGCTGTACGAGGGCACCTCGCTGTGGTGGTTCGTGCAGGCCCGCAACAAACAGTCCCTCACCCTCAACCTCAAGCACCCTGAGGGCCGCGATATCCTCAAGCGCCTGCTGGCCGAGGCCGACATCCTGATCGAAAACTTCCGCCCGGGTGTGCTGGAGAAACTCGGCCTGGGGTGGGATGTACTGCATGCGCTGAACCCGCGCCTGGTGATGGTGCGCCTGTCGGGCTTTGGCCAGACCGGGCCGATGAAAGACCAGCCAGGCTTCGGTGCCGTAGGCGAGTCGATGGGCGGCCTGCGCTACATCACCGGTTTCGATGACCGCCCGCCGGTGCGCACGGGGATTTCCATCGGTGACTCGATTGCTGCCCTGTGGGGGGTGATCGGCGCGCTAATGGCGCTGCGCCACCGGGAAGTCAATGGCGGCCAGGGCCAGGTGGTGGACGTGGCCCTGTACGAGGCGATCTTTGCCATGATGGAGAGCATGGTCCCGGAGTTCGATGTGTTCGGTTTTATCCGCGAACGCACCGGCAACATCATGCCTGGCATCACGCCTTCCTCCATCCACACAAGCGCCGACGGCAAGCATGTACAGATCGGCGCCAACGGTGATGCGATCTTCAAGCGCTTCATGCAGGCCATCGGTCGTGACGACCTGGCCAATGACCCGACCCTGGCCAGCAACGACGGCCGCGACCTGCGTCGTGACGAGCTGTACGGGGTAATCGACCGCTGGGCCAACAGCCTGCCACTGGAGCAACTGATGCAGGTGCTGACCACCGCCGAAGTGCCGGCCAGCCGTATCTATTCGGCCGAAGACATGTTCAACGACCCCCAGTACCTGGCGCGCGAGATGTTCCTGCAGGCCAAGCTGCCGGATGGCAAGCCATTCCACATGCCCGGCATCGTGCCCAAGCTGTCGGAAACGCCCGGCTCTAGCGAATGGGTCGGCCCGGCCTTGGGCGAGCATACCGATGCGCTCCTCGGCAGCCTGGGCTACGACGCAGCGGCCATCGCCAGCCTGCGCGCAGCGGGCACGGTCTGACCCTGGCGCTACCGGTTCCATGTACGCGACCCGCTGCCTACGCCATCTGGTCCTGCTCTGCGGGCTGTTGCCTGCGTTGCTGTTGCAGCCAGCGAACGCCAAGGAGCACCTCTTCTGGCTGGTGCGTGACCTGCCACCGTTCACCATTTTTGATGGCCCGGAAGAAGGCCGGGGGGTGATCGATCAGTTGTTACCGCTGCTGATCAGGCAGATGCCCGAGTACGAACACAGCATCGTGCGGGTCAACCGCGCCCGCAGCCTCCAGATGCTGCAAGACCGTGACACCTTCACCTGCGACCCAACCGTGCTGTGGACCCCGAAACGGGCCGGGTATGTGCACTTTTCCGTTCCATCGCTGGGCGCGCTCAGCGGTGGCCTGGTGTTGCGCAAGGAAAACCAGGCGCTGGTGGCACCCTACCTCGACGGCCAGCAGGTGGACCTGCATGGCCTGCTGAGCAAGGCCCCGCTGAAGCTGGGGGTTGTCGCCGAGCGCAGCTACGGTACGCAAATTGACAGCATCCTGCGCCAGTTGCCCGACAGCGCGCTCAGCCGGCACTACGGCAACGAAGCCACCGCCAACCTGCTGCAGATGCAGCAGCTGGGGCGCCTGCGCCTGGTGCTCGGCTACTGGCCTGAGGTGCGCTACCTGATCCAACAACAAGGCGGGTCACTGGCTGACTACCAGTTTCATACTGTGCAGGGCGTGAAGCGCTACCAGTTTCTGCATGTGGGATGTTCAGATAACGAACTGGGGCGTGCGGCAGTTGCACACATCGACCAGTTGCTGCCTGCCCTGCGCCGGGATGTGTTGCCAGGGTTGTATGCCCGCTGGCTGGACATGGCATTGCGGGAAGACTACCTGAAGGACAGCAGTCTTTTCTTTGAGGACAGATAAGCCCACCCGGCACGCACCGTCGTTGCAGGAGCAGCCTTGGGGGTAAGTGTGGGCCTGCCCGGAAAAAGAAACCCCGGGCGCTGGGGAAGACGCCCGGGGCCAAGCGAAAGCCCTTGAGGACTTCCCGTGACAGCCTTGCCAGCGCTGGAGCAAAGCACTGGCTGGCTGCCCCTACACTGTCTGATAAGCCACTCAGGCAAAGGTTCCCTGCGGTTGCTGACGATGCTGCAATGCCGCGATCACACAAGGCTGCAACCGCCCCTCAGCTATCTGCAGGTCTCGGTGCAAGCCGTCCACGAGGTCGATCAGCAGGCGTTGCTCTTGCAATTGGCGCTCGCTGACCGTGCGCCGCAAGGTAATACCTGAGAGGGGATCGTGAACGGTCAGTTGGCGATTACCGCCGGGATCGGCGATGCCGAGGTGGGTCTGATAGGGCGTCAGGGCTTCGTTGAGCAGGCTGCAGATTCTTTCCATCCGGATCACTCGCTGCGTGGTGGGACCTAAAGTGACTGACCAGCAGGCGCCGCATAAAGTTCGTCAAACCGCGCCCGCTTCAGTGAGCATGCGGGGCTGGCGTGACAGTTTGAATACGCGACCCTGGGCGCACCTGCAGTGTTTGCAAGGCATGCTGCAGGCGTGGCATCGACAGCGGCCAGGGCAACTCGTCGAGCACCCACATGCCGCGCTTCCTGGCCTCTTGGGCAAGGTTTTGACGCGTTGGGGCAGGCTGGCCGACGAACAGCAATGCGCGCGCTCGCTGCCGCTGGGCGAACAGGGCAAGGCCGGCCCGGGCTGGCATGGCGTGGTCGAGGATCAGCAGGTCGGGGCGACGCTCAGCGCAGAGGCAGGCGTCGAGGTCAGCGATGCTCTCGCTGATGCGTACGTTGAAGACGCCTTGGCCGTTGAGGGCCTGATGCAAGAGGATCTGGTGGGATGGGCGAGCCTGGTGGATCAACACATAGGGCTGGTGCATGAGCCGCTCCTGGTGGGAGGACCGGCTAATTTATGCTTGAAGCCCGGCGGGCCGAATAGGATGTTTCTGATAGGCCTGAGGGAAAAGGCTGAGACGTCGGGGCCGCTCTGCAGCCCCAAACGCAATGCTATTACAGCGGCTTGCCGCGGTTGCCGTGCTGGCTGACAAAGCCCTGTACAGCCTTCAGGTCATTGGCCAGTACCGTGCAACGCTCTTCACGGCTGAACAGGTCGCTGAGGTGTGCGGGTAGCTCCAGCGCCTTGCCCACACCGGCCTTCTCCACCGCTTCCGGGAACTTGACCGGGTGCGCGGTACCCAACACCACCATTGGCGTGTCCAGGCTGCGGCGGCACTCGCGGGCAGCCTTGACGCCAATGGCAGTATGCGGGTCGAGCACTTCACCGGTGGCGGCGAACACTTCTGCGATGGTCTCGCAGGTTTGCTCGTCGCTGACAGCCAGCGAGTCGAACAGTTTGCGGGCTTCGGTCCAGCGGTCTTGCTCGACGCTGAAGCCGCCACCTTGCTTGAAGTTGGCCATCAGCTCGGCAATCGCACCGCCGTTGCGGCCATGCAGGTCGAACAGCAGGCGCTCGAAGTTGGACGAGACCATGATGTCCATCGACGGCGACAGGGTGGCGTGCAGGGTTTCCTTGACGTACTGGTTGCCGCTCATGAAGCGGTGCAGGATGTCGTTGCGGTTGGTGGCGACGATCAATTGGCTGACCGGCAGGCCCATGTTGCGCGCCAGGTAGCCGGCGAAGATGTCGCCGAAGTTGCCGGTCGGTACCGAGAACGCCACCGAGCGCGCCGGGCCACCCAGCTGCAGGGCTGCATGGAAGTAGTAGACGATCTGGGCCATGATCCGCGCCCAGTTGATCGAGTTGACGGCTACCAGGCGGGTGCCCTTGAGGAACGACTGGTCGGCGAAACTGGCCTTGACCATTTCCTGGCAGTCGTCGAAGTTGCCTTCAATGGCGATGTTGTGGATGTTGTCGCCAAAGATAGTAGTCATCTGGCGGCGTTGCACTTCCGACACTCGCTGGTGCGGGTGCAGGATGAAGATGTCGACGTTGTCGCAACGGCGGCAGCCTTCGATCGCAGCGGAACCGGTATCACCGCTGGTGGCACCGATGATGACCACGCGCTCGTTGCGCTTGGCCAGCACATGGTCAAGCAGACGGCCGAGCAACTGCAGGGCAAAGTCCTTGAACGCCAGGGTCGGGCCGTGGAACAGCTCCAGCACCCACTCGTTGCTGTTCAGCTGACGCAACGGGGCGACCGCAGCGTGGGCGAACTCGCCGTAGGTTTCTTCGAGGATCTTCTTGAAGTCAGCGTCGGCGATGCTGCCTTCGACGAACGGGCGCATCACGCGGAAGGCCAGCTCGTGATAGGGCAAGCCGGCCCACGAGGCGATTTCTTCCTGGGTGAAGCGTGGCAGGTTTTCCGGCACGTAGAGGCCGCCGTCGCTGGCCAGGCCAGCCAGCAGCACGTCTTCGAAATTGAGGGCCGGTGCCTGGCCGCGGGTACTGATATAGCGCATGGGTGCAAACCTTCGATGCTGGGGCCGGGGCCGCGCGGGCGGCCCGTCGGCAAATATGTGTTAGTTGAGCTGCTCGACGCGAATGCGCACAACCTTGCCGACCACGTCCTGCAGGGCTTCCAGGGCGACGATGGCGTCGTTGATACGCTGCTCGACCACGCCATGGGTCACCAGGATCATTGGTACCAGGCCGTCCTGCTCCTCGGCTTCCTTCTGCATGATCGACTCGATGTTGATGCCACGCTCCGAGAGGATGCTGGCGACCTGGGCCAGTACGCCCGGGTGATCCTTGGCCTGGATGCGCAGGTAGTACGCGCTTTCGCAGGCTTCGATCGGCAGGATCGGGTGGGCCGACAGCGAGTCTGGCTGGAAGGCCAGGTGCGGCACGCGGTTTTCCGGGTCGGAGGTCATGGCACGGACCACGTCGACCAGGTCGCCGACCACTGACGAAGCGGTAGGCTCCATACCCGCGCCGGCACCGTAGTACAGGGTGGAGCCGGCAGCATCACCGTTGACCATGACAGCGTTCATCACGCCGTTGACGTTGGCGATCAGGCGGTCGGCCGGGATCAGCGTCGGGTGCACGCGCAGCTCGATACCTTCGGCAGTGCGACGCGCCACACCCAGGTGCTTGATGCGGTAGCCCAGGGCCTCGGCGTAGTTCACGTCTGCCGTTGTCAGCTGGGTGATACCTTCGGTGTAGGCCTTGTCGAACTGCAGCGGGATACCGAACGCGATGGACGCCAGGATCGTCAGCTTGTGCGCAGCGTCGATGCCTTCTACGTCAAAGGTCGGGTCGGCTTCTGCGTAGCCCAGCGCCTGGGCTTCGGCCAGCACGTCCGGGAAGGCACGGCCCTTCTCACGCATTTCGGTGAGGATGAAGTTGCCGGTGCCATTGATGATGCCAGCCAGCCAGTTGATGCGGTTGGCCGACAGGCCTTCGCGGATGGCCTTGATCACCGGGATGCCACCGGCTACGGCCGCCTCGAACGCGACAATCACACCCTTCTCGCGGGCTTTGGCGAAGATTTCGTTGCCATGCACGGCAATCAGCGCCTTGTTGGCGGTGACCACGTGCTTGCCGTTTTCGATGGCCTTCAGCACCAGGTCGCGGGCGATGGTATAGCCACCGATCAGCTCGATGACAATGTCGATCTCCGGGTTGCTTGCAACTTCGAACACGTCAGCGGTAATGGGGGTACCGGTAATCTGGCAGTTCGGGTTCTGCGAGCGCATGGCGATCTGTGCCACTTCAATACCGCGCCCGGCACGGCGGGCAATCTCCTCGGCGTTGCGCTGAAGTACATTGAAGGTTCCGCCACCGACGGTCCCCAACCCACAGATGCCTACTTTGACCGGTTTCACTGTGAACTCCCCATTGAACGGCCGACACGTTTGCCGACCGTGAAACTTGCCGTCACCCCATGACGACGGCGTACTGAACTGGATTACTTGGCAAGTGCCAGCTTGGCGACCTGCGGTGCAGGCTGGTAGCCCGGAATGACCTGGCCGCTTTCAAGAACAATGGCCGGCGTGCCATTGACCCCGATCGACTGACCCAGCTGGAACTGCTTGCTGACCGGGTTGGTGCACTTGGCGGCCTTGATTTCTTTACCTTCGACCATTTTATCCATCGCCCCACGGCGGTCGCTGGAGCACCACACCGCCTGCAACTGCTGGTCACCCGACGAACCGAGGCCCTGGCGCGGGAAGGCGACATAGCGCACTTCGATACCGCGACGGTTCAACTCGGGCACTTCGGCGTGCAGCTTGTGGCAGTACGGGCAGGTGGTGTCGGTGAACACGGTGATGTGCGACTTGGTCTCGCCCTTGGCAGGATAAACCACCATCTCGGCGGCTGGAATGCCGTTGATGAGCTTGGCAATACCTTGGCGTTCGGCTTTTTCGGTGAGGTTGACCGGCTTGCCGTCCTGGATCTGGAACAGGTAGCCCTGCATCACGAACTGGCCGTCGGCGCTGGCATACAGGACGCGGCCGCCCTGCAGCTTGACTTCATACAGGCCGTTGAGCGGGCTGCTGGCCACGCTTTCCACGGGCACTTCCAGCTCGAGGTTCTGCAACGATTTACGGATAGCCTGCTCGGCACCGGCGTTGCTATCGGTTGCCGCAGCAACGGCAAAGGTACTGGCCAGCGCCAACGCGGCGGCGGCGAAAAACTGGGTCACGCGCATGGGAACTCCTGAAGGCGGACAGGGGCCGGAGGGCGCCACCTGCGGAAAATACGCGGTGACCGTGCGGCCCTTGGTGCAAACCGCCCAAGCCTACCACATCACGCTGCCCGTGAAGGAGGTCGCAAAGACCGGTCGGCGGAACATGAAAAACATTCATCCACGTGGGTGATGCTGGGCGTGCAACTGCTGCAGACGGGCCTTGGCAACGTGGGTATAGATCTGCGTGGTCGACAGGTCACTATGGCCCAGCAGCATCTGCACCACACGCAAGTCGGCGCCGTGGTTGAGCAGGTGGGTGGCGAAGGCATGCCGCAGGGTGTGCGGCGACAGCGGCTTGTCGATGCCGGCAACCCGTGCGTGGTGCTTGATACGGTGCCAGAAGGTCTGGCGTGTCATCTGCTCGCCGCGCTGGCTGGGGAACAGCACGTCGCTGGGCCGGCCATTGAGCAGTTCGGCGCGGCCATCGCGCTGGTAGCGCTCCAGCCACACCACCGCCTCTTCGCCCATGGGCACCAGGCGTTCCTTGCTGCCCTTGCCCATTACCCGCAGCACACCTTGGCGCAGGTTGACCTGATCGAGGGTCAGGCTGACCAGTTCGGTGACCCGAAGGCCGCAAGCGTAGAGCACTTCGAGCATGGCACGGTCGCGCTGGCCAATGGCTTCGCCCAGGTCCGGAGCCTGCAGCAAGGCTTCGACGTCGGCTTCGGACAGCGACTTGGGTAGCGGCTTGCCCAATTGCGGCATATCGACCTGCAGGGTCGGGTCAATGGCCACCAGCTTTTCCCGCAGCAGATAACGGAAGAAACCGCGCAGCCCGGACAGGAAACGCGCCGTGGAACGTGGCTTGTAGCCCTGATCCAGGCGCCAGGCCAGGTGATCGAGGATCAGGTCGCGGCCGGCGTCTGGCAACGATACCGAGTGCTCCTGCAACCAGCCATTGAACAGGGCCAGGTCGCTACGGTAGGACACGCGGGTGTTGTCGGACAGGCCTTTTTCCAACCATAAGGCGTCAAGGAACTGGTCGATCAAGGGGTGGTCGAGGGCGGGCATGAAATCTCGGTGGCAAACGATGAAATGGCGCTTAGTCTTTCATAACAACGCCGGCATAGGGAGCCCGCATGAACGAACAGCAGATCCTTCTGAGTGTGGGCGGCATCGGCGCAGCAGCGCTCGCCTGCCAATGGCTGGCCTGGCGCCTGAAGCTGCCGGCAATTCTGTTTCTGTTGTTGGCCGGGATCATTGCCGGCCCAGCGCTGGGGTGGCTCGATCCCGAGGCGCTGTTCGGCCCATTGCTGATGCCGCTGGTGTCGCTGGCGGTAGCGCTGATTCTGTTCGAAGGCAGCCTGACCCTGCACCTGTCGCAGTGGCGCGAGATCGGCAGCGTGGTGCATCGCCTGGTCACGGTGGGCGCACTGGTCACCTGGCTGGTGATTGCACTGGCAACCCACTGGCTGCTCGGGTTCGACTGGCCGCTGGCGATTCTCTTCGGCACCCTGACCCTGGTGACCGGCCCAACAGTGATCGTGCCCATGCTTCGCGTGGTGCGACCAAAGGCAGCGATCGCGAACATCCTGCGCTGGGAAGGGATCATGATCGACCCGATCGGCGCGCTGCTCGCCGTGGTGGTATACAGCTTCATCATCGCCAGCGCCGAGGGTAACGGCCTGAGCCAGAGCCTTGTTACCTTCGCCGGCGTGATCTTCTGCGGTACCGCCCTGGGCGCGGCGGGGGGCTGGCTGCTGGGGCAAATCATGCGCGAACAGTGGCTACCAGAGTACCTGCACAACCTCGCGTCACTGGCGGCGGTACTGGGTATTTTCATCGCCGCCAACCAGATCGTGCACGAGTCGGGGCTGCTGGCGGTCACCGTGATGGGAATGTGGCTGGCCAACATGCGCGGGGTTGATGTGCGACAGATCCTGCACTTCAAGGAAAACCTCAGCGTGCTGCTGATTTCCGGCCTGTTCATCCTGCTGGCTGCACGCCTTGACCTGCATGCCCTGCTAGGCCTTGGCCCTGCCGTCCTGGCGCTGTTGCTGGTGATCCAACTGCTGGCACGCCCTCTCAGCGTCTGGCTGGCCACACTGGGCTCGACACTCAAATGGCGGGAGCGCGCGCTGCTGGCCTGGATTGCTCCACGCGGTATCGTTGCCGCAGCCGTTTCAGCTATTTTTGCCATCCGCCTGGACCAGGCCGGCCACCAGGATGCCTTGCTGCTGGTACCGTTGACCTTCGCGGTAATCATCGGCACGGTGGTACTGCAAAGCGCTACGGCCAGGCCGCTGGCACGCTTGCTCAAGGTCGCTGAACCGGCCCCCAGCGGGTTTCTCATCGTCGGCGCCAACGAGCCGGCCCGGGCCATCGCCAAAACCCTTCAGCAATTGGGCTGCCGGGTTTTGCTGACGGACTCCAGCTGGGAAAACATCCGCGCCGCGCGCATGGACGGGCTCACGACCTATTTTGGCAACCCGGCCTCGCAGCATGCCGACGCCCATCTGGACCTGGTCGGCCTCGGGCACTTGCTGGGCCTCTCTCCTGCCGGCGAAATCAATGCATTGGCCTGCGCCAGGTTCCGTCACGATTTTGGGCACAGCCGGCTGTTCGTGCTAGCCAGTGGCCTGGAGAAACAACGCAGCGACAAACATCGGGCGGCCGAAGAGCACCGCGGGCATCTATTGGGGGCCAAGCCGATGACCTATTTGCAACTGGCCAACCGCATGCATCAGGGCGCCGAGTTGTATAGCACCACCCTGACCGAAGGCTTTGGCTGGGACGCCTACCAGGCGCTGCATGGCGAGCGTGCACACTTGCTGTTCGCACGCGATGACCATGGCTGGGTTCATGTAGCCAGCCCTGATAACCCGTTGCAGCCACAACCGGGCTGGACCCTGGTGGCATTGATCGAGCCAGCACCGGAGCCGTGACACTCAGGCGCCTGGCAGCACGGGCACCGGGCGCTTGTCCTCGTCGATGGCGACGAAGCTGAACACCCCATGGATCGCACGGTCACGGCCATCCAGGTACATGTTCTCGACAAACACATCCACCTGCACCTGCAAGCTGGTATTGCCGACCTTGATCACCGTACCCACCAGCTCGACGATCGAGCCCGCCGGAATCGGGTGCTTGAAATCGATGCGGTCGGTAGACACGGTCACCAGCGGCAGGCGACAAAAGCGCGTGGCAGCGATGAACGACACTTCGTCCATCCAGGCCAGGGCGGTGCCGCCGAACAGGGTGTTGTGGTGGTTGGTGGTATTGGGGAACACCGCCTTGGTCACGCGGGTAACCGACAGTTCGGTGCGGCGCTGGATTTCCTGGTCTCGGGTCGTCATGGCAATCACATTTTCGGGGGTTCAAAACGCAAAAAAGCAGCCCGAAGGCTGCTTCTTTCTCGCTAGGCGGCCTCGGCCGCCGGGCAAACTGTACTCAGGACAGTTTTTCCTTGATGCGAGCGGCTTTGCCGGACAGGTCGCGCAGGTAGTACAGCTTGGCTTTACGCACGTCACCACGACGTTTCACGGCCAGGCTGTCGATTTGCGGGCTGTAGGTCTGGAAGGTACGCTCTACGCCAACGCCGCTGGAGATCTTGCGCACGGTGAAGGCGCTGTTCAGACCGCGGTTACGCTTGGCGATAACGACGCCTTCGAACGCCTGCAGACGGGAACGCTCACCTTCCTTCACTTTAACCTGAACGACAACGGTGTCGCCTGGTGCGAAGGTCGGGATTTCCTTGCTCATCTGCTCGGCTTCGAGCTGCTGGATGATCTTGTTGGTCATGCTGTGCTCCTAAGATGGATACGCGATCCACCATCGATACGTTTAACTATCGTCCCGCTCGCGGAGATATTCCTCGAGCAGCTTCTTCTCTTCTCCAGAAAGCGAGCGACTTTCCAGAAGATCGGCGCGTCGTTCGAAGGTCCTACCAAGGGACTGCTTCATCCTCCAACGCCGGATGTGTGCATGGTTGCCACTTAGCAACACGTCGGGAACACGCTGATCCGCATACACCTCAGGCCGGGTGTAGTGCGGGCAATCGAGCAGACCGTCGGTGAAAGAATCTTCTTCCGCCGAGTCCACATGCCCTAAAGCTCCGGGCAGCAGCCGCGTAACCGCATCGATCAGTACCATGGCCGGCAGCTCGCCACCGGAAAGCACATAGTCGCCAATCGACCACTCCTCATCGACATGAGCCTCGATAAAGCGCTCGTCGATGCCTTCATAACGACCGGCGATCAGGATCAACGATTCCTGTTCGGCCAGGCCTTTGACCGCCTGCTGAGTCAGCTTGCGGCCTTGTGGCGAAAGGTAGATCACCTTCGCCGCTGCTCCGGTCGCTTGCCTGGCGCTAACCAAGGCGTCTTCCAGAGGCTTGATTTTCATCACCATGCCCGGACCACCGCCAAACGGCCGATCATCTACCGTGTGGTGACGATCTGTGGTGTAGTCCCGCGGGTTCCAGCAAGTCACCTGAAGCAACCCTTGTTTCACCGCGCGGCTGGTAATGCCGTACTCCGTGATGGCCGAGAACATCTCGGGGAACAACGTGATGACGTCTACGCGAAGGTTACCCATCGTTTAGAAGTCCGCGTCCCATTCGACCCGCATCACGCCTGCTTCCAGGTCGATTGCCAGCACACATTGCTCTGTATAGGGCAACAGACGCTCGCGATCATCCAGGCTGCCTGCGCAGGGCTTGACCACCATTACATCGTTCGCACCGGTCTCCAACAGGTGATCGACCTTGCCGAACAGTTGTTCGTCCTGGTTGATGACCTTCAGACCCACCAACTGGTACCAGTAGTACTCGTCGGCAGCCAGGTTGGGCAAAAGGCTCCGCGGGATGCAGATTTCGTAACCGCTCAGAAGACGGGCTTCATCGCGATCCTCGAGACCTTTCAGTTTCACGACCAGGCCCTTTTGGGAGCCACGACCGCTGACCAGCTCGACCTGCTTTACCTTGCCTTCGTGCCGAAGCGTCCAGCGTGGATAATCCAACAGGTTTTCAATCGGATCGGTAAAGGAATACACCTTCACCTCGCCGCGAACGCCGTGAACCGAAAAAATCTTGCCAACGACGATGAGGTCGTCAGCCTTTTCTGGCGTCGCGTTCATACTATTCAGGCAGCGGCCTTGGCAGCTTCCTTCAGCAGCTGAGCAACACGCTCAGACGGCTGTGCACCCTGGCTCAGCCAGTAGGTGACGCGCTCTTGGTTGACCGACAGCTTGACTTCGGCGCCAGCAGCGATCGGGTTGAAGAAACCTACGCGCTCAACGAAACGGCCGTCACGGGCGTTACGCGAGTTGGTCACGGTCAGGTGGTAGAATGGGCGCTTTTTCGAGCCGCCACGGGCCAGACGAATGGTTACCATGTGAACATCGTTCCTATAGTCGGTGCTGCAGTTGATACAGCAGCTGGTACTGCAAATCTGAATGCCAAATAGGCACACGGGTGCCCAAAAGGCCGCATATTCTCGGGGAATACACGGACATTTGCAAATGACTTTTTCGGCAAGGCCTCGCCCTGCCGTCCAGATTTGCCGGTTGCGCCGCGAAATACGCGGCCGTTGCCCCGCTACAGCGGGGGTTCTGGGCGCTTGCCCGATAAAAGGCAGGCACCCGAATCAGGGGTTACAGCTTTGGCATGCCGCCACCTGGCAGCATCCCACCGAGGCCGCGCATCATCTTGGCCATGCCGCCTTTGGCAGAAAACTTCTTCATCATCTTCTGCATCTGCTTGTGCTGCTTGATCAGCCGGCCGATATCCTGCACCTGGGTACCGGAACCCAACGCAATACGGCGCTTGCGCGAACCGCTGATCAGGTCAGGGTCGCGGCGCTCGGCCGGGGTCATGGAGTTGATGATCGCTTCCATCTGCTTGAACTGCTTTTCGGCCGCGCCCTGGGCGTTGCCCATTTGCGACAGGTTGACCCCACCGATGCTTGGCAGCTTGTCCATCAGGCCGCCGAGGCCGCCCATGTTCTTCATTTGCTGCAGCTGGTCGCGGAAGTCTTCGAGATCGAAGCCCTTGCCCTTCTTCAGCTTCTTGGCCAGCTTGTCGGCCTTGGCCTTGTCGATGGTCTGCTCGGCCTGCTCGATCAGACTGAGCACGTCGCCCATGCCGAGGATGCGCGAAGCGACGCGGTCGGGGTGGAACGGCTCGAGGGCCTCGGTCTTCTCACCCATACCGATGAACTTGATCGGCTTGCCGGTGATTGCACGTACCGACAGCGCGGCACCGCCACGGGCATCACCGTCGACCTTGGTCAGTACCACACCGGTCAGCGGCAGCGCCTCGCCAAACGCCTTGGCGGTGTTGGCAGCGTCCTGGCCGGTCATGGCGTCGACCACGAACAGCGTCTCGATCGGTTTGACGGCAGCGTGCAGCGCCTTGATCTCGTCCATCATGTCGGCGTCGATGTGCAGACGGCCGGCGGTGTCGACGATGACCACGTCGATGAACTTCAGCTTGGCTTCACGGATGGCGGCTTCGGCGATAGCCACCGGTTTCTGGCTGATATCGGACGGGAAGAAGGTGACGCCAATATCGTTGGCCAGTGTTTCCAACTGTTTGATCGCCGCCGGGCGATAGACGTCGGCAGACACCACCATCACACTCTTTTTCTTGCGCTCTTTAAGGAAGCGCGCCAGCTTGCCGGCGGTGGTGGTCTTACCGGCGCCCTGCAGGCCCGCCATCAGCACGACAGCAGGTGGGGCGGCGTTCAGTGCGAGGTCTTCGTTGGCCGCGCCCATCAGGCTTTCCAGCTCGGCCTGGACGATCTTCACGAAGGCCTGGCCCGGGGTCAGACTGCGCGACACCTCGGTACCGACTGCACGATCCTTGACGCTGTTGACGAAATCCTTGACTACCGGCAGGGCAACGTCGGCCTCGAGCAGGGCCATGCGCACTTCGCGCAGCGTGTCCTTGATGTTGTCTTCGGTCAGCTTGGCCTTGCCGGTGACATGGCGCAGCGTCTGTGACAGGCGGTCGGTCAGGTTTTCGAACATGGTGATCCTTTCAGGCCCAGTAAAGCCGAGGTTTGTCAGGTGCCAGGGGGGAAATACACACCCGCCGGGCACAGCAAGGCGGCGATTATAGCGAAGTGCAGCGGCGACGCACACCTTGGTAGATATTCGGTGGCTGTGCTGGCCTCTTCGCGGGCGTGCCCGCTCCCACAGGATCCTCACTGCTTGCAGGCCTGCGCCATACCTGTGGGAGCGGGCGTGCCCGCGAATGCCCTGACACAACCCTTCAGTCTTCCTAGAGCGGCAGAATCTATGCCAAACTCCGTCTCTTTAAGGCTCGCCACCCAGGACTTATGGTCTCCTCTCCAAGCCTCATCCCCAACCTGATCGCTGCCGGCTTATATATAGCGGCGGCCATCTACCAGGGCTCATACCTGTCTCAGGGCCGCAAGGCCGACAAGCGCCTGCTTGGCCTGCTGGGTGTCATCGCGGTCCTGGCCCAGGCCGGTGCGCTGTTCTTCCAGCTGATCACCCCGCTGGGCCTGAGCCTGGACTTCTTCAGCGCCGCCAGCCTGATCGCCGTGGCCGTCATCTCCCTGACCCTGCTGGCCTGCCTGCGCATACCCGTGGAAAACCTGCTGGTGCTACTGTTCCCACTGGGTGCGGTGACCGCGCTGATGGCCCAGTTCGCACCACCCGGTACGGTACCGCTGATCAACGAAGAACCGGGCATCCTTGCACATATCCTGCTGTCGATCCTGGCCTACGGGCTGTTCACCATCGCGGTGTTCCAGTCGCTACTGCTGCTGCTGCAGGACCACCAGTTGAAGAACAAGCACCCGTCCGGGCTGATCCGCAACTTCCCGCCGCTGCAAACCATGGAAAGCCTGCTGTTCGGCTTCCTCTGGGCCGGCTGGTGTCTGCTGTCGCTGTCGCTGATCTCCGGCTGGCTGTTCCTCGACAACCTGTTCGCCCAGCACCTGGTGCACAAGACCTTGCTGGCCTGTGTCGCCTGGGTGGTGTTCAGCGTGCTGCTGTGGGGCCGCACCCGCCTGGGTTGGCGGGGCCACATGGCCATCCGCTGGACGCTGGCCGGTTTCTGCCTGCTGATGCTGGCCTATTTTGGCAGCAAGCTGGTTCGCGAATTCATCTTGCATATCTGACGGCCGCCCATGAACACCCTGCCGTACGCACCGCTATTCGGCACTCTGGCACTGGCCCTTTTGTGGTCAGCGCTGTTCACCGCTGTGGATGCTGCCCGCCTGCAGCTCAATGGCGCACTGCGCGCCGGCGAAGACAACCAGCCCGTGCTGCCAGCCCAGGCCTTGGTGCTGTGCGCCAGCCTGGGCAAGCTGCTGGTACTGGGGCTGGCCTGCCTGGTCGGCCAGCGCCAGAGTGGCGAGCACGGCTTCTGGCTGGCAGGCATGGCCGCCACCCTCGCCTTGCTGGTGTTTGCCGAATACCTGCCGCGACGCCTGGCCCGGCGTAACCCGCAGGCGTTCGTGAGCCTTGGTGCCAGCCTGCTGAAAGTGCCCCTCGCCCTGCTGCAGCCACTGGCCTGCCTGCTGGACGGCGCCGCCAAGCTGATTCTGCGCCCGTTCCGTGCACAGCCCACAGCGGTGGCCCTGCACGCGCAGGATGCCGACGACTTCGATGAGGATGAACAGCACGAAGCGCCTCGCCATGGCATGCTCGACGGCCTGCAGTCGCTGGACAAGATCACCGTCAACGACATCCTGGTGCCGCGCAACGAAGTGGATGGTATCAACCTCGACGAGCCGATCGAACGCATCATCGAGCAACTGATCGTCAGCCGCCACACCCGCCTGCCGGTCTACCACAACGACATCAACCAGGTCGAAGCGATTCTCAACACCAAGCTGATCAGCCACCTGCTGCCCAAGGCCGAGCTGACCCTCGAAGCGCTGCACGGCGCCTGCTACGAACCCTATTTCGTACCGGAAAGCACGCCCCTGCAAATGCAGTTGTTGAACTTCCACAAGCAGCAACGCCGCTTGGGCGTGGTAGTGGACGAGTACGGCGAAGTACTGGGTATCGTCACTCTGGAAGACATTCTCGAAGAGATCGTCGGTGAGTTCGAGGACGAACAAAGCCTGGACAACCCGCATGTGCACCCGCAGCCCGATGGCACCTTCGTAATCGATGGCACCGCTTCGTTACGCGAAATCAACCGCACCCTGGGCTGGCACCTGCCCTGTGACGGCGGGCCGAAAACCCTCAACGGGCTGGTTACCGAAGCGCTGGAAAGCATCCCGGAAAGCGCTGTTTGCCTGAAAATAGGCCGTTATCGCCTGGAAATCCTTGAAACAGAGGACAATTGCGCCAGCAAGGTACTGGTGTGGACCGTGACCCGATAGCTATACTCGGGTCACGCTTACCCAGCCCCGCCGTCACGCCTGCTACCCGCACCCGGCGCTCCACGGCCAGTCCGCTCCACTGATATGCCTCGCGGTCCTGCGTCAACACCCCCGAACAGTACCCGCCCCGCCCCTACCCCCCTTGGGCTATCGTCAGTCGGGCGCACACAACAATACGCTCCGGCGTCCGCGTAACCGTGCCATTTACATGGCATGCCACCGCGGGCCAAGCCCATGGAGCCGGACCAGACTGTCAGGGACCTATTCAATGACAAGCAGCACTTACGCCCAAGCGCCCGCCGCGCCAGTCAACTCGCCTGCGCGGGTAGCCACCGCCAGCTTCATCGGCACGGCCATCGAGTTCTATGATTTCTACGTCTACGCCACCGCCGCCGCCTTGGTAATCGGCCCGGTGTTCTTCCCGTCCGGGTCGGGCACCGCGCAAATGCTGGCCGCCTTCCTCACCTTCGGTATCGCCTTCCTCGCCCGCCCGCTGGGCTCGGCGTTGTTCGGCCATTTTGGCGACCGCATCGGCCGCAAGTCGACGCTGGTCGCCTCGCTGCTGCTGATGGGCGTATCCACCACCGCCATTGGCGTGCTGCCGGGCTATGACAGCATTGGCGTGTGGGCGCCGATCATTCTCTGCCTGCTGCGTTTTGGCCAAGGCCTGGGCCTGGGTGGCGAATGGGGTGGCGCGGCCCTGCTGGCCACCGAGAACGCCCCGGAAGGCAAGCGTGCCTGGTTCGGCATGTTCCCGCAGTTGGGCCCTTCAATCGGCTTCCTGGCTGCCAACGGCCTGTTCCTGACCCTGGCGCTGGTGCTCAGCGACGAGCAGTTCCGCGAGTGGGGCTGGCGTATTCCGTTCCTGCTCAGCGCCGCCCTGGTACTGGTTGGCCTGTATGTGCGCCTGAAGCTCGAAGAGAGCCCGGTGTTTGCGAAGGCCGTTGCCCGCCATGAGCGAGTGAAAATGCCGGTGGTCGACCTGTTCTCCAAATACTGGCTGCCAACCCTGCTGGGCGCTGCGGCCATGGTGGTGTGCTATGCGCTGTTCTACATTTCCACGGTGTTCTCGCTGAGCTACGGCGTAACCACACTGGGCTACAGCCGCGAAACGTTCCTTGGCCTGCTGTGCTTCGCGGTCGTGTTCATGGCCCTGGCCACACCGTTGTCAGCCTGGCTCAGTGACCGTTACGGGCGTAAGCCGGTACTGATCGTCGGCGGCCTGCTGGCGATAGCTTCGGGCTTTACCATGGAGCCACTGCTGACCTCGGGATCGACCACGGGCGTGGCGCTGTTCCTGGCCATTGAGCTGTTCCTGATGGGCGTGACCTTTGCGCCGATGGGGGCACTGCTGCCAGAGCTATTCCCGACTCACGTACGTTATACCGGTGCCTCGGCGGCGTATAACCTGGGCGGTATCGTCGGCGCCTCGGCGGCTCCGTTCTTTGCCCAGAAGCTGGTGAGCATGGGCGGGTTGAGCTGGGTGGGGGGTTATGTGTCGGTGGCGGCGGTGATCAGCCTGATTGCCGTGCTGTGCCTGAAAGAGACGCGCAATACCGCGCTGTAAGCGACTGGGGCCGCTTTGCGGCCCCAGTACTCTCGGATCAGAACTCGACCTTGACCGCCTGCGAAGCACGGGTCGCCTTGGCCCGCGCCAGTTCAACCGACTCGTCACGCGCCAGGCACACACCCATGCGGCGGGTACCGTTGATTTCCGGCTTGCCGAACAGGCGAATGGCGGTATCCGGCTCGCTCAGCGCTGCGCCCAGGTTGGCGAAGCTGGTCTGTTGGGACTGGCCTTCGGGCAAGATCACTGCCGAGGCCGACGGGCCGAACTGACGCACCACCGGAATCGGCAGGCCGAGAATGGCGCGGGCATGCAGGGCAAATTGCGACAGGTCCTGGGAAATCAGGGTGACCAGACCGGTGTCATGCGGGCGCGGCGACACTTCGCTGAACCACACCTGGTCGCCCTTCACGAACAGTTCTACACCAAACAGGCCGCGACCGCCGAGGGCATCGGTGACCGCCTTGGCCACGCGCTGCGATTCGGCCAACGCCTTCGGGCTCATGGCCTGTGGCTGCCAGGACTCCTGGTAATCGCCCTTCTCCTGACGGTGGCCGACGGGCTCGAGGAAGGTGGTGCCGCCCACGTGACGTACGGTCAGCAGGGTGATTTCATATTCGAAGTCGATGAAACCCTCGACGATCACCCGGCCCTTGCCAGCGCGACCGCCTTCCTGGGCATAGTCCCACGACGTCTGCAGGTCAGCATCGCTGCGCAGCAGGCTCTGGCCCTTGCCCGACGAGCTCATCACCGGTTTGACCACGCACGGGTAACCCAGGTCGGCTACGGCCTTGGCGTAGTCTTCATAGGTGTCGGCGAAGTGGTACGGCGAGGTTGGCAGGTCCAGCTCTTCGGCAGCCAGGCGGCGGATGCCTTCGCGGTTCATGGTCAACTGGGTGGCGCGGGCGGTCGGCACCACGGTGAAACCTTCGTTTTCCAGCTCGACCAGGGTGGCGGTGGCGATGGCTTCGATTTCCGGAACGATGTAATGCGGCTTCTCGGCTTCGATCACCGCGCGCAGGGCAACGCCATCGAGCATATTGATCACATGGCTGCGGTGCGCCACCTGCATTGCCGGAGCATTGGCGTACCGGTCGACGGCGATTACTTCGACGCCCAGGCGCTGCAGTTCGATTACCACTTCCTTGCCCAGCTCGCCACAGCCGCAGAGCAGTACACGGGTCGCGGTAGGCGACAATGGGGTTCCGATACGGGTCATTTCAGGTCCTCGAAGGCATCCGGGGCCGCACCAGGCTAGGCGCCACCCGCTGAAAAAGGACCACTATTCTACACCATCAACCGGCGACGGCGGCCCGCCGGGCACGAAATGCCATGGCCAGCCACACCGCCGTTACACCGGCGAACTTCGAGGCCATCGCGGTGCCGATCACTGCCGGGGTCAGAGCGCCGATCATGCCGAAGAAAATGAAGGTATCCACCGGGATGCTCAGCGCCGAGCTGAGCCACAGGCGGTCGCGCAACGGCCGACGGGTGATGCTGAACACCAGCCAGTCAATCAGTTCGGAAATGAAAAATGCGCTGGCGCTGGCCAGCGCGATCGCCGGCTCCGAAGTGACGTAGGACAGCACCAGTGCCACCAGCATGGCGAACAGGGCGCCATGACCGAAACGGGTCTGTACCATGTCGCGCAGGATAAACACCAGGCCGCCCCAGGCGGACCAGATGATGTCCAGGTGCGGGGCACTTGAGAAGGCGTAGTTGATCAGCACTACGCTGCTGATGTAGGCAATCAGATAGAACATGGCGGGCAGTCTGTGGGCAAGCCGCACAGATTACCGCTGGGCCGTTCGCGGGTAAACCCGCTCCCACAGATGTTGTGAGGCCCCAAAGGCTGACGCTGTACCTGTGGGAGCGGGCATGCCCGCGAAGCTGCCACTGCGGTGCATGGCACCGGCTTCGCCGGTGTTCGCCGGCACGCCCGCCGCCACAGGTTCGCGTCAGGCCTGCAAGATGAGGCCGGCTTCTACTGCCCGTTCATGACAACGCTTGAGCACCGCCCGGCGCTCAGCATTGTCCATCTGCCCCCAGCGGCCAATCTCCGCCACGGTACGCTGGCAGCCGGTGCAGATATCCTGCTCGTCCAGCGCACAAATGCTCACACACGGCGAAGCCACCGGCCGCTCGACCACTTCACTCATCATCAACCACCAGATCCCGCGCATAGCGCTGGGCATTGTGCACGTAATGTGCGGCACTGGCTTCAAGCATGCGCTTCTGCTGCTCGGTCAGTTCGCGTACCACCTTGCCCGGCGAGCCCATCACCAGCGAACCATCCGGGATTTCCTTGCCCTCGGCAATCAGTGCGTTGGCGCCGATGATGCAGTGTTTGCCGATGCGCGCACCATTGAGGATTACGGCGTTGATACCGACCAGGCTGAAGTCGCCCACCGTGCAGCCATGCAACATGGCGTTGTGGCCAACGGTCACGCCCTTGCCCAACGTCAGTGGCGAGCCCATGTCAGTGTGCATCACCGTGCCATCCTGCACGTTGCTGCCTTCGCCGATATCGATCAGCTCGTTATCCCCGCGCAACACCGCGCCAAACCACACACTGGCATTGGCTTGCAGGCGCACGCTGCCAATGAGCGTGGCGTTGGGTGCGGCCCAACTGGTGGGGTGGCTCTCGACCCGCAGGTCGCCCAGGCGATATTTCATGCTTGCTCCTCAGGCTGCGACGCAGACGGCGGGGTAGGCCCCGCTCAATTTTCGATGTAACGCTCCGGCGGCTGATGCAGGCTGATACCGGCATCGAACAGGAGGTTGACCAGCTCGACGATCATGATCGCCGACAACCCCCAGATCTTGTATTCGCCATAACGATAGCTTGGCACGAACCAGCTACGGCCCTGGTAATCGATACGGTGGGTATGGTCGCGCGGGTCTTGGCGGAAGAACTCCAGCGGCACGGTGAACACTGCCGCAATCTCGGCATCATTGGCGCGATATTCGACGAAGTCGGGAATAAGCCCGACGAATGGCGTCACTTTCAGGCCATGTAGCGAAATTAGCGGGCTGAGCGGGCCAATCACCTCCACCAGGCCAGGAGGCAGGCCAATTTCTTCTTCAGCCTCGCGCAGGGCAGTAAATACCAGGTCCGGGTCTTCCGGGTCGCGGCGGCCACCGGGAAAGGCGACTTCACCACCGTGGGTAGACAGGCCCTTGGCGCGCAGGGTCAAGACCAGCTCGGGCGCTTCGCTGCGGGTAATGGGCAAGAGGACCGCCGCTTCGGGGAACCGTCTGTCGGTTTCCAGTGACGCGGGTTGGTGGTTGCTCATTCGGCGAAGTAGCTCGTCCAGCATTGCGCACGCTCGTATCCAGGTCCTGTGTTGCATGATGCACCAAAGCCGTGAAGCACCCAAGCCCCAGCGCTTGCGGCGGCACGGTGGCCGCGCCAAGATAGCCTTGAACATAAGGAACCACACATGAAATTCTGCAGCGCGTGCGGCCAACCGGTCACTCAGCAGATCCCCGAGGGCGACAGCCGCCTGCGGTACGTCTGCGGCTCTTGCCAGACCATCCACTACCAGAACCCCAACATCGTGGCCGGTGTGCTGCCGACCTGGGGCAGCCAGGTGTTGCTGTGCCGCCGCGCCATCGAACCGCGCCGGGGCTTCTGGACACTGCCCGCCGGTTTCATGGAGAACGGCGAAACCCTCGACCAGGCCGCGCGTCGCGAAACCGTCGAGGAAGCCTGCGCCCGGGTCGGGCCGACATCCCTGTACCAGCTGTTCGATCTACCGCACATCAGCCAGGTGCATGTGTTCTTCCGCGCAGAGTTGGCAGACCTGGACTTTGCCGTCGGGGTCGAAAGCCTGGAGGTGCGCCTGTTCGAAGAACATGAGATACCGTGGGACGAGCTGGCTTTCCGCACCGTCACTCGCACACTAGAATGCTACTATCGCGACCGCATCGGCCAGCACTACCCCATAGGCCATGAATACCTGCCGCCGATGAACGTCTCGCCACACACCTAAAAGCCTTCAGGGATACTGTTACATGCGCTGGTTGCTTGCCTTCTTCTGCCTTTGCGTTACCTCGGTGTCCCAGGCGGCCTTCACCGAAACCATCATCCGCAAGCCCGTGCCGGCAGTGCAATCCCCATCGCCTTCGCAGCAAGCCATGCAACCGTTGATCGACAAGGTGCTGGTGATCAAGTCCGAGCGCCGGCTGCAGCTGATCAGCCGTGGCGAGCCGCTGAAAACCTACCGCATCTCGCTGGGCAAGCAACCCAAGGGTGCCAAGGAACGCGAAGGCGACAAAAAAACCCCTGAGGGCTTGTACTGGCTGGACTGGCGCAAGCAGAGCGACCGCTTCAACCTGGCCATGCACATCAACTATCCGAACATCAGCGATGCCGCCCGCGCGACCCGGGCAGGGGTGAATGCCGGCAGCATGATCATGATTCACGGCACGCCGATCAACGATGAGTACCCGGAATGGTACTTCCATACCCTGGACTGGACGGATGGTTGCATTGCCATGCGCAATCGCGACATGCAGGAAGTGTGGAATTTGGTACGGGATGGAACGCTGATCGAGATCCGTCCTTGATATAGAGCCTTTCGGTAAAGGTTGTAGGAACCTTCCCACCATTTAGCGCGAACTTGCCTGACAGGTGCTTAGGCAGGGTACTGCATCCAGGCGAGTAACTTAATTTTTAGCATCCACGCAGACGAGTACGAAAACCGTACATCATTTGCGGGGTGCTTCAATGCCATGCCTGATTCACCGCATCGCCCATTGGCTGTTTGCCAGTTGCCTGTCAGGCTTGCTGTCCATTCCCCTGGTGCTGGCCGACGACCCTGCCAGCCAGCAGCTGCGCGATCAACAACAGGGGCTGCGGCAGCTGGAGCAACAGCAGCGGCTGGAACGCTGGCAGCGTATACCCGCCCCGACTGAACCGACCAACACCACTTCCCGCCGCCCGCACGGCGATCGCTGCTGGGCAGTCGACGGCGTGCGCGTGGCGGGCATGCACCGGCTTTCGAACTCGGCACTGGCGCCGACCCTTCGTGCTTTCACGCCTGCCTGCATGGGCATCGCCGACATCAACCGGCTCCTCAAAGCCATCACTCAACGTTATGTTCAAGCCGGCTACCCAACCAGCCGCCCCTACCTGCGGCAGCCCCCAGCAGAGGGCATGCCGTTGGACATCGTCATTGTCGAAGGCTTTGTCGAAACCATCGAACTGGCAGGCTCCGACCTG
The DNA here is from genome assembly GCF_044904505.1 of Pseudomonas sp. 3HC3. NCBI lineage: Bacteria > Pseudomonadati > Pseudomonadota > Gammaproteobacteria > Pseudomonadales > Pseudomonadaceae > Pseudomonas > Pseudomonas sp. 3HC3. The sequence goes on from NZ_JADDRH010000003.1 coordinate 197,632, forward strand.
CCCCTGTCTCTCTCCAATGCCTTCCCAGGCCTGCTTGGGCAGCCACTGTACCTGCCCGACCTTGAGCAAGGCCTGGACCAGCTCAACCGCCTACGCGCCTATGAACTGGGCGCCACCTTGCTGCCCGGCGAACTGCAGGGCGGCACCCGCGTGGTCGTGCAGCCAGGCAAGGTTGGTTCACGCTGGCACCTGGACAGCCGCTTCGACAACCGTGGCAGCGAGCTGACCGGCCGCCACCGCATCAACCTCGGCATTGGCCTGGACAGCCCGCTTGGCCTCAATGATGAGCTGCGCCTGTCGTTGACCCGCACGGTGCTCGATACGCCCGGCCAAAGCCAAGGCATATCGCTGTACTACAGCATCCCCTATGGCGCCTGGACCTTTGCCCTCAGCGCCAGCCAGCTAAGTTATCAAGCCCCCCTCCCCTACAGCGACAAGGCTGCCGACGGCAGCAGCAGCTATCAGGGCCTGAGTATCGAGCGGGTATTGTGGCGCAACCAGCAAGGCATGCTCAGCGCCAGCGCCCGGATGGACCGCAAGCAACTGGTCAACCGCAGCGCAGGCGCGGTTATCGTCCAGCAGAGCCCGACGCTGACCACGGTAGAGGCCGGCATCAACCTGCTGTGGCTCGAGAGTGGCTTGTGGAACGGCTACTTCGGCGTTGCCCAAGGCATTGACGCATTGGGTGCCGACCGTTCGCCACTAGGTGCTCAACGCCTGCGCCCGGACTTTCGCAAGTACCGCGCCAACCTGCTGCACCTGCGTCAAGGTCCGGCACCCAGCCCTTGGCGCTGGCAGAGCGAGCTGGCCATGCAGTACAGCAGCGACCCGTTACCTGCCGTCGAACAACTGCTGGTCAGCGACGATTCGGCTGTCCGTGGCTTTCGTCTGCACACTTACTCCGGTGCCAGCAGCGCCGTCTGGCGCAATACGTTCAGCCAAGCGCTGCCACTGACCTGGGCCCACCCCTTCGAGATACGCCCCTACATCGGCCTGGACCAGGGCTGGGTTCGTACCGCCGAAGGCAAACCGTCACAGCGCCTGGCCGGGGCCGCCGCAGGGTTGGAACTGAGCCTGCCCGGCAGCCGCTTGCGCCTGGACTACCAACGCGCCTTGTACACCAGCGACCTGCCCCGCCCGCGGCTGGAGCCCGGCTTCTGGGTGCTGGACTGGACCCTGAACATCTGATTCACCCACAACAAAGAGAACGAGAAAATGCAAACACTCTCGCAGTTACCGCCTGTTCGCCCGGATACCTTGCGCTGGGCAATCTTCTTCGCTGTGTTCGGGCCCGGCGCCGCACTGGCTCAGACCGGGCTGGAAGCAGCCAGCGGCCCCGGGGGTACCCCGGTCATCCACAACGGCCACGGGGTGCCGGTCATCGACATCGTGCCGCCCAACGCCAGGGGGCTGTCACATAACCAGTTCATCGACTACAACGTTGGCACCCCAGGCCTGGTGCTGAACAACGCCACCGCAGCCGGGCAATCGCAACTGGCCGGTGCCCTGGCGGCCAACCCGCAGTTTCAGGGCCAGGCCGCCTCGACCATTCTTAACGAAGTGGTCAGCCGCAACGCCTCGCTGATCGAGGGGCCACAGGAAATCTTCGGGCGCCCGGCCGACTACATACTGGCCAACCCCAATGGCATCACCCTCAATGGCGGCAGTTTCATCAATACCACCCGCGCGGGCTTCGTGGTGGGCACACCGCAATTCGAGGAGCAGCAGCTCAGGTACCTCGATACGCTCACTGCCAGTGGCACCCTGCAGGTACTGGAGCGTGGTCAGGACAATGCCGGTGGCGCGCTCGAACTGATCGCACCGCGCGTAGACAGCAAAGGCCTGCTCATGGCCAGCGAAACGCTCGACATCACCGTCGGTCGCAACCGTATCGACAGCCGAAACGGCGAGGTGGTCGAACACCTGCCCAGCCCCTCTTCGAGCATTGATGCCAGCCTGTTCGGCGCCATGCGTGCCGGGCGTATCCGTGTGGTAAGTACTGCCGAAGGGGCGGGTGTGCGTGTGGGGGCCTCGCAGATTCTGGGCGCCGAGGGGGTCGACATCAGCTCGGCCGGGGACCTGCATGTCAGTGGCAGAGCCGACCGACCGACCGAGCTGCGCAGCGAGCGCGGCGTACTGAAACTCACCGCTGCCGATGACCTGGTGCTTGAAACGGTCGACGGCCAGGCCCCGCGAATCGAAGCAAGGGCCGGCAAGAAGCTCACACTGGACGCCAAGACAATCGAGCACATCAAGCACGACAGTGACAGCTGGAACAAGAAGTTCTGGTTCGTCACCCGCGAAACCTACAACAGCAAAACCACCACCACCCACCAACAGCAACAGGGCAGTCAATTGCTGGGTACTGACAGCGTGCTGTTGCAGTCCGGCGACGATATGCGCATGACCGCAGCGAAGCTGGACGCCGGTAACGAGCTGACGGTCGACAGCGGTGCCGGCCTGGACATCATCGCCGGCATCGACAGCAAGCGCATCGAACAGCAGGTGCGTCATCGCAAGGACTTATGGCGCGGTGACAGCGATAGCAACCAGCTCAAGGAAACCGCAAAGGGCAGTACCCTGAGCGCCGGGCACATGTCGATAAAGGCAAGCGACAACCTCAACGTGCAGGGCAGCAGCCTGCACAGCCGCGGCGATCTGGCTATCCAGGCAAAACAGGCAGACATCGGCACCACCACCTTGCAGGAACACGGTACCCAACGCGACTACCGAGGCGACCTGGTATCCGGTACATTCTTTGGCGATCGAAAAGGTAACGACACCGAGGGCCAGGTCGTCGCGGGCAGCACGGTAACCAGCGATGGCGAGCTCACCGTGAGAGCCGACCAGGTTGCCATCAAAGGCAGCACCGTGTTCGGCAAACAGGACGCGGTGCTCTACAGCGATAACGGTTCGCTGGCCATCGAGGCAGACCATGGCAGCACGACCTCCACCCAGCGCACCAGCGATAGTAAGCTGTTCGGCCTGATCGGCAGCAAGCACGAAAGCACGGACCGCAAACAGCAGGTACTGGTCAGCGACGTCAGCTCGACCAGCAACCTGCGCCTGGCCAGCGCCGAAGAGATGCGCATCCAGGGCGCCAAGGTCGAAGCAGGCAAGCATCTGCAAGTCGAAGCCAAAGGCGACCTGCTGATTGGCAGTGCGCAATCGGTCGATGAACGCGAAACCCGCGAACAACAACGCGGTTTCACGGCCAGCGCCAGACAGACCCAGGATGCCGAGGATGGCAAGCCCGAGTCCCGCCAGTACGCGGCTGGCGTGGCCTATGAGGTCGTTACCACCACCGGTAAGCAGCGCGCGACCACCCAGGTTGCCAGTGAGCTCAAGGGCGCCTCGGTGGGCATGAGCAGCGGCGCGCACCTGCAGGTCAACGGCAGCAAGGCCCAGGCCACTGCCGGCGACCTCGATGTGCAGGCGCGGGAAGTGACACTAGTGGCGACCCGCAATGACCGTGACACAGCCACCAGCACCACCGAAAGTGGTGGCGGGCTGACGGTAACCGGTGGCATCGACCGCCTGGGCAGTTTGTTCGAAGGCCATCACAACCGCGGGGTGCAAGCCGAACGCGAAAGCAAGGTGCAGCGCAGCGAGTTGCAGGCCAGCGGCGATCTGAAATTGCGCAGTGATGCACTGCTCACCGAGGCCGCGCACGTCGAGGCCGGCAACACCCTGCAGGTGACCGCCGAACGCATCGACAACCGTGCAGCTCAGGATACCCATGAACTTGAACAAACCCGTGACGACTGGTCGGGTAGCCTGGGCGCCAGCATCGAATACCGCGACCTGACCCGCCCTATCGAACGCCTGGTGCTGGGTGAGGAAGCCCCGCGCTTCCAGCAAGCTTCGCCCGAAGACGCCATGGCGCCGCCCAGCGTGGGGGCCGACATGACGGTCGAACACCTCAAGCGCTTGGAAAACCAGCGCCGTGGAATCGCTCAGGTAAGCGAGTTCTCCGCAGCAAAGGTCGAGGTCAAGGCTGACACACTGGCCGACCAGGGCACAGCCTGGCGGGCCAATGCCGGCTCGCTGAAGATCGAGGCGCAGCAGCACCAGGTGAGCGCCGCCGGAAATACCCAGGAAACCACCGTTCAACGCCTGGCCTATGGTGGCGACGCGCGCCTGGACACCAGCACCGGCGAGGACTTGAATGTACGCGCCGCCGGCAAAGGGGGTTCGCTGGATAAAAAGGATATTGCCAGTACCGCCGTACCCGGCAGCCTTTACGGTCAACAGGGAATCCAGGTACAGCTGGGCAGCGATGGCCGCTACGAAGGGGCCCGCATCGATGGCGGTGAAGGCAGCGTGGTCATGCACAGTGCCGGGTCGCTGGCCTTACCCCAGGCGACCGACCAGGCCGAACAACAGTCACGCCAGCTCGATGGCAATGCCTGGGCCAAAGTCGGCAACCGCCCGGGCAGCACCGGTGTCGATGGCCGGGGGTATCTGGACCATGGCCAAAAGCTGAGCACGCAGGGCAAGGCACAAGTGGCACAAATCGACGCCAAGGGCGAAGTTCAACTGACCAGCGCCGGCGACCTGTTGCTCGAAGGCACCCGCATTGGTAGCCGCGAGGCCAAGGCCGGCAACATACAAGTGCAAAGTGGCGGCCAGTTGCAGGTCAAGGCGGCCAGCAATACCCAGCAAGCCGCAGGCAGCAACCTGGGTGGCGGCATGGAGCTGGCGGCCAAGGCTGGCCAGACCAAGGGGGGAGCCATCGGCGGCCACTTCAGCCACGGCAAGCAAGACGAACATGCACGGCAGGCGGTCGATGCCCAGTTTGCCAGCAACGGCACACTGACCCTGAACAGCAGCGCCCGCGAGGACATCGCCCTGCACCTGCAAGGCCTGCAGGCCTCAGCCGAACAGATAACCCTCGACGCCTCGAATGGCGGCATGCTGGTTGAAGCCTCTTCCAGCCAGGAGCGACGCGACAACCTCGACATCTCGGCCGGCGCCGGTTTCAACATGGCCAAGGGCGCGTTGGACACCCGCGGCTTGCATGGCCGGCTCAAAGTTGAACTCGACAAGCGCGACAACCTCACCTGGAATACCAGTGACCTGCGCGCCGAGCGCATCGACCTGCAAAGCCGTGGCGATACCCGCATCGAGAGTGCCACCCTGGATGCAGGGCATATTGGCGGCACAATCGACGGTGACCTGCGCATCGCCAGCCTCAAGGACAGCGTCGACACCCTGAGCGTGAAGGGCGATGTCAGGCTGAGCCAGGAGAAAAACCCGCAGGGCTATGTCAACGCGGCCAAATCGGTGGCTGGCCCGCTGGGAGGCAAGGTCGAGAAAACGGCCGGTTCGGCCCTGAGCAAGGCAGACCCAGGGTTCTCGCCAACCGTCAGCCTCGACGTGTCGCATGCACAGCGCGACAACGTGGCGCGTCAGACCACGCTTAAAAGCAGCGACGGCATAGACCTGCAGGTCGGTGGCAACGCTCATCTGGTGGGGGCACGCTTGCAGTCGGCCAAGGGCGACGTAAGGCTCGACGCCAACTCGGTCACCCAGGAAACGCTGAGCGGTAATGACTATCGCCGTGACCTGTCGCTGGATGCGTCCAACTCACCGGTGGATCTGGGCACGGCAATCGCCGAGATAGCCAAAAGCAAAATGGCGGCGGATGGCGAAAATGCGCTGGACCTGGGCGTGTTGAGGACCAGTGGGCATAGTCGCAGCGAGCAATGGGTTTCGAGCATGCAAGGGAAGAAGCACTAAGACGCCATCGCGGCCCAGGCAATTTGGGGATTGCAGAAATCTTGTGCCCCGCTGCTGACACCCCGGCCGCCTGTCTCCCGCTTCCACAGCGAATACCACAGCCCCTGGGCTTGTGATTTCTCTGCGGGAGCGGGCTTGCCCGCGAAGAGGCCGGTACAGGTCAAGCCAGTCTGTGCAGCCCCCGCCACCGATCCAGCCCAAGCAACACCAGCCCTATCCCCCAGAAACCCGCCAGCACCCCGAGGGCATTGAGCATCACCTGCCCATACCCCAGGCTCGCCACATCGATGAACGGGTAGGCATACACGCCAATCTCGCTCCCCCGCCACAGCGCATAACCAAAGTAGACCGCCGGGTACACCGCCCACACCAGCAAATGCCATAGCCGCAAACTGCCCTTGGGCACCTCGCACCACCAGTACAAGGCATACAGCACCGGCATCACGTCGTGCAGCAACTCGTCCGCCAGCCATTGCCAACCCTGTGGTTGCCACAAATGACGCAGCAGCACGCTGTAGGCCAGCGCCACCAGTACGATACTGGCGGCCACAGCAGTGCTGACTGAAGGCGACAGGAAAAAGCGTTTGCCACGACCTTCCCGACCGAACGCGGCATAGCTGAGCACCGTCGCCACCAGGGTATTGGTCAGCACGGTGAAGTAGCCGAACACATTGATCAGGCCGCCAATCAGGCTGGCCTGTTCCTGCCAACGCGCCAGCAGCACCAGGTTCACCTGCACGGCCAGGCCGAACCAGCCCAGCACAGCCATACCGGTCAGCCAAGGGCGACGCGACATGTCAGGCCTGGCGCTGCAGCTTCACGTACAACTGCTCGACCTTTTCCCGCGCCCACGGTGTTTTGCGCAGGAACGTCAGGCTCGACTTGATGGTCGGGTTGCTCTTGAAGCAGCGCACATCGATACGCTCGGCCAGGCCAGGCCATTGGTAATGCGCCACCAGCTCGGTGAGGATCTGTTCAAGGGTCTTGCCGTGCAGCGCGTTGTGTTGGGCCGTGCTCATGCTGTGCTCCGTAGGAAAGATGCGCACCTTACACGAGTGTAGTGGTGGGCGGGATCCGTCGAGTCGACAGAAAAATCGCTGGTCAGCGGCAAAACCTCTGTGATGGAATAGTTATGTTATGTTGTAACACTAAAAAGCATCTGCCAAGGAACGCCCCATCCCCATGCTGCACACACCGCTTCGCCTCTCCCCCCTTGCCGTCGCACTCTGGCTGGCTGCATCCCCCAGCCAGGCCGTAGAACTCGAACCACAGGTCATCACCGCCAACCCGTTGGGTAACCGCCAACTGGCCGCCCCCAGCACCGTGCTCGAAGGCGAAAACCTGCTGCAACAACAGCACGGCAGCCTGGGTGAAACCCTGAACAAGCAGCCCGGTGTCGCTTCTACCTGGTTTGGCCCTGGCGCGAGCCGACCGGTCATTCGCGGACTGGACGGCGACCGCATCCGCATTCTGCGCAACGGCGTCGGCGCCCTGGATGCCTCGTCGCTGTCCTATGACCACGCCGTGCCCCTGGACCCGGTGACGGTCGATCGCGTCGAAATCGTCCGTGGCCCAGCCGCCCTGCTTTACGGTGGCAACGCCATTGGCGGGGTGGTCAACACCTTCGACAACCGCATTCCGGATGCTCCGATCGAGGGCATCCACGGTGCCGGCGAACTGCGTTACGGCGGTGCCGACACCACTCGCAGCAGCGCTGGCAAGCTGGAGGCCGGTAACGGTGCCTTCGCCCTGCACCTGGACGCCAACAGCCGCCAGTTCAACGATCTGCGCATCCCAGGCTACGCCCGCAGCGCCAAGGTGCGCGATGCCGACGAGCCCGGCAGCAAACACCGCCTGGAAAACAGCGACGGTCGCCAGGACGGCGGCGCAATCGGTGGTGCCTACCACTGGGACCACGGCTACGCCGGCCTGTCGTACAGCGGCTACGACAGCAACTATGGCTCGGTGGCCGAGTCCGGCGTGCGCCTGGACATGAAACAGGATCACTACGCCTTCGCCTCCGAACTGCGCGATCTGGACGGCCCATTCAGCTCGGTCAAGGTAGATGCCGGCTACACCGACTACGAGCACAAAGAAATCGAAGAAGGCGAGGTCCATACCACCTTCAAGAACAAAGGCTACGAAGCACGTATCGAAGCCCGCCACCAACCGCTCGGACCAGTGGAAGGGGTCATTGGAGCCCAGGTCAGCCGTAACGAGTTTTCGGCCCTCGGCGAGGAAGCCTTCGTCCCGCATACCGATACCGACAGCGTGGCACTGTTCATGCTCGAGCAGTGGCAAGCCAACGAGCGCCTGAACCTCAACCTGGGCGCGCGCATGGAGCATACCCGCGTAGACCCGGACGCCAAAGGCAACGAGAACTTCGTTGACGCCGACAGCGCCAGCAGCTTCAACGCCTTTAGCCTGTCTTCAGGCGCGGTGTACCAGCTCGACCCGGTCTGGTCGCTGGCGGCCAACCTCGGCTACACCGAGCGCGCCCCGACCTTCTACGAGTTGTATGCCAACGGCGCCCACGTGGCCACCGGCGCCTTTGAAGTCGGTGATGCCAGCCTGAACAAGGAAAAGGCCATTTCCGCCGACCTGGCGCTGCGCTTCGACAACGGCACCCACAAGGGCAGTGTCGGGGTGTTCTACAGCCACTTTCGCAACTACATCGGCCTGATCGGCACCGGCAACCTGCGTGAGGGCGGGCATGATCACGACCATGACGAGGATGAGCACGATCACGACCATGAAGGCTTCCCGGAATACCAGTACCAAGGCGTGCGGGCGCGCTTCTACGGCATCGAGGCCCAGGACCGCTGGCAGCTGGCCGAAAACCGTTACGGCAGCTTCGCACTGGAGTTGTCCGGTGACTATACCCGGGCCAAGAACCTCGACAGTGGCGAGCCACTGCCCCGCATCGCCCCGCTGCGCCTGAACAGCGGCCTGGTCTGGGAGCTGGACCGCTGGCAGGCGCGAGTAGACGTACAGCACGCTGCGTCGCAGCACCGCAAACCCGCCAACGAAACCAGCACCGATGGCTACACCACCTTGGGCGCGAGCGTTGGCTACCGCTTTGACATTGGTCAAAGCCAGTGGTTGGCGTTTGTGCGCGGCGAAAACCTGACCGACCAGACCGTGCGCTACGCCAGTTCGATCCTGCGCGATATCGCACCGGCGCCGGGGCGCAGTGTGGAAGTCGGGTTGCGTACCACCTTCTGAACCACAAGCGACGAAGATCGGTGTAGGAACGGGTTCACCCGCGAATACGATGGTAGGGCAACCGGCGCATTCGCGGGTGAACCCGCTCCTACACCTGCCTCGATTAATGACGACTGTTGCCCGTTCAACAACAATCATCTGCGACAATTTGTCTTTTTTTCTTATAGCTTCCCCTATATCCTCCCCGCCGCAAGCTGAAACGCTTCATCGAACAATCTTGTCGCCATATCCATTGAGGGGCCCGCCCTTCGATGCGCTTGCCGTTTTTTCAATAATCAAAAGATAGCGCTATCTCATGCTCCAACTGCCTAAAACCTGTTACATCGGCCTCGCCCTCAGTGCCTTGGCAACCCCCGCCAGCGCCAGCGAAATGTTCGCCAGCGACTCTCCGTGGATGCTCGGCGACTGGGGTGGAACCCGCAGCGAACTGCTGGAAAAAGGCTACGACTTCACCCTTGGCTATACCGGCGAGATGGGCAGCAACCTGCACGGCGGCTACGACCACGACCGCACCGCGCGCTACAGCGACCAGTTCACCTTTGGCAGCCACCTGGACCTGGACAAGATCCTCGGCTGGCACGACACCGAACTCCAGCTGACCATCACCGAGCGCCACGGCGACAACATCAGCAACGACCGCATCAACGACCCGCGTGTCGGCGGCTTCACCTCCGCCCAGGAAGTCTGGGGCCGAGGCGAAACCTGGCGGCTGACGCAGATGTGGATCAAGCAGAAGTACTTCGATGGTGCGCTGGATGTGAAATTCGGCCGCTTCGGTGAAGGCGAAGACTTCAACAGCTTCCCTTGCGACTTCCAGAACCTGGCCTTCTGCGGCTCGCAGGTGGGCAACTGGGTGGGTGGCATCTGGTACAACTGGCCAGTCAGCCAGTGGGCCCTGCGCGTGCGCTACAACCTGTCCCCTGAGCTGTACGCACAGGTCGGCGTCTTCGAGCAGAACCCTTCCAACCTCGAATCTGGCAATGGTTTCAAGCTCAGCGGCAGCGGCACCCAAGGTGCGGTAATGCCGTTCGAACTGGTATGGACCCCACGTATCCAAGGTTTGAAAGGGGAATATCGTGCCGGCTACTACTACAGTAATGCCAAGGCACAAGATGTTCTCAAGGACAGCAACGGTCAGCCGGCCGCCATCAGCGGCGCCGCCTACCGCAGCAGCTCGAGCAAGCACGGCTTGTGGATCGGCGCCCAGCAGCAGGTCACCTCGCTGGCGTCCGACCAGTCGCGCGGCTTGAGCGTGTTCGCCAACGCCACGATGCATGACAAGAAGACCAATGCCATCGACAACTATGTGCAGGCAGGACTGGTATACAAAGGGCCCTTCGATGCCCGCGCCAAGGACGACATCGGTTTCGCCCTGGCCCGCGTGCACGTCAACCCTGCCTATCGCAAGAACGCCCGCCTGGCCAACCAGGCCGCCGGCCTCTACGACTACGACAACCCAGGTTTCCTGCCAGTGCAGGACACCGAGTACAGCGCCGAGCTGTACTACGGCATCCATTTGGCCGACTGGCTCACGGTACGCCCCAACCTGCAATACATCCGCCACCCGGGCGGGGTGTCGCAGGTCGATGGCGCCCTGATCGGCGGCCTGAAGATCCAGAGCAGTTTCTAACCCCTTTTTTGACCTGACGGAGAACCTACGATGAGCACTGATGGTGCGAACCAAGGAAGCCGCTGGCTACCGCGCCTGGTTGGCGCGCTGCTGTTGCTGATGGGCCTGGCCCTGCTGGCCGGCGGTATCAAGCTGAGCCAGCTAGGCGGATCGCTGTACTACCTGATCGCCGGTATCGGCTTTGCCCTTTCGGGCATCCTGCTGCTGGCCCAACGCCGGATCGCCCTGGGCCTGTATGGCCTGGTGCTGCTCGGCAGCACCGTTTGGGCCCTGCTCGAAGTAGGCCTGGACTGGTGGCAACTAGTGCCGCGGCTGGCCATCTGGTTCGCCATCGGCGTAGTGCTGCTGCTACCGTGGGCGCGTCGCCCGCTGATCGGCCCGGCCAGCAAAGCCAATACTGCACTGCTCGGCGTGGCAGTGGTCGCTTCGGGCGCTTGCGCGCTGGGCAGCCAGTTTACCCACCCCGGTGAAGTGTTCGGCGAACTGGGCCGCGACAGCAGCGAAATGGCCAGCGCCGCCCCGGCCATGCCCGACGGCGAATGGCAGGCCTACGGCCGTACCGAGCATGGCGACCGCTACTCGCCGCTGCGCCAGATCACCCCGCAGAACGCCTACCGCCTGGAAGAAGCCTGGCGCATTCGCACCGGTGATCTGCCAACCGAAAACGACCCGGTGGAGTTGACCAACCAGAACACCCCGCTGAAGGTCAACGGCATGCTGTACGCCTGCACCGCGCACAGCCGCCTGCTGGCGCTGGACCCGGACACTGGCGCGGAAATCTGGCGCTACGACCCGCAGGTCAAGAGCCCGACCGGCACCTTCAAGGGCTTTGCCCACATGACGTGCCGTGGCGTCTCGTACTATGACGAAAACCGCTACGTCAGCCGCGACGGCAGCCCGGCGCCGAAAATTACCGACGCAGGCCAGGCCGTGGCCCAAGCCTGCCCACGTCGCCTCTACCTGCCTACCGCAGATGCCCGCCTGATCGCCATCAACGCCGACAACGGCAAGGTCTGCGAAGGCTTCGCCAACCAGGGCGTGATCGACCTCACCACCGGCATTGGCCCGTTCACTGCCGGCGGCTATTACTCCACCTCGCCTGCTGCGATTACCCGTGACCTGGTGATCATCGGTGGCCACGTCACCGACAACGAGTCGACCAATGAGCCGTCCGGGGTGATCCGCGCCTACGATGTGCACGACGGCCACCTGGTGTGGAACTGGGACAGCAACAACCCGGACGACACCAAGCCATTGGCTGCCGGCAAAATGTACAGCCGCAACTCGGCCAACATGTGGTCGATCGCCAGCGTCGACGAAGACCTTGGCATGATCTACCTGCCGCTGGGCAACCAGACCCCGGACCAGTGGGGCGCCGACCGCACTCCAGGCGCCGAGAAGTACAGCGCCGGCGTGGTCGCCCTTGACCTGGCCACCGGCAAGGCACGCTGGAACTACCAGTTCACCCATCACGACCTGTGGGACATGGACGTCGGCAGCCAGCCGACCCTGGTACACCTGAAAACCGACGATGGTGTGAAACCGGCGATCATCGTACCGACCAAGCAAGGCAGCCTGTACGTGCTCGACCGCCGCGACGGCACGCCAATCGTGCCGATCCGCGAGATCCCCACCCCACAAGGTGCAGTGGAAGGCGATCACACCTCGCCAACCCAGGCCCGCTCCGACCTCAACCTGCTCGGCCCAGAGCTGACCGAACAGGCCATGTGGGGCGCCACGCCTTTCGACCAGATGCTGTGCCGCATCCAGTTCCGCGAGCTGCGCTACGAAGGCCAGTACACCCCGCCATCCGAGCAAGGCTCGTTGGTCTACCCCGGCAACGTCGGTGTATTCAACTGGGGCAGCGTGTCGGTAGACCCGGTGCGCCAGCTGCTGTTCACCTCGCCCAACTACATGGCCTTCGTGTCGAAGATGGTCCCGCGTGAGCAGGTTGCCGAAGGCAGCAAGCGCGAAAGCGAGACCAGCGGCGTGCAGCCGAACACCGGCGCACCGTATGCAGTGATCATGCACCCGTTCATGTCGCCGCTCGGCGTACCGTGCCAGGCACCCGCCTGGGGCTACGTCGCCGCCATCGACCTGTTCACCAACAAGGTGGTGTGGAAACACAAGAACGGCACCACCCGCGACAGCACCCCGCTACCGATCGGCCTGCCGGTTGGCGTGCCGAGCATGGGTGGCTCGATCGTCACCGCCGGTGGCGTCGGCTTCCTCAGCGGCACGCTCGACCAGTACCTGCGCGCCTATGACGTGAACAACGGCAAGGAGTTGTGGAAAGCGCGCCTGCCAGCGGGTGGCCAGGCCACGCCGATGAGCTACACCGGCAAGGACGGCAAGCAGTACGTGCTGGTGACTGCCGGCGGCCATGGCTCGCTGGGCACCAAGATGGGCGATTACATCATCGCTTACAAATTAGCTGAGTAAGCTACACCGCTCCCGCAGGCTCAACCCTGTGGGAGCGGCCTTGTGTCGCGATTGGGTCGCGCAGCTGCCCCAACGATCTAGAATGCTGGATGGATTCTGGGGCTGCTGTGCAGCCCAATCGCGACACAAGGCTGCGCCCGAACCATTGAAACCCATCCCTCCCCGCCCCATCTAAGCACCATAGTCATTCACGCAGGTGCCCCATGAGCGACCAGCAGGATTTCCCCGAACACCCTGACGAACACAGCGAAGTCGAACACACCCTCCAGGCCGAAGCCGGCCACGCCCTCGCCCTGCCCGGTCAGCAGCTGCCGGACAAGGTCTACGTCATCCCGATCCACAACCGCCCGTTCTTCCCGGCCCAGGTACTGCCGGTCATCGTCAATGAAGAGCCCTGGGCCGAAACGCTCGACCTGGTGGCCAAGTCACCGGACCACTGCCTGGCGCTGTTCTTCATGGACACCCCGCCAGAAGACCACCGCCACTTCGACACCTCGGCATTGCCGCAGTACGGCACGCTGGTCAAGGTGCACCATGCCAGCCGCGAAAACGGCAAATTGCAGTTCGTCGCCCAGGGCCTGTCCCGGGTGCGTATCCGCAACTGGCTCAAGCACCACCGCCCGCCCTACCTGGTCGAAGTCGAATACCCGCGCCAGCCCGCCGAGCCGACCGACGAGGTCAAAGCCTACGGCATGGCACTGATCAACGCGATCAAAGAGCTGCTGCCGCTCAACCCGCTGTATAGCGAAGAGCTGAAGAACTACCTCAACCGCTTCAGCCCCAACGACCCTTCGCCGCTCACCGACTTCGCCGCCGCGCTCACCTCGGCCACCGGCAACCAGCTGCAGGAAGTGCTCGACTGCGTCCCCATGCTCAAACGCATGGAAAAAGTACTGCCAATGCTGCGCAAAGAGGTGGAAGTCGCACGCTTGCAGAACGAGATTTCGGCCGAGGTCAACCGGCAGATCGGCGAGCACCAGCGCGAGTTCTTCCTCAAGGAACAACTCAAGGTCATCCAGCAGGAGCTGGGGCTGACCAAGGACGACCGCAGCGCCGACCTCGAACAGTTCGAACAGCGCCTGGAAGGCAAGACCCTGCCACCGCAGGCACGCAAGCGCATCGATGAAGAGATGGGCAAACTGGCCATTCTGGAAACCGGCTCGCCCGAATACGCCGTCACCCGCAACTATCTGGAATGGGCCACCGCCCTGCCCTGGGGCGTGTACGGCAAAGACAAGCTCGACCTCAAGCATGCGCGCAAAGTCCTCGACCAGTATCACTCCGGCCTCGACGACATCAAGGAGCGCATCCTCGAGTTCCTCGCCGTGGGCGCCTGGAAAGGCGAAATCAGCGGCTCGATCGTGCTGTTGGTGGGCCCGCCCGGGGTGGGCAAGACCAGCATCGGCAAGTCCATCGCCGAATCGCTCGGCCGGCCGTTCTACCGCTTCAGCGTCGGCGGCATGCGTGACGAAGCCGAGATCAAGGGCCACCGCCGCACCTACATCGGCGCCCAGCCCGGCAAGCTGGTGCAGGCCTTGAAAGACGTCGAAGTGATGAACCCGGTGATCATGCTCGACGAAATTGACAAGATGGGCCAGAGCTACCAGGGTGACCCGGCATCAGCGTTGCTGGAAACCCTCGACCCCGAGCAGAACGTCGACTTCCTCGACCACTACCTCGACCTGCGCCTGGACCTGTCCAAGGTGCTGTTCGTGTGCACTGCCAACACCCTTGATTCAATACCCGGGCCGTTGCTCGACCGCATGGAAGTGATCCGCCTGTCCGGCTATATCACCGAAGAAAAACTGACCATCGCCAAGCGCCACCTGTGGCCCAAGCAGCTGGAAAAGGCCGGCGTTTCCAGGACCAGCCTCAGCATCAGCGACAGCGCACTGCGCATGGTGATCGACGGCTATGCCCGCGAAGCCGGCGTGCGCCAGTTGGAGAAGCAACTGGGCAAACTGGTGCGCAAGGCTGTGGTCAAGCTGCTGGAGAACCCCGAAGCCAAGCTGAAGATCGGTACCAAAGACCTGGAAACAGCACTCGGCATGCCGGTGTTCCGCAGCGAACAGGTTCTGGCTGGCAAAGGCGTGATCACCGGCCTGGCCTGGACCAGCATGGGCGGTGCCACACTGCCGATCGAGGCGACCCGCATCCACACCCACAACCGCGGCTTCAAGCTGACCGGCAAGCTGGGTGACGTGATGAAGGAGTCTGCCGAAATTGCCTACAGCTACATCAGCTCCAACCTCAAGCAATTTGGCGGGGATACAGGTTTCTTCAACGAAGCATTCATCCACTTGCACGTACCCGAAGGCGCCACGCCCAAGGACGGCCCGAGTGCCGGCATCACAATGGCCAGCGCTTTGCTTTCACTGGCCCGCGACCAGCCTGCCAAAAAAGGTGTCGCCATGACTGGCGAGCTCACCCTCACCGGCCAGGTACTGCCGATTGGCGGCGTGCGCGAGAAGGTGATTGCGGCGCGGCGACAGAAGATTTTCGAACTGATCCTGCCTGAGCCTAACCGCGGCGACTTCGAAGAACTGCCGGAGTACCTGCGCGAAGGCCTGACAGTTCACTTCGCCAAACGCTTTGCCGACGTGGCCAAAGTGCTGTTCTAGCCTGCACCGGCCTCTTCGCGGGCAAGCCCGCTCCTACAGGGATAGCGAACCCTTGCAGGGGCGGGCTTGCCCGCGAAAGGGCCGGCACAGGCAACACAAATTTCCTCGATCATCGGTTATCCTCAGGCCATCGCCAGCCTTCGGAGCCACCATGACCTCTCCTCGTCTGCTCGTTCCCCTGAGCTTTGCCCTGCTTTCTGCTTGCGCGCAACAACCGTCACAGCCCGTTGACCTGGACGCCGAAAGCGAATGCCCCAAGCGCCTGCAGATCGGCCAGATCCTCACGCTTACCCTGCCCAGCAACCCCACCACCGGCTACCGCTGGCTGGTACAGAACCCGGCGCCCAACGTGTTGCAAAGCCTTGGTCCCGAGGTTTACAGCGCGCCTGAAGACACCGGTATCGTCGGCAGCTCGGGCATGTCGACCTGGCGCTTCCAGGCCCGCGCGACTGGCGAAGGGAACCTGGTATTGGTCTACCAGCAACCCTGGGCCCCGGAAGTGCGCCCGGTGCAGACCTTCGATTGCGCCATTCGGGTCAATTGAACGCAAAGCGCTGGTCAGCCAACCATGCATCCAGGCTGCGGTTTGGCTAGAATGCGCCCCCTGCCTATCACCAGCCGCCTGGATTCGCCGTGAGCAAACAACCCGACCGCCTTTTCTCCCAACCCCTGGAGCAGGTGCCCGACTTCGTCTTCAACGAAGACGTCGTGCGTGTGTTCCCGGACATGATCAAGCGCTCGGTGCCCGGTTACCCAACCATCGTCGAGAACCTCGGCGTACTGGCCGCTCGGTTCGCCCAGCCAGGCACCGCGCTGTACGACCTGGGCGCATCGCTGGGTGCCGTTACCCAGTCGCTGCGTCGTCATGTACGCAGCGACGGCTGCAGGGTAATCGCGGTGGATAACTCCGCCGCCATGGTCGAGCGCTGCCGCCAGTACCTCACTGCACAAGATTCGATGTTCCAGGAGTTGCTGCCAGTGCACGTGCTGGAGGCCGATATCCTTGCCCTGCCCTTCGAGCCCGCCTCGGTAGTGGCGATGAACTTCACCCTGCAGTTCATCGCCCCTGACCAGCGCCTTGAACTGCTCGGGCGAATCCGCCAGGCGCTGCTGCCCGGCGGCGCGCTGATTCTCTCGGAGAAGCTGCGCTTCGCCGATGAGCAAGAGCAGGACCTGCTCAATGAGCTGCACCTGGATTTCAAACGGGCCAATGGCTACAGCGAACTGGAGATCGCCCAGAAGCGCAGCGCCATCGAGAACGTGATGAAGCCCGATACACTCGAAGCCCACCAGGAACGCCTGCGCGCAGCCGGCTTCTCGAAAGTGGTGCCTTGGTTCCAATGCCTTAACTTCGCCTCGTTGATAGCCCTGCCATGATCGATCTGTCTCCCCTCGTCCGCCGCCTGGCGGGCACGCCTCTGGCTTCCTGGTCGCAAGGCCTGCAAGCGCAACTGGACGCCAAGCTGGAAAAGGGCCACGGTGACCTCGACCGCTGGCGCGGGGCGCTGGAAGCCCTGCCCGCCCTGCAACCCAGTGAAATCGACCTGGTCAACGGGTTGCGTCTGGATTGCGACTGCGACGACGCCACCCGCGCGCAGATGCGCCAGGCATTGATGGGCCTGTCGCCCTGGCGCAAAGGGCCGTTCGACCTGTTTGGCGTGCACGTTGACACCGAATGGCGTTCGGACTGGAAGTGGTCGCGGGTCGGCCCGCACCTGGACCTCAAGGGCAAACGCGTACTCGACGTGGGCTGTGGCAATGGCTACTACCAGTGGCGCATGCTCGGCGCTGGCGCGGACATGGTGATCGGGGTCGACCCCAACTGGCTGTTCTTCTGCCAGTTCCAGGCCGTGCAGCAATACCTGCCGGAGTTGCCGGCCTGGCACCTGCCGTTCGCCCTGGAAGACCTGCCCGCCAACCTGGAAGGTTTCGATACCGTGTTCTCCATGGGCGTGTTCTATCACCGCCGCTCGCCCATCGAGCACTTGCTGGCGCTCAAGGACTGCCTGGTCAAAGGTGGCGAGCTGGTGCTGGAAACGCTGGTTATCGAGGGCGACGAAAACCAGGTGCTGGTGCCTGAGGACCGCTACGCACAGATGCGCAATGTCTGGTACCTGCCGTCGGTACCGGCGCTGGCCCGCTGGCTGCGCCGTGCCGGCTTCAGCGATGTGCGCTGCGTCGACGTTAGCGTGACCAGCGTCGAGGAACAGCGCAGCACCGAGTGGATGCGCTACCAGTCGCTGAGCGACTTCCTCGACCCGAACGACCACAGCAAGACCATCGAAGGCCTGCCAGCCCCACGCCGCGCCACCCTGCTGGCGCGCAAATAAAAAAGGCGCCCGCATGGGCGCCTGAATACACCTGCGGCGAGGAGCCGTCGCGGCGCAGGTGTTGTTACCTCAATCCTTGGCCACCTCACGAGCCCTCTCTTGCGCTTTGCGCTCGCGCTCTGCAACAGCCTGTTGCTTGTCGCCGTGCAGTCGCTGCTGGTCTTCGCGGAAGGCTTGCCAGAACTGCCTGGAGCGCTCCGCACCGCCCTCGGCATAAACACTGGCGCTGCCCAGGGCAAGGGTGGCCAACAGCAGGTATTTGGTCAGGTTCATCGTGTTTGCCTCGTAATAACCGATCGGACACGGCCATCCTAGCGAGGGCTGGCTAACGGCAAGGTGAGGCGGGGATTACAGTCCTGCAATGTGGCCTTGTGTGGACTGTTCGGGCCTCTTCGCGGGTAAACCCGCTCCTACAGGAACGGGTTTATCCGCGAAGAGGCCCGAACAGACCGCCAGATAACAGCAGAATTACAAATCCGTTATCTGCATCGCAGGCCTTTTTTCATGCCGTAACATGGGGGCCCTTGACCCTGATGTCACTACAGGGTCAAGAATCGCCCCCTTTCAACAAACCGAGCCCCCAATGCGCCTACTGATCATCGAGGACGAGCTGCGTACCGCCGACTACCTGCAACAAGGCCTGCGCGAAAACGGTTACGTGGTCGACTGCGCCCGCACAGGCACCGACGGCCTGCATCTGGCCCGCCAACAGACCTACGACCTGATCATCCTCGACGTCAACTTGCCCGAAATCGATGGCTGGACCGTGCTGCAGCGGCTACGTGCCGAATCGGCCACGCGCATCATGATGCTTACCGCCCACGGTCGCTTGGCCGATCGGGTAAGAGGCCTGGACCTGGGCGCGGATGACTACCTGCTCAAACCTTTTGAGTTTCCTGAGCTACTGGCGCGCATCCGCAGCCTGCTGCGCCGCAACGACCAGCAACTGCAACCCAGCACCCTGCGCGTCGCTGACCTGGAGCTGGACCCCGGCCGCCACCGCGCCTACCGCGCCGGGCAACGCATCGACCTGACCGCCAAGGAGTTCGCCCTGCTGCACCTGCTAATGCGCCAGACTGGCGAAGTGTTGTCGCGCACGCAGATCATCTCACTGGTGTGGGACATGAACTTCGACTGCGACACCAACGTGGTCGAGGTCTCGATCCGGCGCCTGCGGGCGAAGATCGACGACCCGTTCGACAACAAGCTGATCCATACCCTGCGTGGTGTGGGCTACGTACTTGAGGCTCGCCTTTGAAAAACGCCAGCCTGTCGTTACGCCTGGGCCTGAGCGTGACATTGATGGGCGCCGCATTGGTGCTGCTGCTGGCCTGCCTGGCCGTGTTTGCCCTGGATCACGAACTGGACAGCCGCGCGCGCAAGGATTTGGCGCGCAAGATGCTTCAGGTCGAGCACAACCTGCGTGTCGACCTGCGCAGCGAGGACCTGGGCAGCCGCGCCCATCCACTGCTGGACCTGGTGATGGGGCATGACAACCTGAGCCTCAGTGTACT
Organism: Pseudomonas sp. 3HC3; assembly: GCF_044904505.1. NCBI lineage: Bacteria > Pseudomonadati > Pseudomonadota > Gammaproteobacteria > Pseudomonadales > Pseudomonadaceae > Pseudomonas > Pseudomonas sp. 3HC3. The sequence continues at coordinate 217,136 of NZ_JADDRH010000003.1, forward strand.
GGCCCTCGACGGCCGCCACCCCCACCTGCTCAGCCTTGGCCCGGCCCTGGAATCGCGGGTCGGTGAACTGCACACCGATGCGCGCCTGGCCTTTCACGCCTGGCGTGACAGCGGCGGTAACCAGATCCTCACCGTTACCCGGCTGATGCGCCTGCGCGACAACACCCCCGTCAAGGTGATGATGTCGCTCAACCGCGCCGACGACAACGCCCTGCTGCAAGCCTACCTGCACTCCACGTTGCTCGCATTGCCACTGCTACTGGTTTTGATTGGTGCGGGGGCATGGTGGCTGATGCAGCGCGGCCTGAAACCGTTGCGGCACTTCCGGCGCATTGCCGGGCAGGTGTCGGCCCAGGACCTGCAGCATCGCCTGCCCGCTACCTGCTTGCCACAGGAACTGGCGGAACTGGCCGGCAGTATCAACGTGATGCTCGACCGCCTCGACCAAGGTGTCAGGCAGTTGTCGCAGTTCTCTGACGACCTGGCCCATGAACTGCGTACACCGTTGGGCAACCTGATGGGCAAGGCGCAGGTGACACTGGCCCGTGAGCGGGACAACGCCAACTATCGGGAAGTGCTGGAAGACAGTATCGAAGAGCTGACCCGGCTCAACCGCATCATCAACGACATGCTGTTTCTTGCCCAAGTCAGCCAGCCGCATACGCAGGTCGCATTGAAGCCCTTGGCGCTGGCCGACGAGGCAGCGCGGGTTGTCGAGCTGTTTGCCTACAGTGCCGAGCTGAAAGAGATTGAGCTAAGTGTTCAGGGCTGGGGAACAGCGCAGGGAGACCGGCTCATGTTTCAGCGGGCACTGTCGAACCTGTTGAGCAACGCCATACGGCACAGTCCAGAGGGTAAACCCATAGCTCTGCGCATCGAACGCTCGGGCAGCGAAGTACGGCTATCCGTGGAGAACCAGGGGCCCGGTGTTGCGGCAGAGCAACAGTCGCGCTTGTTCGAGCGGTTTTACCGGGTAGGTTCGGGGCGCTCGCGGCTGGAGGGCGGGACCGGGCTGGGGTTGGCAATCGTAAAGTCGATCATGCAGTTGCATGGCGGGCGGGTCGAGGTCAGCAGCTGCCCCCTGGGGCCTACCCGGTTTACCTTGGTGTTTCCTGCCGAGTGATCGGCCGCCTGTACCGGCCTCTTCGCGGGCTTGCCCGCTCCCGCAGGGGCTGCACAGCCTCAAGGCCTGTGGGCTACCTGTGGGAGCGGGCAAGCCCGCGAAAAGGCCGGTACAGGCGACCAACAATCAGCGCGAAGCCGCCACGATCAGCGCCTTCATTTCGGCAACAGCAGCCTTGAAGCCGACAAACAGGGCATGCGCCACCAGTGCATGGCCAATGTTCAGCTCATTGATACCTTTGATCGCCGCCACCGCCTCGACGTTGTGGTAGTGCAGCCCGTGACCCGCATTGACGATCAGCCCCTGCCCCACGCCAAACGCCACACCGTCGACGATGCGCTTGAGCTCTTCAGCCACTTCGGTGGGGGTTTCTGCATCGGCATAACGGCCGGTGTGAAGCTCGATGGCCGGTGCGCCAACCCGACGCGAGGCCTCGATCTGCCGCTCGTCGGCGTCGATGAACAGCGACACCTCGGCACCAGTACGCGCCAGCCGTTCCACTGCAGCCTTGATCCGCGCTTCCTGCCCTGCCACATCCAGGCCACCTTCGGTGGTCAGCTCCTGACGGGTTTCGGGAACCAGGCAGATGTGCGCCGGGCGAATCTTCTCGGCAAAGGCCATCATCTCTTCGGTGACGCCCATCTCGAAGTTCATGCGGGTTTGCAGCACATCCTTGAGCAGCATGACATCACGCTCCTGGATGTGCCGGCGGTCTTCACGCAGGTGCACGGTGATGCCATCGGCGCCTGCTTCCTCGGCGTCCAGGGCTGCCTTGACCGGGTCAGGGTAGCGCGTGCCACGGGCCTGGCGCAGGGTCGCCACGTGGTCGATGTTTACGCCAAGAAGCATGCGGTTGCTGTGAGTCACGAAAGGCTCTCCTGAAGATTGAGCCCAACAGCATACGTCCAGATCAGCGCTTGCGAAACAGTTCCCGGCTGACCAGCGGTTTTGCACCCAGATGAACTGCCAGTGCCTGGCGCATCAGCCGCTTCGCGGCAAGCAAGGCGCCGGGTGCGTCCCAATCGGTTTGGGCCATAGCCAGCAGTTCGGTGCCACGGAACAGGCCGGGCTGCGCCAGCTCTACCCGCTCCAGGCCGGCGTCAACGCGCAAGCGGTACAGGCCATCGGCGGCAATGGGCTGCTCGTTGACGTCATGGTGCAAGGAAAACGCATAACCGAGTTCGTCCAGCAGCCGCCATTCGAACGAGCGCAGCAGGGGTTCCAGCGGGCGCCCGGCACTCAGTGCCTGCAAGGTCAAGGTGTAGTGCTCGAACAGCGCCGGGAACGGCGCTTCGGCAGGCAGCAGGCGCATCAGCAGTTCATTGAGGTACAACCCGCTGAACAGGGCATCGCCGTGTAGCCAGGCGGCGATGCCGGTGCCGTCCATGCGGCCGACATTCTTCAGCTCGCCGCGCCCACGCAGCTCCACCTCCAGCGACACGAATGGTCGCACCAGGCTGCCGCCCTTGCCCCGCGCGCGGCGCAACACGGCTCGCATGCAGCCCTGCGGGGTGAAGAAGTCTACCAGCGCGCTGGTTTCCTTATAGGCACGGCTATGCAGTACGTAGGCTGGCTGGGGGGTGGGTTGGTCCATGCACTATCTCTGGGGCCTGATGTACGTGTGGGAGCGGACGTGCCCGCGAAAGCGTCAGTGAACCCACTATCGCATTCGCGGGCCAGCCCGCTCCCACAGGAATAACCGACCGGTCAGGTAATTACAGGTCACCGTAGCCCAGCGAACGCAGGGCGCGCTCGTCATCGGACCAGCCGCCTTTGACCTTGACCCACAGGTTGAGCATGACCTTGGAATCGAACAGCACTTCCATGTCCTTGCGCGCCTCGGAACCGATGCGCTTGATGCGCTCGCCCTTGTCACCAATGATGATTTTCTTCTGGCCGTCGCGCTCGACCAGGATCAGCGCGTGAATGTGCAGCACATGGCCCTGCTGCTTGAATTCCTCGATTTCGACGGTGATCTGGTACGGCAGCTCCGCACCCAACTGGCGCATGATCTTCTCGCGTACCAGTTCAGCGGCGAGGAAGCGGCTGCTACGGTCGGTGATCTGGTCTTCGGGGAAGAAATGATCGTTCTCGGGCAGGTGCTTGGCGATCTGTGCTTCCAGCGCTTCAAGGTTGTGCCCCTGCTGCGCGGAAATCGGCATCACCTCGGCGTTCGGCAGTTGCTCTTGGAGCCACTGCAGGTGCGGGATCAGCTCGGCTTTCTCTTCCATGCGGTCGGTCTTGTTGACCGCGATGATCAGCGGGCCGGTCACATACTGCACGCGCTCCAGAACCAGTTGGTCCTCGTCGGTCCACTTGGTACGGTCGACCACGAAGATAACCACGTCGACGTCCTTGAGGGCTGCCGAGGCGTTGCGGTTCATGTAGCGGTTCAGTGCCTTGTCGTTGGCTTTGTGCATCCCCGGGGTATCGACATAGATCGCCTGCACATCACCTTCGGTCTTGATGCCGAGCATGTTGTGGCGGGTGGTCTGCGGCTTGCGCGAGGTAATCGCCAGCTTCTGACCGAGGATGTGGTTGAGCAGGGTCGACTTGCCGACGTTGGGGCGGCCGACAATGGCTACGTAGCCGCAGCGGGTCGGGTTGCTATCAGTCATTGCCATTCTCCACGCCCAGGGCGATCAGTGCAGACGCGGCGGCGACTTGCTCGGCAATACGCCGGCTAACGCCCTGACCACGGCTCTTGTTGTTCAGCAGTACCACTTCGCATTCGACGAAGAAGGTTCGGCAGTGTGGTTCACCCTGGATATCCACGACTTCGTAACGCGGCAGCTCACAGCTGCGCGACTGCAGGAACTCTTGCAGGCGGGTTTTCGGATCTTTATTGGTGTCGACCAGTGTCAGGCCTTCAAACTCATCGGCCAGCCAGGCCAGGATGCGCTCCCGGGCGGTGTCCATGTCAGCGTCCAGGTAGATGGCACCAATCAGTGCCTCCAGGGCGTCAGCCAGGATCGACTCGCGGCGAAAGCCGCCGCTCTTGAGTTCTCCGGAGCCCAGGCGCAGGTAATCGCCCAGGTCAAAACCACGGGCCAGACGGGCCAGGGTCTCACCCTTGACCAACCGTGCACGCAGCCGCGACAACTGGCCTTCGCGGGCCTGCGGAAAACGCTCGAACAGCGCTTCACCGGCAACGAAGTTGAGAATGGCGTCACCGAGGAACTCCAGGCGCTCATTGTTGCGCCCGGCGTAACTGCGATGGGTCAGTGCCAGGAGCATCTGGTCCTGGTTCTTGAAGGTGTAACCGAGCTTTCGCTCCAGACCGGCAAGGGAAGCACTCATGCGGCCACCCGATCGTTGTTCAACGCGTTGTTCAAATCAACATCCTGAAAGACTGTTTGGCTGTGGTCCGCCGATCGATTTGCGGCGAATCTCCCGATCCCTGAGAACACAGCCTATGTCAGAAATGCATTCGGCGCTGTCTACTGGACAGCGCCGATGGGTATCAATGGATCAGACCAACCCGCGACAGGTTGGGCAAGTGGCTGAGTTTGGGCTCTGGCCAGCTCATCCACACCGCGAAAGCCTTGCCGACAATGTTCCGGTCCGGAACCATGCCGTGCAGTTCCTTGGGAATGTTCGGGTCATCCCAGAAACGGCTATCGTTGGAGTTGTCGCGGTTGTCTCCCATCATGAAGTAATGGCCCGCAGGCACGGTCCACTGCTGGTCCGGCGGCATGCGATAACGGCTCATTTCCTTGCGGATCAGGTGCTCGGTCTCGCCGAGTTTTTCCTTGTACAGCTGAGCGCTGCCCAGGGTACCCGGCTCGCTGCCCACCAGTTGTTCGGCAACGGGCTGGCCGTTGACGAACAGCCGTTTGTCGTTGGTATAGCGAACTACGTCGCCCGGGAGGCCAACCACACGTTTGATGTAGTTGACATTCGGGTCGCTCGGGTAGCGGAACACCATCACATCCCCGCGTTGCGGGTCACCGATCGCGATGACCTTCTTGTCGATCACCGGCAGACGAATGCCGTACGAGAACTTGTTCACCAGGATGAAGTCGCCCACTTCCAGGGTCGGCTTCATCGATCCCGAGGGGATCTGGAACGGCTCGACCAGGAACGAACGCAGCACCAGCACGATGAACAGTACCGGGAAGAACGACTTGCCATACTCGACCAGCAACGGCTCCTTGTTCAGCCGTTCGACCACCGCCATCTCGGGCTGGCTGACGCTGCCCTGATAGTTGGCAATTGCCGCACGCCGGCGCGGGGCCAGGAACAGCAGGTCGATCAAGCCCAGCAGACCGCAGATGAAGACGGCGATGACTAGCAACAGCGGGAAATTTAGCGACATAGGACCTAGCTATCCAACCTGAGCACGGCGAGGAAGGCTTCTTGTGGAATTTCCACGTTGCCCACCTGTTTCATGCGTTTCTTACCGGCCTTCTGCTTCTCCAGCAGCTTCTTCTTACGGCTGACGTCACCGCCGTAGCACTTGGCCAGTACGTTCTTTCTGAGCGCCTTGACGGTTGTCCGCGCAATGATCTGGCCGCCAATGGCTGCCTGAATCGCTACGTCAAACATCTGCCGAGGGATCAGTTCCTTCATCTTCTCGGTCAACGCACGGCCTTTGTAGGCCGCGTTGTCGCGGTGCACGATCAATGCCAGGGCATCAACCTTGTCGCCGTTGATCAGTACGTCCAGCTTGACCAGGTTGGCCGACTGGTAGCGATCGAAATGATAGTCCAGCGAAGCATAGCCGCGGCTGGTGGATTTGAGGCGATCGAAGAAGTCGAGCACCACTTCGTTCATCGGCATGTCGTAACGCACCTGCACCTGGCTACCGAGGAACTGCATGTCGCGCTGTACGCCACGCTTCTCGATGCACAGGGTGATGACGTTACCCAGGTGCTCCTGCGGAACCAGGATGGTCGCGGTGACGATCGGCTCGCGGAAGTCCGCTACAGCCGAGACGTCCGGCAGCTTGGACGGGTTGTCGACAACGATGGTTTCGCCGGTTTTCAACTCCAGCTCGTAGATTACGCTGGGTGCGGTGGTGATCAGGTCCAGGTCGTACTCGCGCTCCAGGCGCTCCTGGATGATTTCCATGTGCAACATGCCCAGGAAACCGCAACGGAAGCCAAAGCCCAGCGCGTCGGAGCTTTCCGGCATGTACTGCAGCGAGGAGTCGTTCAGGGTCAGCTTCTGCAGAGCGTCGCGGAAGTCCTCGAAGTCGTCGGAGCTGACCGGGAACAGGCCGGCGTAGACCTGCGGCTGAATCTTCTTGAAGCCGGGCAGCACTTCGACCTCAGGGGTCGAGGACAGGGTCAGGGTGTCGCCAACCGGGGCGCCGTGAATGTCCTTGATGCTGGCGATGATGAAGCCTACTTCGCCGGCTTTCAGATCAGCAGTCTGGGTGTGTTTCGGGGTGAAGACACCGACGCTGTCGACCAGGTGCACCTTGCCGGTGGACTTGACCAGGATCTTGTCGCCTTTCTTGACGCGGCCCTGGCGCACGCGCACCAGCGAGACTACACCCAGGTAATTGTCGAACCAGGAGTCGATGATCAGCGCTTGCAGCGGTGCATCGATCTCACCTTCTGGCGCGGGGATGGTGTGCACCAGGCGCTCGAGCACCTCGTCCACGCCCATGCCGCTCTTGGCGCTGCAGGCTACGGCGTCGGTGGCGTCGATACCGATGATCTTCTCGATCTCGTCCTTGACGCGGTCCGGGTCGGCCTGTGGCAGGTCCATCTTGTTCAGGACCGGCATGACCTCCAGACCTTGCTCGATAGCGGTGTAGCAGTTGGCCACGGACTGGGCTTCCACGCCCTGGCCGGCGTCGACAACCAGCAGTGCACCTTCACAGGCCGCCAGCGAGCGCGAAACTTCGTAGGTGAAGTCGACGTGGCCGGGGGTATCGATGAAGTTCAGCTGGTAGATCTTGCCGTCCTGCGCCTTGTAGTGAAGCGTGACGCTGTGGGCCTTGATGGTGATACCGCGCTCACGCTCCAGGTCCATGGAATCGAGCACCTGGGCTTCCATCTCGCGCGCCGTCAGGCCGCCGCACATCTGGATGAAACGGTCAGCCAGCGTCGACTTGCCATGGTCGATGTGGGCGATGATGGAGAAATTGCGGATATGACTCAAATCACTCACGGGTCAACACTCGAAAAGGCTGCGAGCCGGACGCCCGCCGAAAAATAGCCGGGAATTGTACCTTAAGCTGCTGGGTTATGGGAGATTCCTCTGTCCGACTGTACACAGCAATCATTCCCGCAATTGTGAAGATTCATGAAAAAGGGCAGCCGAAGCTGCCCTTTCGCCTTGCGAAACCGCTTATTCAGCAAGCTTGAAGGTGATGAAGCTGGCACGCCCCTGACGCAGCACGCGCATCGACACAGAACGGTTCTTCGGCAGTTCCTTGGCGATTTCGGTGAATTCCTTGGCCGAACCGATGGCCTGGTTGTTCAGATGGCTGATGACATCACCCGGGCGCAAGCCGATCATGGCTGCCGGACCATCCTGCACTTCCTTGATGACCACGCCACCTTTGAGCTCCAGAGATTTTTTCTGCTCGGCGGTCAGGTCGGCGACCGATACACCCAGGCGGTTGCTGCTACGCTCAGCGCTGCCGTCGGCACCGGTGCCGATGTCGACATCGTCGTCCGGCAGTGCGCCGACGCTGATGTTCAGGGTCTGGCGTTTGCCGTTGCGGATGATTTCCAGCTTGGCCTTCTCGCCATCCTTGAGGCTGCCAACCAGGTGTGGCAGATCGGCCGACATGACGATTGGCTGGCCGTTCATGCTGAGGATCACGTCACCCACCTGCAGGCCGCCTTTGGCCGCCGGGCCGTCTTCCAACACCTGGGCCACCAGGGCACCCGCCGGCTTGTCCAGGCCGAACGATTCGGCCAGGTCCTTGTTGACCTCCTGAATCACCACGCCCAGCCAGCCGCGGCTGACCTTGCCGTCTTTCTTCAGCTGGTTGGAGACATCGATCGCTACATCGATCGGGATGGCGAACGACAGGCCCATGAAACCGCCAGAACGGGTGAAGATTTGCGAGTTGATACCCACCACTTCGCCTTTCATGTTGAACAGCGGGCCGCCGGAGTTACCCGGGTTGATGGCAACGTCGGTCTGGATGAACGGCACGTAGGTGTCATTGGGCAGGGTCCGGCCCTTGGCGCTGACAATACCTTTGGTCACCGAATGGTCGAAGCCGAACGGCGAACCGATGGCCAGTACCCACTCGCCCACCTTGAGCTTTTCGGAATCCCCCAGCTTCACGGTCGGCAGGTTCTTGCCGTCGACCTTCAGCAGCGCCACGTCGGTACGCGGGTCGGTGCCAACCAGCTTGGCCTTCAGCTCGCTGCGGTCCGACAGGCGGACGATGATCTCATCGGCATCGGCCACCACATGGTTATTGGTGAGCACGTAGCCATCACTGGAAATGATGAAGCCCGAGCCCAGCGACTGCGCCTCGCGCTGGCGGTCACCGCGCGGCGAGCGCGGCTGCTGGGGCATGTTGCGCTCGAAGAACTCGCGGAACATCGGCGGCAGGCCTTCCAGGTCCGGCATCTGACCTGCCGCGATTCGGCGCTCAGGCAGCTTCTGTTTGGTGCTGATGTTGACAACTGCCGGCGAAGCCTGCTCGACCAGGGTGGTGAAGTCCGGCAGGGCTTCCTCGGCCTGGGCGGTGAGTACCTGGCCGAGCATCAGCACAGCAGCGAACATCATTAGGTAGGATTTCAAGCGTGGTATTGACATACGACTCCCGTCACAACGAGCGGTAGTTTGGAAAGACCCCTGCACAACGCAGAAAGGCCAAGCTCTTCAAAGCCTGACCTATAGAAAATTTGCCGATGGATTGCAAATGACAATGCTTTAATTTCATTTCAGCCGTATGCCCATCCGACTTGGCTCGGCATGCAAAAGTGCGCCATTACTGGCGCGCCTGGGCATCCTGGGGGCGCATCGACAGGGCGACGCGTTCTGCCGTACCCAGCGGAATTTCGCCAACCACGGTCACCATCACTTTGCCCTTGGGTGTATTCAGGCGACGCGAGACTGCCGAGGTCGGGCCTAACTGGGTGCGCATGTCGGTGCTGCCATCATCGCTCACTTGCTCGATGAATACCGAAAAACGCGCCAGGCCGTCGTCATACATCAGGCTGCTGACCGAACTGTTGCGCTTGGGATCGCGGCGCACCGAGCTGTTGACCAGCTCGAAACCGGGTGGCAGCCAGTCCGAACGCCAACCAGCGGCGGTATCATTGCTACCGGCCGCCACATGTTGCACCGGCTTGCAGGCAGCACCTGGGCGCAGGTCTGCGTCGCTGGGGATGTCATCGGTATCGAGACGGGTCATCTGGAAGCGTTCCAGCAACTGCCCCTTGTCGTTGAGCATCAGCGAACGCAGCGGCAAGCCCGAGTGACGGTCCAGATGCAATTCGAAAGCATAACGGTGCTGGTCGCGTGGAGTGAGCGTAATGATCACGGCATCACGCCCGGCGACCCGCGACTTGCCTGCCACACTCAAATCGTACCAGCCCATCAATTTCAGCGGATCAAGCACACGCGGTGCGGTATCCGACGGCGCCACGACTCTGCTGGCCAAGGCCCCGCTGACGCACTCCACCTGGCCATCCACGCGCACGATTTCCTGGGCGGCGCCATCAAGCTGCAACAGCCGCTCGCTGACTTTGCCGTCCTCGACTCTGTGCCAGATGTCGTGGGAAGAGAAACTGCCATTGCGTTCGTAGACGAACGACCCTTGATAGCTCTGCTTTTGCTCGGCCTGTGCCAGCTTGTTCAACCACTCACTCGCCTCGGGCGAAGAGTTGGCCGCCAATGCTGGCACCGTCATGCAGCTGCCAATCAGCAGCGACAGGAGAGGTAGCGCGCGCATGATCCTCCTTACTTAACGGTTTTCCAGGCTGGCGGCGCGGGCATACGGCAATGCGGTTTCAGTGCCCTTGAGCGCAGATTCCTGGGCATGCTGGCGCAGGTACCCTGGCAGACGCTGATCCCAGCCGGCCTGGTTCTGCAGCACACCATTGGCCATTGGCCCGGTCGGTTGCTCACTGCTCTCACTATAGCCTGCCAAAACGGCCGGGCCTTGCGTTTGTGGCACACTCAGGCCTTGCTGGACAGGCTGCTGGGCAGCAAGCTCGGCCCCAGTGATCTCGTCCTGGTTGTACATACGCACACCCGCCAGCACCGCCACGGTAACCGAGGCAGCTACCGCCAGACGGCCAATGCTGCGCCAAGGGCCTTTCTTGACCTTGGCTGGCACGGCTTCGTCAGCCAGCGCAGCAGACACCGCCGAGGCGATATCCAGGTTCGGCAGCAGCAGCTCCTTGTGCATGGCTGCACGGGCAACCTGGTAACGCGACCAGGTGGCACGGGTTTCGGCTTCGTCGACGGCGTTCAACACCCGACGTAATTCCAGTTCATCCGCTTCGTTATCCATCACCGCGGACAGCGATTCCTGCAAAGCTTCACGACTCATGGCGGTTCCTCTCTTGGCGCTGTCGCCGCTGTCTCAGGTTTCCTGCAACAACGGCTGCAGGGCTTTATCTATGGCCTCCCGAGCGCGGAAGATTCGAGAGCGCACGGTACCCACCGGACATTGCATGACACTGGCAATGTCTTCGTAACTCAGCCCATCGAACTCGCGTAGCGTCAATGCCGTACGCAGGTCTTCGGGCAGTTGCTGGATGGTGCGATGGACAGTGCCTTCGATTTCATCCCGCAACAACGAGCGCTCTGGGGACTCGAGATCCTTGAGGCCATGATCGCCGTCGTAAAACTCCGCGTCCTCGGAGCTCACATCGCTGTCTGGCGGCCGTCTTCCACGGGACACCAGGTAGTTCTTCGCCGTGTTGATGGCGATGCGGTACAGCCACGTATAAAACGCACTGTCGCCGCGGAAGTTGCCAAGCGCACGGTAGGCCTTGATGAAGGCTTCCTGTGCTACATCCTGGGCCTCGTGGGTATCGTGAACAAACCGCACGATCAACCCGAGAATCTTGTGCTGATACTTCAGCACCAACAGATCGAAAGCTCGCCTGTCACCGCGCTGCACGCGCTCGACAAGCTGCTGATCCTCTTCCTGGGTTAGCATGAACACTCCTCAGTGAACTCGAAGGAGCGTTGCATCAGCCATCGTTCAGGCTTGCAACCATAGACTCGGGCTTTGCGCAAAAGTTCTCCCCTCCAAGCAAGTTTCCTGCAGCCCTTGGTCGGCTTGCACGGAAGACGCGGCGCGGTCACGGCCGGCAACGTCGATAATCAGGTTTCAAATACGCAGGGGTAAGCCCGCAAAGGCCTGCCGCCCTGCGTCGCCGCGGCAAATTGTGGCGTACGGGCAGCCTTCATAGGATTTCCGGCCATGTCGGAAAGTTCCCACAAAGGTTGTCGCAACCTGGCAAGTAGCATGGAAATTGGCCACCCGGGGCTGCTATAAAGGCATCCCGACACGTTTAACGATAGTTTCACAATGCCATCCGCGCGTGACCATTGTGCCGTGCCCCTCCCAAAGATTACTAGTGTCCCGACATGAGCCAACAATTCCAATATGATGTCCTGGTGATCGGCAGCGGTGCCGCCGGTCTCAGCCTGGCACTTAACCTACCCAGCCACCTTCGCGTAGCCGTGTTGAGCAAGGGCGACCTGGCCAATGGCTCGACCTTCTGGGCCCAGGGCGGCGTCGCTGCAGTGCTGGACAATACCGATACTGTGCAGTCGCATGTCGAGGACACCCTCAATGCCGGCGGCGGGCTGTGCCATGAAGATGCGGTGCGCTTTACCGTCGAGCACAGCCGCGAAGCGATCCAGTGGCTGATCGAGCAAGGCGTACCCTTCACCCGCGATGAGCACCACAGCGTCGACGATGGCAGCTTCGAGTTCCACCTCACCCGTGAAGGTGGCCACAGCCACCGGCGCATCATTCACGCCGCCGACGCTACCGGCGCGGCAATTTTCACCACGCTGCTGGAACAGGCTCGCCAGCGCCCGAACATCCAGCTGCTGGAGCAGCGGGTGGCGGTGGACCTGATCACTGAGCGCCGCCTGGGGTTACCCGGCCAACGCTGCCTGGGCGCCTACGTGCTCGACCGCAACACCGGCGAGGTAGACACTTTTGGCGCGCGCTTCACTGTGCTGGCCACTGGCGGTGCGGCCAAGGTCTACCTCTATACCAGCAACCCCGATGGTGCCTGCGGCGACGGTATCGCCATGGCCTGGCGGGCCGGCTGCCGGGTGGCGAATCTGGAATTCAACCAGTTCCACCCCACCTGCCTGTATCACCCGCAGGCCAAGAGCTTCCTGATCACCGAAGCCCTGCGCGGCGAGGGCGCCCTGCTGCGCCTGCCCAACGGCGAACGCTTCATGCCGCGCTTCGACCCACGCGAAGAGCTGGCCCCACGGGACATCGTGGCCCGCGCCATCGACCACGAGATGAAGCGTCTGGGCGTGGACTGCGTATACCTGGACATCACTCACAAGCCTGCGGACTTCATCAAGAGCCACTTCCCCACGGTGTACGAGCGCTGCCTGGCCTTTGGCATCGATATCACCCGTCAGCCGATCCCGGTGGTGCCAGCGGCGCATTACACCTGCGGCGGAGTGATGGTCGACGATTGCGGCCACACCGACGTGCCTGGCTTGTATGCCATCGGCGAAACCAGTTTCACTGGCCTGCACGGCGCCAACCGTATGGCCAGCAACTCGCTGCTGGAATGTTTTGTGTACGGTCGCGCCGCCGCTGCCGACATCCAGGCGCACCTGGAGCAAGTGGCGATGCCCAAAGCCTTGCCCGGCTGGGACGCCAGCCAGGTGACCGACTCGGACGAGGACGTGATCATTGCGCATAACTGGGACGAACTGCGGCGCTTCATGTGGGACTACGTCGGCATCGTACGTACCAGCAAGCGCCTGCAGCGGGCCCAGCACCGCATTCGCCTGCTGCTGGATGAAATCGACGAGTTCTACAGCAACTACAAAGTCAGCCGTGACCTGATCGAGCTGCGCAACCTGGCGCAGGTCGCCGAGCTGATGATCCTGTCCGCCATGCAGCGCAAGGAAAGCCGTGGGTTGCATTACACACTGGATTATCCGGGGATGCTGGACGAGGCCAAGGACACCATCCTTAGCCCCCTCTGAAAACGGCGTCGCGGCCTTCGCGGGCTCGCCCGCTCCCACAGGGGGTTAACTGCCTTGCAGTTTTGCGCAGTACCTGTGGAACGGGCGAGCCCACGAAGAAACTGACCCGGCCCTGAACTATGCCCGGCCCACCGCGGCCCAGCGCCGCCGACTGAACTTCAACCGCACCCGCAAGCGCCGATGCTCGTCAGCCCCTAGCGCATCCTGTGGTATACACTGGCTTTCCCCCAGCCAACGCCCCACCCGCTCAAAGCGCAACACCACCAGCCCAGGCAAAGCCAGGCTATCCCGGCACAAGCGCACTGACTGCCACCCGCAGGCACGGCTGAGCACCTGCCAGCCCCGCACATCACGGCGCAGGCCGACAACAGCCTGGTCATGGGTCAACAGGATACGTCGGGGAATGGCCCAGCCAGCGTGGGACGTGCAGGCGGTGACAACCGAAAAGGCCAACCACCCGGGCAGCGGGCTCGCCCACACGGCAAGCCACGCCAGTACCTGACAAGCCAGGTAGGCCGCCAGCAGCAGGCGCGAGCCTTGCCAGCGGCACTCGAAGCACTCACTTGGGCTGGACACGGTCCAGAATGATGCGGACCATGCGCTGCAGTTCCGGGTCTTCGGACTCGGTGCGCTCCATGAACCAGCCGAACATGTCCTGATCCTCGCAGCTCAAGAGACGCACGTACAGTTCACGGTCGGTCTCATTGAGGGTGGGGTAGACTTCCTGGGTGAAAGGCACCAGCAGTACGTCCAGTTCCAGCATGCCGCGGCGGCTGTGCCAGAAAAGCCGGTTGAGTTCAGTTTGTTCGACCATGGGGCCCTCCTCGAATGGGCCGCCAGTATACAGCCAGGCGCGCGAAGCGACACCGGGCGTTGGTCTAGTCACCTACCTATTTTGTTACCGGCGTTCTATGATGGCCGCCAGTCTTTAGCCACCGCGATGACCCATGGCCGATTCCGCTTTCTTCTGCCCCCTGTCCCACGAGGGCATCCTCGCCGTCCGCGGCTCCGATGCAGGCAAGTTCCTGCAAGGCCAGCTGACCTGCAACATCAACTACCTCAGCCAGGAATACGCCAGCCTCGGCGCCCGCTGCATGGTCAAGGGGCGCATGCAGTCGAGCTTCCGCATAGTGCCCGAAGGCAACGGCTACCTGCTGGCCATGGCCAGCGAGCTGCTCGACGCGCAACTGGCCGACCTGAAAAAATACGCCGTGTTCTCCAAGGCCACGCTGACCGACGAAAGCACCGCATGGGCACGCTTCGGCCTGCAAGGTGGCGAAACTGCACTGCAGGCGCTGGGGCTTGTCGTGCCCGCAGTTGCCGGTAGCACCGCGCGCCACGATGGGCTGATCGCCATCGCCGCATCCGCTGGCCGGGTTGAGCTGTGGGTGCCGGCGGCTGAAGCCGAACCTGTACGCCAGGCCCTTGCCGCAACGCTGCCCGAAGGCAGTATCAACGACTGGCTGCTGGGGCAAATTCGCGCAGGTATCGGCCAGATCATGGGCCCGACCCGTGAGCTGTTCATCCCACAGATGATCAACCTGCAGGCCGTCGACGGCGTCAGCTTCAAGAAAGGCTGCTACACCGGCCAGGAAATCGTCGCCCGCATGCAGTACCTGGGCAAACTCAAACGCCGCCAGTACCGCCTGGCACTGGACCAGCAGGCCATTCCGGCCCCGGGCGCCGAGATTTTCTCGCCCACCCATGGTTCGTCGGTCGGTGAAGTGGTCATTGCTGCCGGCAACGGCGCGGGCTGCGAACTGCTCGCGGTGCTCAGCGCCGAGGCCGTGGAAGACGGCAACCTGCACCTGGGCAGCCTCGAAGGCCCGCGCCTGCAGGTACTGACCCTGCCTTACGAACTGGACCGCGACCGGGAAATCCAGCGCTGACCAGCCTGCCCCACCCCTGTGGCGGGGCCGCACCACCACTGCGGTAGACATGCCCATGAACAAGCTGGCCGAGTTGGTTCAAGCACAATTGCTCGACGCCATCGAAAAGGATGACCTGGTCCTGCCCACCCTGCCCGAAGTTGCCTTGAGCATCCGCGAAGCAGCAGAAGACAGCGAGATCAGCGTAGCGGCCCTGAGCAAGGTGATCGGTCGCGACGCGGCCCTTTCAGCGCGCCTGATCAAGGTCGTCAACAGCCCACTGCTGCGTGCTGCGGTCGAGGTTACCGACCTGCATACCGCCATCACGCGGCTAGGCATCAACTACAGCTGCAACCTGGCCATCGGCCTGGTGATCGAGCAAATTTTCCATGCCCGCTCGCCGGCAGTCGAGCAGAAACTGCGCGATATCTGGGCCAGTAGCCTGGAAGTGGCGGGCATCAGCTACGAAATCTGCCGCCGCTTTACACCTCTCAAGCCTGACCAGGCCACCTTGGGTGGGCTGGTCAACCAGATTGGCGCGCTGCCGGTACTCATCTATGCCGAAGAGCACAACGAACTGTTGTCCGACCCGGTTTGCCTGCATTACGTGATCGAGCAACTCCAGCCCGTGCTGGGGGACAAGATCCTCAAGGCCTGGGAGTTTCCGGAACAGTTGGTTCACCTGCCGAGCCAGGTTCATGACCTGGACCGCCAGACGGACAAGATCGATTACATCGACATCGTGCAGATCGCCCGCTGCATCAGTCAGCGCGGGCGCCACCGGCCATTGGCTGCGCTGCCGGCTTACCGCCATCTGGGGCTGCCGTTTGGCACCGAGCTGGAGGTCGATGAACTGCTGGAAGCGCGGAGCATGTTGCGCTGAGCTGTAACAGCCTGCCATGGCCTTTTCGCGGTGAACCGCGAAAGGGTCGACCCAGGCAAGCCGTCAATCCGCTATAAAACTCACCCGTACCCGCAACCCGCCCTTCTCGCCATCATGCAGGCTCACTTGCGCCAGGTGCGCCCGACAGATCTCGCCAACGATCGCCAGCCCTAACCCACTGCCCTGCGCACTTCGCCGGTAGAACCGCTCGAACACACGCTCGCGCTCGGCCTCGGGAATACCTGGCCCGTCGTCTTCCACTTCCAGTACTGCCGGCGCCTTTACCCGCAAAATCACATTGCCACCCGCTGGCGTATGCGCCAAGGCATTGTCCACCAGATTGCTCAACAACTCGTTGAGCAACGTCGGCTCACCTTTCAGCCATACCGGCGCCTCGGCCTCCAGCGCCAGCGCCACCCCGCGCTTGTGCGCCAAAGGCGCCATGGCCATGCCCAGCTCGCGGGCCAACTGGCTCAAATCCAGACGCTGCGCACCGCCTTCGGCGATTGCCCGTGCGCCATTCTCGACCCGCGCCAACGACAACAACTGGTTGGCCAGGTGGGTCAGCCTGTCGGTACCCTGGGCTGCAGACTCCAAGGTCTGCCGCCACTCCTGTGGCTCGGCCGAGCGCAAGCCCAGCTCGACACGTGCCTTCAACGCCGCCAGCGGCGTTCGCAGTTCGTGGGCCGCGTCGGCAATGAACTGCGCCTGGCGCTCGAACTGGCCGCGCAAGCGCTCGGTAAAGTGGTTCAGGGCGCGCACCAACGGGCTCAGTTCACGCTGCACCTGTACCACCGGCAACGCTCGCAAGTCGTCCGGCTGGCGTTCTTCCACCGCTGTGCGCAGGCGCTCCAACGGCCGCAACGCGGCGCTCACGGCAAACCACACCATCACCAACGCCGCCAGTGCCAGCATCCCCAGACGCAGCAGGGTATCGGCCATCAACCCTCGGGCCATACGCACCCGCGCTTCCTCGGTTTCGGCTACGCGGATTTCTGCCATGCCGTTCATGTTCGGCTCGCTTACCGGCTTAAGCAGGCTGACCACACGAACGTCCTGGCCAAGGTAAGTGGCGTTGTAGAACCGTGCCAATGCCGGATAGTCATCGGTGCGCGGCGTGCCAGGCGGTGGTGGCGGCAGGTTCTCGTAGCCAGAAATCAGCCTTTGCTTGATATCCAGCACCTGATAGTAAATGCGCCCCGCACTGTCATAGGCGAATGTGTCCAGCGCCACGTAAGGCACATCCGCGCTCAACGAACCATCGCGCTGCGACAGGCCCGCGGCGATGGTCCTCGCCGAAGCCAGCAGGGTGCGGTCGTAGGCGGTGTCGGCGGCCTCGCGGCCATTCCAGTAGGCGCTAAGGCCGCTGGCCAGCATCAGCACCACCAGCAACAGTGCCAAATTACCCAGCAAGCGCCCGCGCAGGCTGCCGTTGTCACGCATCGCGGTGTTCAAGCAAATAGCCCAGACCGCGGAAAGTGACGATGGCCACAGGGTGCCCGTCGAGCTTCTTGCGCAGCCGGTGAATGTAGATTTCGATGGCATCAGGGCTGGCTTCTTCGTCCAGGCCAAACACCTGGGCAGCCAACTGCTCCTTGCTCATCACCCGGCCCGGACGAGCGATCAGCGCTTCCAGCACACTCTGCTCGCGCGAAGTCAGCGCCAGGTTGTCGTCACCGAGGGTGAAGCGCCGGGTGTCCAGGTCATACACCAACGGCCCACAACGTTGCTGGCGCTCGCCGCCGAGCACACTGCGGCGCAGCAAGGCCTTGACCCGCGCCTCCAGCTCGGTCAGCTCAAACGGCTTGGCCAGATAATCGTCGGCGCCCAGGTTCAGGCCATGGACCCGGTCCTTGACGTCGCTGCGCGCAGTCAGCATCAGCACTGGCAAGGTCTTGCCACGACCTCGCAAGCGCGCCAGCACCTCAAAGCCGTCCATGCGCGGCAGGCCGACATCCAGCACGGCCACGGCGTATTCCTCACTGGCCAGCGCCAAGTCGGCCGCCACGCCGTCATGCAGCACATCTACGGTCAGGCCATGGCTTTTCAAGGCCTGGGCCACGCTTTCGGCCAGTTGCAGGTGGTCTTCGACCAGCAGCACACGCATCGGGTTCTCCCTGCTCGGGTGGGACGGTGGCGCGGAGTGTACCGCTGTCATCACGCCTGTGAAGCCCCTCGTGACAAACCTTTCACGCTGAAAGGTTAGCGAAAGGTTCGTTGCCTAGCATCGCACCACGGTCGCCCTTCGCGCCAAAAAAAGCACCAGCAAGGTGCAACGAATAAGAACAATAAACGGAGTCCTCGACGATGCTGTCATCGCAGCCGCAGGCGTTCGCGCCTACCCGTTCCTTTATCGCACGCCCCTCGGCCATCGCCAGCGCCCTCGCGCTTGCCGGTGTCGCCCCGATGAGCCAGGCCGCCTTCTTCGAAGACAGCACGGCCACCTTCGAAACCCGCAACATGTACTTCAATCGCGACTTCCGCGACGGCACCAGCGCGCAGCAATCCAAGCGCGATGAATGGGCCCAGGGCTTCATGCTCAATTTCGAGTCTGGCTACACCGATGGCACCGTGGGCTTTGGCCTGGACGCACTGGGCATGCTCGGCATCAAGCTCGACTCCAGCCCGGACCGTGCCAACAGCGGCCTGCTGCCGACCCACGATGACGGCAAGGCTGCCGACGAATACTCCAAGCTGGGCCTGACCGGCAAGGTGAAGATCTCCCAGACTGAACTCAAGATCGGCTCCCTGATCCCCGAACTGCCGACGCTGCAGCCCAACGATGGGCGTATCCTGCCGCAAACCTTCGAGGGTGGCCTGCTCACCTCCAAGGAGATCAAGGGCCTGACCTTCACCGGTGGCCGCATAGACAAGGCCAAGGACCGCAACGACACCAACTGGGAAGACTTGGCGCTGAACAACAAGAACGGCCGCTTCGGTGGCTCTTTCAACGCTGACAACCTGGCTCTGGGCGGGCTCGACTACCAGTTCACCGACCGCATCACCGGCAGCTACCACTTCGCCCAGCTCGACGATATTTACCGCCAGCACTTCATCGGCATGGTCGCCACCCAACCATGGGGCCCGGGCACCTTGGGTGCCGACCTGCGCCTTGCCATGAGTGACGACGCTGGCGCAGCCAAGGCCGGCAACATCGACAACACCACCTTCAACGGCATGCTCAGCTATGCCCTGGGCGGGCACAAGGTCAGCGCTGCCTGGCAGCAGCTGTCTGGCGAAAGCGCCTTCCCGTATGTGGATGGCGCCAACCCGTACCTGGTCAACTTCGTCCAGATCAACGACTTCGCCGGTGCCGACGAACGCTCCTGGCAGGCGCGCTACGACTACAACTTCGCCGCGCTCGGCGTACCGGGCCTGACCTTCATGACCCGTTACGTCAGCGGTGACAACGTCAGCCGGGCTGCCGGTGGCGAAGGCAAAGAGTGGGAACGCAACACCGAACTGAAGTACGTGGTACAAAGCGGCCCGTTGAAGAACGTCGCCGTGCGCCTGCGCAACGCTACCTTCCGCTCCAACTTCGCCCGTGACGCGGATGAAGTGAGGCTGTTGGTCAGCTACAGCGTGGCGCTGTGGTAACCCCATAGCGGTAATCCGATAACAACAACGCTCACGGAGATCGACGATGACCTTTTCACTGCGCCGCCTCGTCCTCGCTACCGGCTGCCTGCTGTTGGCCGGCAACGCCCTCGCTGCAGAACCAAAGCGCCCCGAATGCATCGCACCCGCCTCACCCGGTGGTGGCTTCGACCTGACCTGCAAGCTGGTGCAAAGCGCACTGGTACAAGAAAAGATCCTCAGCAAGCCAATGCGCGTCACCTACATGCCCGGCGGTGTCGGCGCGGTAGCCTACAACGCCGTGGTCGCCCAGCGCCCGGCAGACGCCGGCACGCTGGTGGCCTGGTCCAGCGGCTCGCTGCTTAACCTGGCCCAGGGCAAGTTCGGCCGTTTCGACGAAAACGCGGTGAAATGGCTGGCTGCCGTCGGCACCAGCTACGGTGCCATCGCGGTGAAGAGCGACTCGCCCTACAAGACCCTTGATGATCTGGTCGCCGCGCTGAAGAAAGACCCGAGCAAGGTCGTGATCGGTTCCGGTGGTACCGT
The DNA here is from genome assembly GCF_044904505.1 of Pseudomonas sp. 3HC3. NCBI lineage: Bacteria > Pseudomonadati > Pseudomonadota > Gammaproteobacteria > Pseudomonadales > Pseudomonadaceae > Pseudomonas > Pseudomonas sp. 3HC3. The sequence continues at coordinate 237,267 of NZ_JADDRH010000003.1, forward strand.
CGGCAGCCAGGACTGGATGCAGACCGCGTTGATCGCCAAGGCCGCTGGCATAAACCCGCGCGACCTGCGCTACGTGGCCCTGGAAGGCGGTGGCGAAATCGCCACGGCACTGCTGGGTGGTCACATCCAGGTCGGCTCTACCGACATTTCCGACTCCATGCCGCACATCCAGAGCGGCAACATGCGCCTCCTCGCGGTGTTCTCGGAAAACCGCCTGGACGAGCCGGAAATGAAAGACATCCCGACAGCCAAGGAGCAGGGCTACGACATCGTCTGGCCGGTGGTGCGTGGTTTCTACCTGGGGCCAAAGGTGAGCGACGAGGACTACGCCTGGTGGAAGGCCTCGTTCGACAAGATGCTGGCCTCAGAGGACTTCGCCAAGCTGCGAGACCAGCGCGAGCTGTTCCCGTTCGCCATGACCGGCGAAGAGCTGGACGGCTATGTGAAGAAGCAAGTGGCTGACTACAAGGCACTGGCCAAGGAATTCGGCCTGATCCAGTAAGCCTTCCACGACCTTTCATAGCCCTTGTGGGTGCGGGTTTACCCGTGCCCACAATCGAGGATTCCCCAATGATCCTTCAACGCATTTTCGCCCTGGCCCTGCTTGCGGTGTGTGCCGCCCTGGCCGTCATGGCCTGGCCCTACCAGGCTGCATTTTCCTATGAACCGGTGGGCCCGCGCGCTTACCCGCTGCTGGTGCTCGGCCTGATGGGGCTGGGGCTGCTGTACCTGGTATTCCGACCAACGCCCATCGTGCGCAAAGACGACGAACCGGAACTGGATCGCGAGACCCTGATCAAGATCACCGCCTGTGTCGGCCTGCTGCTCGTGTTCGCCGCCACCTTCGAAGCCCTCGGCTTCATCCTCAGCGCTGTCCTGGTCGGCCTGCCCATGGCCCGGCTGTACGGTGGCCGCGGGCTGCGCAGCGCCATCGTGGTGGTCGGCATGAGCATCTTCCTCTACTGGCTGTTCGACCGCGTGATGGACGTGCCCCTGCCCCTTGGCCTGCTGAGCGTACTGGAGAACTGACACATGGATACCTTGAGCTACCTGGGCCAGGGCTTCGGCATTGCCCTGTCCCCCTACAACCTGGTCACCGCCCTCTCCGGCACCCTGATCGGTACCGTGGTCGGCCTGCTGCCGGGCCTGGGCCCGATCAATGGCGTGGCCCTGCTGATCCCCATCGCCTTTGCCCTCGGCCTGCCGCCGGAATCGGCGCTGATCCTGCTGGCTGCGGTGTACCTGGGCTGCGAATATGGCGGGCGTATCAGCTCGATCCTGCTGAACATCCCGGGCGAAGCCTCGACCGTGATGACCACCCTCGATGGTTACCCGATGGCCCGCCAGGGTCTGGCCGGTGTTGCCCTGTCGCTGTCGGCCTGGAGTTCGTTCATCGGCGCCTTCATCGCCACCTGCGGCATGGTGCTGTTCGCCCCGCTGCTGGCGAAATGGGCCATCGCCTTCGGCCCTGCGGAGTACTTTGTGCTAATGGTGTTCGCCATCGTCGCGCTGGGTGGCATGGCCGGTGACAAGCCACTGAAAACCTTCATTGCCGCACTCATCGGCCTGTTCCTGTCGGCGGTCGGCATCGACGCCAACAGCGGCGTGTACCGCTTCACTGGTGACAGCGTGCACCTGGCCGACGGCATTCAGTTCGTGGTGCTCGTGCTGGGCCTGTTCTCCATCAGCGAAATCCTCCTGCTGCTGGAAAAGACCCACCATGGCCACCAGGCAGTCAAGGCTACCGGCCGCATGCTGTTCAACTTCAAGGAAGCGGCCTCGGTGTTCCTGGTCAACATCCGTTGCGGCCTGCTCGGTTTCATCATGGGTGTTCTACCCGGCGCCGGCGCAACGCTGGCCAGCGCCGTGGCCTACATGACCGAGAAGCGGCTGGCGGGTGAAAGCGGCAAGTTCGGCAAGGGCGATGCCCGTGGCCTGGCAGCGCCGGAAACTGCCATTGGTGCGTCCTGCTGTGGCGCCCTGGTACCGATGCTGACCTTGGGCGTACCCGGCTCTGGCACCACGGCGGTGATGATCGGCGCCCTGACCCTGTACAACATCACCCCTGGCCCACTGCTGTTCGAGCAGCAGCCAGATATCGTCTGGGGCCTGATTGCCTCGCTGTTCGTCGCCAACATCATGCTGGTGATCCTCAACATCCCGATGATCCGCATCTTCACCCGTATCCTCGCCGTGCCAAACTGGGCGCTGGTGCCGGTGATCGCCATCATCACCGCGATCGGCGTTTACGCCGTGCATGCCACTACCTTCGACCTGTTCCTCATGGTCGGCATCGGCATCATGGGCTACATCATGCGCAAGCTGGACTTCCCTCTGTCGCCAATTCTGCTGGGCTTCATCCTCGGCGGGCTGATGGAGCAGAACCTGCGTCGGGCGCTGTCGATCTCCAATGGTGAACTGGGCATCCTCTGGTCGAGCCCGATCAGCATGAGTATCTGGGCGCTGGTAGTGGCAATGCTCGCCCTGCCGCTGCTGCGCATCTGGCGCAAACGCAGCCTGCAGCGCCGGGCCTTGGCCGATGCCTGATCGGTCGTTGCCATTGTTCGTCGCGACCGGGCTGGTCGGCCTTGCTGGCGGTTTTGCCGCCAGCAAGGTCGGCTGGCCTTTGCCATGGATGGTCGGTTCATTGCTGGCGATCATCCTGGTGCGCTGCCTGACGCCCTGGCAACTTTCGGAAATCCCCAACGGCCGCAAATGTGGGCAGTGGATCATCGGCATCGGCATCGGCCTGCACTTCACGCCAGCGGTGATCGAGCAAGTAGCCAGCCATTTCGCGCTGATCTTCTTCGGGGCGTTGTTCACCACCCTGTCCAGCGTGATCAGCGTATGGCTGCTGCGGCAAACCGGCGAAGACCGTGCCACAGCGTTCTTTGCCAGCATGCCAGGCGGTTCGGGAGAAATGGTCAACCTTGGGGCGCGCAATGGCGCGGTGCTCAGCCAGGTGGCGGCAGCGCAGAGCTTGCGTGTGCTGGCAGTGGTGCTGTGCGTGCCGGTGCTGTTCAAGTTCTTGCTGGGTGACGGGGTACCACTGAACCACGCCGGTAGCGTGAGCTGGGGCTGGCTGGCACTGATTGCGCCCTTGGGCGTTGCCGTTGCCTTGCTCTGGCAGCGCTTGCATCAGCCCAACCCATGGCTGTTCGGGCCATTGCTGGTAGCGGCTACGGTCAGCCTGGCCGGCAACCTGCAGATCGCCCTGCCCAATGGCGCCAGCCAGATCGGCCAGTGGCTCATCGGCAGCGGCCTGGCCTGCCACTTCAACCGCGCGTTTTTCCGCCGCGCACCGTCGTTCCTGGGGCGCACCTTGATGGCCACGGTGTTGTGCATGGCGATTGCCGCCACTGCTGCGTGGGTGCTGAGCATGATGACTGCACTGGACTTGCGTTCACTGACACTGGGGATGATGCCTGGCGGGATTGCCGAAATGAGCCTCACGGCCGAAACGTTGCAGTTGTCGGTGCCGCTGGTGACGGCGCTGCAGGTGATGCGCTTGATTTTGGTGTTGTTTCTTGCAGAACCGCTTTTCCGGTTGTGGGACAACAGGCATTCAAGCTGCAAGCACCCTGAAGATAGATAGTTACCACTTGCCCAATGCCCGGGTGAATAGAGTCGGATTGCTGCCCTGATCGCCAGCAAACCCACACTTCCCGGCATTCAAGAGGTAAAGATGAAAGTCCGTCTTTCTTGCAACTATCGCTCGGCTATTGCCTGGGCATGCCTTGCCTTTAGCGCAGGCAGTCTTGCCGCAGAGTCACCTGCCCCCGTCCAGATCAACGTCGTGGCTATCAATGATCTTCACGGCTACCTGGAACCCAACCCCCAAGACTACGCCGGCGCGAAAGGCGCTACCCGCCTGACCTACGGCGGCATCGCCACACTCGGCGCCATGCTCGATGAACTGCGAACGCAGGACCCCGATCTGCTGTTCATCGGCGCTGGCGACTTGATAGGGGGCAGCCCCGCCATTTCTGCGCTCTGGGCTGACGAGCCTGTGCTTGAGGCCTTGAACGCGATGGGCATGATCGTCAGCGCATCCGGGAACCACGAACTGGATGCAGGCAAGGCCGAGTTTCTTCGACAGATCCACGGAGGATGCGAGTCAACGCGCCCTGAAAAGGCTTGCAAGTTTCGCGGTAACTATCCAGGAAGTGGCTTCCCTTACATAGCGTCCAACCTGATCGATACCACTACGGGCAAACGCTTGTTACCGGCCTATCACATTCAGCAGGTAAAAGGGGTCAAGATAGCGTTCGTCGGTGCAGTACCGCGCAACATGGAAAAAGTGGTTTCGGCCAGAGCATTCGCAGGGCTCAAGGCCACAGATGAAGCGCAAGCCATCAATGACGTGATTCCGGAGCTCAAAGCCAAAGGTGTCAATGCAATCATTGCGGTCATGCACCAGGGAGGGGATACCGCCGAGCCGTTCGACACGAAGGATTGCAGTCAGCTGGGCGGTGCGATCGTCGACGTGGCGAAGCGGCTGGATCCTGCGGTAGATGCCGTCATCAGCGGTCACTCGCATGCCAGCTATCAATGCAAGGTGGGTGACCTGAGCATCACTCAGGCTGGCAAGTACGGCCACTTCCTGACTCAGTTGAAGTTGCAGGTGACGCCAGGCACCCATCACGTCACGAACATCACCGCCCGCAATATTCCTGCTGACCCACAGAACTACCTGCCGAATGCCAAGTTGACGAGTTTGCTGGAGGAAGTGCGTCAGCGGTCCGGGGAAAAACTGCTCGAACCCATAGGACGCATCTCGACGGCAGAACTTGACCGCGAAGAAAATGCCGCCGGTGAAACAACCTTGGGGAACCTGGTCACGGATGCCCAATTGGCCATGACCCAAGCGTTTCAGACCCAGGTTGCCTTTCTCAACCTGGGTGGGCTGCGAAGTGACCTGATACAACCTGCCGATAGCGACCTGACCTACGAACAATTATTCGCCGTACAACCGTTCAATAACCCTCTGATAGTTCAGGAACTGACAGGCAGGCAGATTACCGAACTGCTCAACCTTCAATGGAACAGGGGCAATTTCAATCCGCTGCAAGTATCGAAAGGTTTCCATTATGAATGGGATGGTTCACGGCCTGTCGGCAGCCGTGTGGTCGAGGGGAGTGTACGTCTGCACGGCAAACCCCTTGAGCCGTTGACCCATTATCGCGTCGTCAGCAACCTCTTCCTGGCCGATGGTGGCGGTGGCTTGGCCACTTTCAAAGAAGGAAGGCGACGCCAGGACACCGGTATCTCCGACCTGGAAGCCTTGGTGGAGTACGTGCGCCAGAACCATGAGCGGGGGATTGCCATTGGCCAGCGCAGCGAGCCGCGCATCAGCATGAGGCCCTGAGCGATTGCGTACCCCACCCGCAGTTTCTCACAGTGGGGGCAGTGCCCAGTTGATGGGCCCGAGCCCCCGCTGCTCGAGGAAGCTGTTGGTACGGCTGAAATGCCCGCAACCGATGAACCCGCGATACGCCGACAGCGGTGAAGGATGGACCGACTTCAATACCAGGTGCTTGGTACCGTCGATCAGCTTCTGCTTGCTCTGCGCATGTGCCCCCCATAGCAGGAATACCACGTTCGGGCATTGCTCACTGACCACCTGGATGATCCGGTCGGTAAACAATTCCCAGCCTTTCTTGGCATGCGACGCGGCATTGGCGCGCTCGACGGTCATGGTCGTGTTGAGCAATAGAACGCCTTGTTCCGCCCAGCTCTGGAGGTAGCCGTGGCTGGGGATCGGGATGTTCAGGTCGCGCTGCAGCTCCTTGTAGATATTGACCAGCGACGGCGGCGTGGCCACGCCTGGTTGCACCGAGAAGCACAAGCCATGTGCCTGCCCCGGCCCGTGGTACGGGTCCTGACCGAGGATGACCACCTTCACCTGATCCAGCGGTGTCGAATTGAGCGCATTGAAGATCAGCGGCCCTGGCGGGTAGATCTCCTTGCCGGCAGCGTACTCGCCACGCAGGAACTCGCGCAGCTGGTGCATGTAAGGCTGGTCGAATTCACCGCGCAATGCGGCCTTCCAGCCGGGTTCGAGTTTGATGCGATCGTCTTCAGTCATGGGGCCTTCCATAAACAATGGCGCGACACTAGGTAAGCCCTTCGCGCTTGTCAAACGATCCGACCGACGACCGGCATGATCGGCCAGGCAAGCCATACTTGAGCGATGACTTGCGAGAGGTAGTCCATGACCATTCACTGCGAGGTACTCACCGGCGTCGATGGCGCCCGCATCGGCATCGCCACCCTGGATGCGCCCAAGGCGCTCAATGCCCTGAACCTGCCGATGATCGAGGTGCTGGGCGAACAACTGCACGCCTGGGCCCGTGACCCGGGTATCGTCTGCGTGCTGCTGCGCAGCAACGGGGCAAAAGCCTTTTGCGCAGGCGGCGATGTACGTGCGCTGGTGCAAGCCTGCCGCGACCACCCCGGCAGTGTCCCGCCGCTGGCGGCCTCCTTCTTCGCCGCCGAATACCGCCTGGACTTTGCCCTGCACACCTACCCCAAACCGTTACTGTGCTGGGGCCATGGGCATGTGCTAGGTGGCGGCATGGGGCTGCTGCAAGGCGCCAATGTACGCATCGTCACCCCCAGCAGCCGGTTGGCCATGCCGGAAATCAGTATCGGCCTGTACCCTGACGTAGGCGCCAGTTGGTTCCTGGCCCGGCTACCGGGCAAGCTGGGTTTGTTCTTCGGCCTGACAGGTGCGCCGATCAACGCCCGCGATGCCCTTGACCTGGGCCTGGCTGACCGCTTTCTGGGCGAGCACCAGCAAGAAGCCTTGATCGAGGAGTTGCTGCAACTCAACTGGCAGGAGCAGACTGCCATACAACTGAACAGCCTGCTCAAGGCCGAGCAGCATCGTGCCTGGGCCGAGCTGCCTGATGCCCAGTGGCTGCCGCGACGGCATGAGATCGATCAGTTACTCGACGTGGCTGATGCTGCCTCAGCCTGGCGCGCGCTGGAAAGGCTCAAGCAGCATGACGACCCATTGCTGGCAGATGCCGGTCAACGCCTGCATGAGGGTTGCCCGCTGACGGCGCATCTGGTCTGGGAGCAGATCCGCAGGGCGCGGTACCTGTCATTGGCGCAAGTGTTCCAGATGGAATACAGCATGAGCCTGAACTGTTGCCGCCACCCTGAATTCAGTGAAGGTGTGCGCGCTCGCCTGGTGGACAAAGACAATCAGCCGCGCTGGCACTGGCCTGATGTGGCGCAAGTGCCGGCGGCGGTAGTCGAGGCGCATTTTGCCAAGGCGTGGGAAGGGCGGCACCCATTGGCGGATGTGGGTTAGCTTGCTGATCCGGGGGCTGCTTTTCAGCCCCCGCCTCCACTCACCTAGCGCTGCCAGTTTCCTCCTCCTCCCTGCCCCCGCCGCCCGTCCCAGCGGCCGCGGTCGTCCACCTGCCGATTGGAGTGCCGATCGCCCTGCCGGTAACGCTGGCTGCCATTGCGATAGTCATGGCGATCCCGGTCCTGCCTGTAGTCTTGCCGCTGGCGATTGCCATAGTCATGGCGCGGATTGCCATGCCACTGGTTCATCCCTGGCTGCGCATATGGCCGGTAGTGGGGTGCAGGGGCCGCCCCACGGTAGTAACGGGGGGCAGGCTGATAGTAGTAGCGCGGGGCTGGCGCCACATAGTAGCGGTCATGGCGGTAATACCCCGGCGCCACATAGCGGTCGGTGGAGTAATAGTCCGAACGGTAATAGCCCCCGCGCTCATAGTACGGGGCGCAGGCCGAAGTCATCAGCCCCAGCAGGGTGACCAACAGGATTCGATAGGACATGGCGGCCTCCTGGACCGCTGGAGTGCCCGAACAGCGGCGCTGGCGAGCGTCGACACGAGATACGTTAATCGACACTGAATAAGACAGTGGCGCGCAGGTGCAGTGCCATTCCTGCAATAACTTGATACAGGTGAAATAACCCTGAAAAACTTGCAGTCATTTGCCGGCCATCTCACTAGAATAAGCGGCTTGGCACACATCACGGGAAGATCATGCCCTTACGTTCCGCTCTCTTCTCGCAGCGCTCGCTGATCGTTACCCTGCTCGTGTTACTGGCCTGCAGCTTCCTGGCCACTTCGCTGCTCAGCTACTTCTCCTCGCGCAGCGCCATCCGCGACAGCATCATCAATACCGAATTACCGCTGACCTCCGACACTGTCTACTCGGAAATCCAGAAAGACCTGATCCGCCCGGTGCTGATCGCCTCGATGATGGCCCAGGACACCTTCCTGCGAGACTGGGTGCTGTCCGGCGAGCAGGATACCGAACGCATGACCCGCTATCTGGACGAGGTCATGGGCAAGCAGGACATCTTCACGTCCTTTTTCGTATCCGATCGCACGCTGACCTACTACCAGGCCAAAGGTGTGCTCAAGCATGTCGAACCGGGCACCTGGCGTGATGCCTGGTATTTCCGTCTGCGTGAACTCAAGGCCCCTTATGAGATCAACGTCGACCTGGACATGGCCAACCAGGACAGCCTGACCATGTTCATCAACTACCAGGTGCACGACTACCAGCAGCGCTTCATCGGCGCGGCAGGCGTAGGGCTGAGCGTATCGTCGGTGGTCGAGCTGATCGATCAGTACCAACGCCGCTACCAGCGTGCGGTGCTATTCACGGATGCCAAAGGCAAGGTGCTGTTGACCGGCTCCGGGGGCGGCCCGCATGGCTTGCAAGTCGGCCAGCCACTTAAGGAAAACCCTGAGCTGAAGGACATGCTGGCCGAGCAGTTGGTGCCAGGTGAAGGCAGCCACGAGTATCATGACAGCGAAAACCACAGCCACTTTCTCAACGTGCGCCACCTGCCCGAACTGGACTGGTACCTTTTGGTGGACAAACGCGAAACCGGCATCCTCGACCGCATTCGCCAGGCTCTGTACCTGAACCTGGCGATCTGTACGATGATCACCCTGGTGGTGCTGGCACTGGTGCATGCCATGGTCCGCCGCCACCAGGCCAGCACCGAAGCCTTGGCCACGCTCGACAGCCTCACCGGCTTGCACAACCGGCGCAGCTTCGACCTGCTCGCCGCCCAGGCGCTACGCCAAGCACGGCGCGACAGCAGCCCACTGGTGGCCTTGCTGATCGATCTGGACCACTTCAAGGCGCTGAACGACACCCACGGCCACCTGGCAGGTGACGAAGTGCTACGCCAATTCGCCAATGTGTTGCAAGGCAGCCTGCGTCAGTCAGATATACTGTGCCGCTGGGGCGGTGAGGAATTCATCGTGCTACTGCGCGAAGCTGAAGGCCGCCAGGCCATCGAGGTGGCGGAAAAGATCCGCCGACGCACCGAGCAGCTGACCTTCAGTTACGACAACAAGCCGCTGCGGCTGACCACCAGCATCGGCCTGAGCAGCCTGCAACCGGGGGATACCCTGCACGCCCTGCTGACCCGCGCCGACCGCGCGCTTTATCGTGCCAAGCAGGCTGGCCGCAACCGCGTCTGCAGTGAAACCCGCCATGAATGACCAGCAACTCTGCCCCGCTTGCGGTGCCCTCAACCAGTGCAGCCTGGCCGACCCACGCCGCGCCACCCAGGCTTGTTGGTGCTACAGCGTGACCATCGACCCGGCCGTGCTCCAGGCCCTGCCCGACGAACTGCGCAACAAGGCCTGTCTGTGCCCGCGCTGCGCCGCCGTTGAAGAACAGCTCCGCCCATCCGCTGCCCACTGATCGTTACCATGCGCCTTGACCGTTTCCTCGCCAACCTACCCAGCTACAACCGCCAGCAAGTTCGCCTGATGCTGGCGCAACGCCGCGTACGGGTGGACGGCCAGACAGTCAGCGACCCGCTGACCGAAGTACGTGAATTCAGCCGCGTAGAGCTGGACGAGCAACTGCTGCAGGTCGGCCGCCCGGCCCGCTACCTGATGCTGTACAAGCCCACTGGCTGCGTAAGCGCCACCCACGATGCGCAACACCGTACCGTTCTCGACCTGCTGCCAACGGTGTTGCGAGATGACCTGCACATCGCCGGTCGCCTGGACTTCAACACCACCGGCCTGATGCTCCTGACCAATGATGGCCAGTGGTCAAGGCGCCTGACCCAGCCTGCTACCAAGCTGCCCAAGCATTATCTGGTGGACACCGAGGACGAGATTGGCGAGCACTATGTGGCCAAGTTTCGCGAGGGTTTCTATTTCGCCTTCGAAGACCTCACCACCCAGCCTGCCCAGCTGGATATCCTCGGCCCCCACCAGGCCCGGCTGGCGATCGTCGAAGGGCGCTATCACCAGGTCAAGCGCATGTTCGGGCATTTCAACAACAAGGTGGTGGGGCTGCATCGGGAAAGCATGGGGGCGATCCGGCTGGATCCGGGGTTGGCGCCGGGGGAGTACCGTGAACTGACGGCGCATGAGATAGCCACCGTCTAGGCCGCAACAGACAGCCCGGCTCGTCATACGACCGCTCAGCGACAAAAGTCACATTACTTACCGAACGGCACTTGCGCGATCCCCAACCCACTGCTTGAATCCAAATCGTCAGTCTGCATGTGACTACCAAGTCACACCCGCGGTCGATGACACTTTTTGCCGGCCACCCAAGGCCTAGATGCCTTGGGGCACGGCAAATTGCCCGCCAAAAACAATACCGTCGACGCAAGTGCCAAGGATCGACACAGGGCCCCCGGTTTTATCTTCAGGCAAATGCCTACCTGTCATAAAGCACGTGCACCCTAGGTGACGCGAATACCCTTTTTGCGCCAGGAGTCGATGACATGAGGCCAGAAATCGCTGTACTTGATATCCAAGGTCAGTATCGGGTTTACACGGAGTTCTATCGCGCGGATGCGGCCGAAAACACGATCATCCTGATCAACGGCTCGCTGGCCACCACGGCCTCGTTCGCCCAGACGGTACGTAACCTGCACCCACAGTTCAACGTGGTTCTGTTCGACCAGCCGTATTCAGGCAAGTCCAAGCCGCACAACCGTCACGAACGGCTGATCAGCAAGGAGACCGAGGCGCATATCCTCCTTGAGCTGATCGAGCACTTCCAGGCAGACCACGTGATGTCTTTTTCGTGGGGTGGCGCAAGCACGCTGCTGGCGCTGGCGCACCAGCCGCGGTACGTGAAGAAGGCAGTGGTGAGTTCGTTCTCGCCAGTGATCAACGAGCCGATGCGCGACTATCTGGACCGTGGCTGCCAGTACCTGGCCGCCTGCGACCGTTATCAGGTCGGCAACCTGGTCAATGACACCATCGGCAAGCACTTGCCGTCGCTGTTCAAGCGCTTCAACTACCGCCATGTGAGCAGCCTGGACAGCCACGAGTACGCACAGATGCACTTCCACATCAACCAGGTGCTGGAGCACGACCTGGAACGTGCGCTGCAAGGTGCGCGCAATATCAACATCCCGGTACTGTTCATCAACGGCGAACGCGACGAGTACACCACAGTCGAGGATGCGCGGCAGTTCAGCAAGCATGTGGGCAGAAGCCAGTTCAGCGTGATCCGCGACGCGGGCCACTTCCTGGACATGGAGAACAAGACCGCCTGCGAGAACACCCGCAGTGTCATGCTGGGGTTCCTCAAGCCAACCGTGCGTGAACCCCGCCACCGTTACCAACCTGTGCAACAGGGGCAGCATGCATTTGCCATCTGAGCGGCTCGGCGCCTTGTAGCAAATACCCGCAAGCCATGGGGCGCCGACAAGCTTTTTTATAACTTGGGCTTCTAATTCGCTGAAGGTTCTGGTAAAAAGTCGAGCTCAGATGCGGGTATAGTTTAGTGGCAAAACGAAAGCTTCCCAAGCTTTAGTTGAGGGTTCGATTCCCTCTACCCGCTCCACATCGCATTCCCGCATGGCGTTCCAGCAACGTCATCGCAGTCAAAAGGAGCCTTGGCTCCTTTTTTCGTTTTTCCCCCTCCCGTGATCTGGCCCATGGCCATTTACCCGCCGATCCGCTTCAATGCGCATCGGGCCTCAGCGCGTGCAAGCGAAACGGCTTGTGGCGGATATGCTCAATGGATTCGTGAAACCATTCGAAAGGACAACGCATGTTTCTCTCCCGCTGGCTACCGGGCCTTGCCAACCTGCTGCACTACCGCCGTGAATGGTTCCACGCCGACCTGCAAGCTGGCCTGTCGGTAGCCGCGATCCAGATTCCCATTGCCATTGCCTATGCGCAGATCGTCGGGCTGCCGCCGCAATATGGCCTGTACGCCTGTGTGCTACCGATGATGGTCTACGCGCTGATCGGTAGCTCGCGCCAGCTGATGGTCGGCCCCGACGCCGCCACCTGCGCGATGATCGCCGGTGCCGTGGCACCGCTGGCCATGGGCGACCCGCAGCGCATCGCTGAACTGTCGGTGATCGTCACCGTGCTGGTCGGCGTGATGCTGATTGCCGCCGGCCTGGCGCGAGCCGGGTTCATCGCCAGCTTTTTCTCGCGGCCGATCCTGATCGGCTACCTCAACGGTATCGGCCTGAGCCTGATCGCCGGGCAGCTGTCCAAGGTGGTGGGCTTCAAGATCGAGGGCGATGGTTTCATCCTCAGCCTGATCAACTTCTTCCAGCGCCTGGGAGAAATTCACTGGGTCACATTGATCATCGGCCTGGCCGCCCTGGGCCTGCTCATCTGGCTGCCACGGCGCTACCCGCGCCTACCCGCCGCCCTCACGGTAGTGGCGCTGTTCATGCTGCTGGTTGGCCTGTTCGGCCTCGACCGCTTCGGCGTCGCCGTCCTTGGGCCGGTACCTGCAGGCATCCCGCAACTGGCCTGGCCACACAGCAACCTGGCGGAAATGAAGAGTTTGTTGCGCGACGCCCTGGGTATCGCCACCGTCAGCTTCTGTAGCGCCATGCTTACCGCACGCAGCTTTGCCGCCCGGCATGGCTATGCGATCAACGCCAACCACGAATTTGTCGCGCTGGGCGTGAGCAACCTGGCAGCCGGGGTTTCCCAGGGCTTTGCCATCAGCGGTGCCGACTCGCGCACTGCAGTCAACGACATGGTCGGTGGCAAAAGCCAGCTGGTGGGCATCATCGCGGCACTGGTGATCGCCCTGATCCTGCTTTTTTTCACCGCGCCCATGGCGTGGATCCCGCAGGCTGCGTTGGGCGCCGTGTTGCTGATGGCTGGCTGGGGGCTGATCGACATCAAGTCGCTGGGGCACATCCGGCGCCTTAGCCGCTTCGAGTTCTGGCTGTGCCTGCTGACCACGGCGGGCGTACTGGGCCTGGGCGTGCTGCCTGGCATCGTGTTTGCCGTGACCCTGGCGATCCTGCGCCTGCTTTACAGCATCTACCAGCCCACCGATGCCGTACTGGGCTGGCTGCCGGGCACCGAAGGCCAGGTGGACATCCGCAAGTTCAAGGACGCCCGCACCGTGCCTGGCCTGGTGGTGTACCGCTTCGACGACGCCATCCTGTTCTTCAATGCCGACTACTTCAAGATGCGCCTGCTGGAAGCCGTGCAAAGCCAGGACCAGCCTAAAGCCGTGCTGTTCGATGCCGAAGCGGTAACCAGCATCGATGTCAGCGGCATGGCCGCCCTACGCGAAGTGCGCGACACCCTGGCGGCCCAAGGCATCTTCTTCGCCATCGCCCGCGCCCGCGGTACTTTCCTCCGCATGCTGGTGCGCTCGGGGATGGCGCGGGACATGGAAGACAAACTGCTATTCGGCTCGGTCCGCGCGGGAATTCGCGCGTACCGCGTGTGGCGCAACCGAAACCGCAGTGTGCAAGTGACCGAACAGGGTTGAGCGGCTTTCGTCCTGTTCAACGTGCTGCGACTGTGGTGGCCCTTTCGCGGGTAAACCCGCTCCTACATGGACTTGTAGGAGCGGGTTCACCCGCGAAAGGGCCAGCACAGACAACCCAAAACCATCGCCTTGACACCAACCCTCGCACACCTCCCATGACATGCTAAAGTCGCCCCGTTCCCCGCACCACCCAACGGACCCAGCATGCCCGCACTCGATGCCACCCTTACCCCCTGGCCAGAACTCGCCGCCCGCCACCCCTGCGACGCCCTGCTGCTGGGCAATGGCGCCAGCCGCGCAGTATGGAAGCCGTTCGGCTACTTCTCGCTGTTCGAGCAAGCGCAACGCGCAGGCCGCAAGAAAGGCCTGGCGGTCAGCGACCAGGCACTGTTCAAGTCCTTGGCCACGGAACTGTTCGAGCCTGTGCTCAGCGCCCTCAACATCACGGTGCGTACCAATGCCGCCCTGGCCATCAACTCCACCGCGCCGCTGAACCGCTACTACTCGATCAAGGAAGCGTTGATCCACGCCGTGCGTACGGTGCATCTGCCCTGGCCGCTGCTGCCGCCTGCCACCTTGGCAACCCTCAATCAGGCGCTGCGCGGCTATCGAAGCGTCTACACCAGCAACTACGACCTGCTGCTGCCATGGGCCGTGCAGCACGCCCCGAATGGCTTCGCCGAGCTGTTCGACGAACAAGGCTATTTCGACGTGCGACGCACCGGCAGCGAAGGTACCCGGGTGCTGCACCTGCACGGCGGCCTGCACCTGCTCAAGCTGCCCGACGGCACCACCCGCCAGCGCAGCGCTGAAAGTGCCGAACTGCTCGATGGGTTTGCCGTGAACATCCCGGGTGAAGTACCGCTTTTCGTCAACGAAGACCGCTGCGACGAAAAACTGCGCGCCATCCGCAACTCGGACTACCTGAGCTGGTGCCTGGGGCAACTGGCAGAGGAAAGCCAGGGGCTATGCCTGTTCGGGCAGCACCTGGACAGCAGTGACCGGCACCTGCTCGACGCTGTGCGCCAAGCACGTCCGCAACAGCTGTCCATTGCCATTCGGCCGCTGGGCGAGGCGTCGGTGATTAATCAGAAGCAGCATTTTGCAGATCGTTTCGGGGATTTGCCGGGGACGGTGCTGCATTTCTTCGATGCCAGCACCCATCCGTTGGGGCAGGCAGCATTGGCTATCGAAGTGCCCTCTGCTCGGCGCTGACAGCGTCCCCTGCAGGCATGCCGGTGGGTGGCGTCAGAGCAACCCATCCGCCCGCAACAATGTCTCCAGGCAATGCTCCTGCACCCCATAGAACGCCTTGAGCTGGGCAATCTTTTCCAGCAACGCCCCGTTATCCCCCGCCTGGCGCCGCTTCACCGCAAGAATCATCTTGTTCTTGTTGGTGTGCTCCAGCGAGATGAACTCGAACACCTTGGTTTCATAGCCACAGGCTTCCAGATACAGCGCGCGCAGGCTGTCGGTGAGCATTTCGGCCTGCTGGCCCAGGTGCAGGCCGTACTGCAGCATGGGTTGCAGCAACCCCGGGCTGTGCAGTTGCGGGCGGATCTGTTTGTGGCAGCACGGCGAGCACATGATGATTGCGGCGTTGCAGCGGATGCCGGTGTGGATGGCGTAGTCGGTGGCGATGTCACAGGCATGCAAGGCGATCATCACCTCGATGGCCTCAGGCACCACGCTGCGTACATCACCACACTGGAACTCCAGGCCCGGGTGGTCCAGGCGTGCGGCTGCGGTATTGCACAGGTCGACCATGTCCTGGCGCAGTTCCACGCCAGTCACCTGTGCGTCACGGCCCAGGCTGTTGCGCAGGTAATCGTGCATGGCAAAGGTCAGGTAGCCCTTGCCCGAACCGAAGTCGGCCACCCGCAGCGCCTGTTCCGTCGACACCGGCGCATTGGCCAGGGCGTGATCGAAGACCTCGATGAATTTGTTGATCTGCTTCCACTTGCGTGACATGGACGGTATCAGTGCGCCTTGTGCGTCGGTCACACCAAGGTCGCGCAGAAACGGCCGCGACAGCTCCAGATAACGCTTCTTCTCGCGGTCATGCCCACTGCCCGTGTCGGCCACGCGCGGCGCCTGGGCGCCGTGGCGCTGGAGCATCGGTTTGCCCTTCTTGCTGAAGGTCAGCTGCACTTCGCCGTCAGCATCGAACAGGTGAGCATTGCGGAAGCTGTCCGGCAGCAACTCGGCAACCAGCACCTGGGCCTGGTCCAGCGGCAGGTTGCGGGTGATGTCGCGGGTCTGGTGGCGGTAGACCAGCGACAGGCACGGCTGGCCCTTGACCTGCAGCGGCTTGGCAATGATCCGTTGCAAGGTCTGGTCGGCACCGACATGGCGCGCCAGCACCAGTTTGACCAGGGTTTCGCCGTGCAGGGCGGCGTTCAGCAGGTCGAGAAACTGAGCGCGCGCATCCGGCGCGGAAGATACAGAAGTACTGGCGGACATGAAAAAGGGAGCCTTGGGTAGCGGAACGCCTATTCTAACGTGCCCCAAGCACCCTGTGGGAGCGGTCTCCAGCAACGCTGGTGCTCCTTCAGTCGAGAATCACCAAACGGTTGGGCAATTCGTTGCGGGCATGGGTTCGCGGCACGTGCTGGCTAAGCAGCTCGCCACACGCCTCGATGCACTCGACAAAGCCCTGCAAGGTCCGGCCCTGGCGCACCTGTTCGGCAAAGCGGGCGACGATGGCCGCTCGGGCGTTGGAATCGAGGTAGTGCTCGATACCGCGGTCTACCAGAATCTCCACATGCCGCTCCGCCTCGCTGACGAAAATCAGCACGCCCGTGGCGCCTGCTGTGCGCTGCAGGTTCTGCTCGCGAAACTGCTGGCGGGCCAGGCGTGAGGCGCGCCAGCGGCGCAAGGCACGGGGGATCAACCAATCGGCCAGGCGCGGGTTGCGCAGCAGCAGGCACAGGCCGACGAACAACAGCACGTTGCCCAGCAGCACGCCACGCACGCTGGGCCAAGCCAGCAGCCAGTGCAACAGACCGGGCACGGTCAGTGCCAGCACGGCGGCCCACAACAACGGCCAATACGCATAATCGTCGGCACGACGGGCCAGCACCGTCACCAGTTCGGCATCGGTACGCCGTTCGGCACGGGCAATGGCTTCGGCAATCTGCCGCTGATGGTATTCGTTGATGGGGGTCATGCCGTCGGTCTCTTGAGCGTTCTTATAGTTGTTATCCCGGCATTCGGGGCTTCATCCGCAGGCGACATATTCAGGCATAATCCGCCGCTGGAAGAATTGCCCGCAAATCGTACAACAACAGCCGCCTGAAAACTTCGGTCGCGCACCTATCACCGTGGATACGGCAGCGGCCCCATAACGGAATTGATGATGAAACTGTCTTTGCTGGGCCTGGCCATGGGCCTTGCCAGTCAGGCGGCCCTCGCCGCCCCCTCCGCGCCGCCCCTGCAGGACAAGCAGGCATTCATCGAGCATCTGATCAGCCAGATGACCGAAGCCGAGAAAATCGGCCAGTTGCGCCTGATCAGCATTGGCCCGGAAATGCCCCGCGAGAAGATCCGCGAAGAAATCGCCGCCGGCCGTATCGGTGGCACCTTCAACTCACGCACTGCCCCCGAAAACCGGCCAATGCAGGACGCGGCCATGCGCAGCCGCCTGAAGATCCCGATGTTCTTCGCCTACGATACCGTCCACGGCGAGCGCACCATCTTCCCGATCGGCCTGGGCATGGCCGCTACCTGGGACATGGAGGCCGTCGCCAAGGTCGGCCGAACCGCCGCGATCGAAGCCTCGGCCGACGCCCTGGACATGACGTTCGCGCCAATGGTGGATATCGCCCGTGACCCACGCTGGGGCCGCACCAGTGAAGGTTTCGGCGAAGACACCTACCTGACCTCGAAAATCGGCCAGGTAATGGTGCGCTCGTTCCAGGGCAGCAGCCCGGCCAACCCCGACAGCATCATGGCCATCGTCAAGCATTTCGCCTTGTACGGCGCAGTGGAAGGCGGGCGCGACTACAACACGGTCGATATGAGCCTGCCGAAAATGTACAACGACTACCTGCCGCCCTATCGCGCCGCGCTCGATGCGGGCGCCGGTGGCGTGATGGTAGCGCTGAACTCGATCAACGGCGTACCAGCCACCTCCAACACCTGGCTGATGAACGACTTGCTGCGCAAGGAGTGGGGCTTCAAGGGCGTGACCATCAGCGACCACGGCGCCATCCAGGAGCTGATTCGCCACGGCGTCGCCCGTGACGGCCGTGAAGCCGCCAAGCTGGCGATCAAGGCCGGCATCGACATGAGCATGAACGATACCCTGTACGGCGAAGAGCTGCCGGGCCTGCTGAAGTCCGGCGAGGTGACCCAGCGCGAACTGAACCAGGCGGTGCGTGAGGTGCTTGGTGCCAAGTACGACATGGGCCTGTTCAAAGACCCCTACGTGCGCATCGGCAAGGCCGAAACCGACCTGAAAGACTACTACGGCAACGACCGCCTGCACCGCGAAGCTGCGCGTGACGTGGCACGCCGCAGCCTGGTGCTGCTGGAAAACCGCAACCAGACCCTGCCGCTGAAAAAGGCCGGCACCATTGCCTTGGTCGGCCCGCTGGCCGATGCCCCGATCGACATGATGGGCAGCTGGGCCGCCGACGGTAAACCCGTCCACTCCGTGACCGTGCGCGAGGGCTTGCGCCGCGCCGTGGACGGCAAGGCCAAGCTGGTCTACGCCAAAGGTTCCAACGTCACGGGCGACAAGGCGATCCTCGATTACCTGAACTTCCTCAACTTCGATGCCCCGGAAATCGTCGACGACCCACGCCCGCCTGCCGTGCTGATCGATGAAGCAGTCAAGGCGGCGAAGCAATCCGACGTCGTGGTAGCCGTAGTTGGCGAGTCCCGCGGCATGTCCCATGAGTCGTCGAGCCGTACCACCCTGGAGATCCCGGCCAGCCAGCGCGAGCTGATCAAGGCGCTCAAGGCCACCGGCAAACCGCTGGTGCTGGTGCTGATGAACGGCCGGCCGCTGTCGATCAGCTGGGAGCGCGAGCAGGCCGACGCCATCCTGGAAACCTGGTTCGCCGGCACCGAAGGCGGCAATGCCATCGCCGACGTGCTGTTTGGCGACTACAACCCCTCCGGCAAGCTGGCCATTACCTTCCCACGGTCTGTGGGGCAGATCCCGATGTACTACAACCACACCCGCATCGGCCGGCCGTTCACGCCGGGCAAGCCGGGCAACTACACCTCGCAATACTTCGAAGAACCCAACGGGCCCCTTTATCCGTTCGGCTATGGCTTGAGCTACAGCAGCTTCGAGCTGTCGGGCCTGAACCTGTCGGGCAAGGATCTCAAGCGCGGCGATACGCTGGAAGCCAAGGTAACGGTCAAGAACACCGGTAAGGTTGCAGGCGAGACGGTGGTGCAGCTGTACCTGCAGGATGTGTCGGCGTCGATGAGCCGCCCGGTGAAAGAGCTGAAAAACTTCCAGAAGCTGATGCTTGAACCGGGTGAAACCCGCACGTTGACCTTCCGCATCAGCGAGGACGACCTGAAGTTCTACAATGGCCAGTTGCAGCGGGTTGCCGAACCTGGGGAGTTCAATGTCCAGGTAGGGCTGGATTCCCAAGCGGTGCAGCAGCAGAGCTTCGAATTGCTTTGACTGAAAAAGGCCGCCTGTTCCGGCCTTTTCGCGGGTAAACCCGCTCCTACAGGTGCTGCAGAGTACCTGTAGGAGCGGGTTTACCCACGAAGAGGCCGCCCCGATATCCCACCACCGGATCCGCCCCCAATGCCCTTTTCCTTTCGCGCCCTGCGTCTGGGGCTGATCAGCCTGCTGATCGTGCTGGGTACCGCACTCAGCGCCGGCTGGGCAATGCACCAGGCCAAGCGCCAGGCCATGGAAGACGACGCCAAGCGTGCCAGCCAGCAACTGGGCCTGTACGCCAACGCACTGCACACCCTGATCGACCGCTACCGCGCTCTCCCCGCCGTGCTGGCGCTGGATCCGGAACTGATAGCAGCCTTGCGCGGCCCGATCGATGAAGGCGTTCAGAACGCCCTGAACCACAAGCTCGAACGTATCAATGGCGCCGCCAATTCCTCCACCCTCGAACTGCTCGACCGCACCGGCCTGGCCATTGCCGCCAGCAATTGGCGGCTGCCCAGCAGCTACGTCGGCTCCAACTACGGTTTCCGTCCCTACTTCAAGCAAACCCGCAGCCAGGGCAGTGGCCGCTTCTATGCCGTGGGCGTGACCAGTGGCGTGCCGGGCTACTTCCTCGCCAGCGCGGTGAACGACGAGCACGGCCGATTCCTTGGTGCCATGGTGGTGAAGCTGGAATTCCCCGAGCTGGAACGCGAATGGCGACAGGGCAACGATATCCTGCTGGTCAGCGACGCCCGCGGTATTACGTTCATCGCAAACCAGGATGGCTGGCGCTACCGCGAGCTTCAGCCGCTCAGTGGCGCCGACCGCGCCGAGCTGGCCGAAACCCGTCAGTACGACAAGCAACCGCTGGTGCCGCTACAGCATCAGGTACTGACGCGGTTTGCCCCCTACAGCACCCTTAGCCGCGTGCAAGGCCCCGAGGGTAGCACCGAGTACTTGTGGGAAAGCCTGCCGCTGGAAGGCGAAAACTGGACCTTGCACCTGCTGCGCAAACCGCAGGTCGCTGCAGACGGCCGTAATGCAGCCCTTGGCGCCGCCGCCGTCTGGCTGAGCCTGGTGTTCGCCGCCCTTTTCGTCAGTCAACGCCTGCGCCTGGCACGCTTGCGCCAGCGCAGCCGGCAAGAACTCAAACGCCAGGTCGAGGAGCGCACCCGCGAGCTGCGCACTGCCCAGGAAGGCCTGGTGCAATCAGCCAAACTGGCCGCACTCGGGCAAATGTCAGCGGCCATGGCCCATGAAATCAACCAGCCGCTGACCACCCAACGTATGCAACTGGAAACCCTGCGCCTGCTGCTTGACCATGGTCGCCATGACGAAGCGCGGCAAGCGCTGGAGCCGCTGGAACAGATGCTCACGCGCATGGCAGCACTGACCAGCCACCTGAAAACTTTTGCCCGCAACAGCCCGATGGGCCTGCGCGAACGCCTCGACCTGGCAACCGTGGTCGATCAGGCCTTGCACCTGCTGGAAGCGCGCATTCGCAGCGAGGAAGTGGAGGTGGCTCTGTACCTGGCACGCCCGGCCTGGGTACGCGGCGATGCCATCCGCCTGGAGCAAGTGCTGATAAACCTCCTGCACAATGCACTCGACGCCATGATCGACAAGCGTTACAAACGCCTGGAGATCCGCATCGAACCCGACGGGGAGCTATGGCGCCTGAGTGTGCTCGACTCGGGTGGCGGCATTGCCGAAGCCGACCTGGCCAAGGTCTTCGACCCGTTCTTCACCACCAAACCGGTGGGGGAAGGGCTAGGGCTGGGCCTGGCCATCTCTTACGGCATCGTCCATGAGGCCGGCGGCCAGTTGCGGGCCGAAAACCTGCCTGGCGGCGCGCGCCTGAGCCTTACCCTGCCCCGAGACCTGGAGCCTGTATGTTGAATTCGGTGATCGTCGTAGATGATGAAGCCAGTATCCGCACTGCTGTAGAGCAATGGCTGAGCCTGTCCGGCTTCAGCGTGCAGTTGTTCGCTCGCGCCGAAGAGTGCCTGGCGCACCTGCCGCAGCACTTCCCTGGGGTGATCATCAGCGATGTACGCATGCCGGGTATGGATGGCCTGCAATTGCTCGAACGCCTGCAAGCGAACGACCCCGACCTGCCCGTGATTTTGCTGACCGGTCACGGTGATGTACCGATGGCGGTAGAAGCCATACGCAACGGGGCCTATGACTTCCTGGAAAAACCCTTCACGCCGCAAGACTTGCTGGGCAGCCTGCGTCGCGCCCTGGAAAAGCGCCAGCTGGTGCTGGAGAACCGCCGGCTCCACGAGCAGGCCGACCTCAAGTCACGCCTGGAAGGCACGCTGCTGGGCATGTCCCAGGGCCTGCAACAGCTGCGCCGGCAAGTCCTGGACCTGGCCAGCCTGCCGGTAAACGTGCTGATCCGCGGTGAAACCGGCAGTGGCAAGGAGCGGGTGGCCCGCTGCCTGCACGACTTTGGCCCTCGTGCCGCCAAGCCCTTTGTAGCCCTTAACTGCGCGGCCATCCCCGAGTCGCTGTTCGAGGCCGAACTGTTCGGCCATGAGAGCGGCGCCTTCACGGGCGCCCAGGGTAAACGGATCGGCAAGCTGGAGTATGCCAACGGTGGCACCGTGTTCCTCGACGAAATCGAGAGCATGCCACTGGCCCAACAGGCCAAGCTGTTGCGGGTGATTCAGGAGCAGAAGTTGGAGCGCCTGGGGGCCAACCAGAGCATCAGCGTCGACCTGCGCATCATTGCTGCGACCAAGCCCGACCTGCTCGAGGAGGCTCGTGCCGGGCGCTTCCGCGAAGACTTGGCCTACCGCCTGAACGTCGCCGAATTGCGCCTGGCACCGCTGCGCGAGCGGCGGGAGGACATTCCGCTGCTGTTCGAACACTTTGCCCGCGCTGCCGGTGAAAAGCTTGGTCGCGCTGCCCCGCCGCTATCGGGTACACAGCTGGCGCAGCTGCTGTCACATGACTGGCCTGGCAACGTGCGTGAGCTGGCCAATGCGGCGGAGCGGCATGCGCTGGGGCTGGGTTCGCCAAACATCGAGGTGGCACCTGCCGGGCAGTCGCTGGGCGAGCAGATGGAAGCATTCGAGGCGCAATGCCTGCGTGCGGCCTTGCGTCAGCATGGGGGCGAGATCAAGTCGGTGATGGAGGCTTTGCAACTGCCGCGGCGCACGCTTAACGAGAAGATGCAACGGCATGGGCTGGTGCGCGAGGATTTTATTGGGCAGGCATGAGCGGAAATCCGCTTATTACCAGGACCGGGTAGGCGAAAAGCTGCTCATCACATCGAGATTTCGGACTGCTTTGCAGCCCTTCGCGGTCAGGCCCGCTCCTGCATAGGGCGGCGCAAGGCCCACTACTGTGCCGGCTTGGGATATTTGATGCCCTCAAATGAATCAACCCGCACCCATTTGGCACACCTTCTGCAATTGCCTTGGCAAGCTGCGCCACGGCGCGCTCCACAAAAACAACGAGAAGGTATCCCTGATGGATAACGCCACCTCCCTGCCCGCAGGGGCGGCCACCGCGCCTGCCGCAGAAAAAACCACCGCCAGCCGCCTGAAGTCGATATTCAGCGGGTCCATCGGCAACATGGTCGAATGGTACGACTGGTACGTCTACGCCGCATTCTCGCTGTACTTCGCCAAAGCCTTCTTCCCGGCCGGCGACTCCACCGCACAACTGCTCAATACCGCCGCGATCTTCGCCGTGGGCTTCCTTATGCGCCCGATCGGTGGCTGGCTGATGGGCCTGTACGCCGACCGCAAGGGCCGCAAGGCCGCGCTGATGGCGTCGGTACTGCTCATGTGCGCGGGCTCGCTGGTCATCGCCCTGACCCCGGGTTATGAAACCATCGGCGTCGCCGCGCCTGTCCTGCTGGTCATCGCACGCCTGCTGCAAGGCCTGTCGGTGGGTGGTGAATACGGCACCTCGGCCACCTACCTCAGTGAAATGGCCAGCAAAGAGCGCCGTGGTTTCTTCTCCAGCTTCCAGTACGTGACCCTGATCTCCGGCCAGCTCATCGCCCTGGCGGTGCTGATCGTCCTGCAACAGACCCTGACCACCGAGCAATTGTACGCCTGGGGCTGGCGCGTGCCGTTCGTGATCGGTGCGCTGTGCGCCGTGGTGGCCCTGTACCTGCGTCGCGGCATGGAAGAAACCGCCTCGTTCACCAAGAAGGAAAAGGCCAAGGAAAGCCTGATGCGCACGCTGCTGCGTCACCCCAAGGAGCTGATGACCGTCGTCGGTCTGACCATGGGCGGTACCCTGGCCTTCTACACCTACACCACCTACATGCAGAAGTACCTGGTCAACTCCGTAGGTATGAGCATCAGTGACTCGACCACCATCTCGGCCGCCACGCTGTTCCTGTTCATGTGCCTGCAGCCGGTGATCGGTGGTCTGTCCGACAAGATCGGCCGCCGTCCGATCCTGATCGCCTTTGGTGTGCTCGGCACCCTGTTCACCGTCCCCATCCTCAGCACCCTGCACACCATCCAGAGCTGGTGGGGGGCGTTCTTCCTGATCATGGCAGCGCTGATCATCGTAAGCGGCTATACCTCGATCAACGCCGTGGTCAAAGCCGAGCTGTTCCCTACCGAGATTCGCGCCCTGGGCGTGGGCCTGCCGTATGCCCTGACCGTGTCGATCTTCGGTGGCACCGCCGAATACGTGGCCCTGTGGTTCAAGAGCGCTGGGATGGAGAGCGGCTTTTACTGGTACGTCACCGCCTGTATCGCCTGCTCGCTGCTGGTTTACGCGACCATGAAGGACACCAAGCAGCACTCGCGGATTACCACTGAGTGAATGTGAAGCTGCCGAACTGAAAAGGGCGCACCGTTTCAGGTGCGCCCTTTTCATTTGTTCGATCAGCACTCATCTCGCTGAGAACCGACTAAACATTCCATTCGGATCACTCGTACCTGAAAGCAGGATCAGGACATCTCAAGTGCCTGTCGCGGATCACGACGCTGGTACCGGTTGGCCAGCAGCACCAGCACCAGCAGCACCCCGCCCAGCACAGCCGAAGAACCGACCGTGCCGAAGTCCAGGCCACCCTTTTCATAGGGTTTGGTGAGGAAGTCGCCCAAGGTGGCGCCAAACGGCCGAGTGAGCACGAACGCGACCCAGAACAACATCACGCTGGGAATACGCGTCCAGTAGCGGGCGACCACCACCAGCGCAATGGCACTGCCAATCAACAGCGCGCCGCCGGCAAAGCCCAGCCCCGAGTCATCGGCCAGGTAGTCGCCCAGCGCGGTGCCGAGGGTGTTGGAAAACAGGATTGCCACCCAGTAGAACAGCTCGCCCGTTCGGTTCTTGATGCGGTTGACATCCAGCGGGTTGCCGCTGAGGCGCCAGGCCAGGAAGGTCACCAGCAGGATGCCGATCAGGAGGGCCGAACCCGCGGCATAACCCAGGCCCAGGGTGCGGTCCATGAAGTCGGAGATGGTGGTACCAGCGGTACTGGTGGAAAGAATCACCAGCCAATACAGCATCGGGTGGTAGCGGCGCGAGTAGAGCTGGCCGACCAAGGTCAGCAGGAACACGCTGATCAGCATCAACGAGCTGAGTGCATAGCCGATGTTCAACGTCATCGACAGCAAGTCGCCTGCCGTTTCGCCAAGGGTGGTTGCGCAGATCTTCATGACCCAGAAGGCCAAGGTGATTTGCGGGAGTTTGTTCATTGTTGTGCCGCTCCAGTCTGAGGTGCGGCGATGTTGCTGAGCAGCATCTGAAAAAACGGTTGGTGGTACATGAAAAAAGCGTCGATCGAACTTTGAAACAAGAAATTTCATTCTTAACGCCCCATTAATTCGCGCCCGTCAAGCTGCAATGGCTGACAAAACGACTACGTGAGTGCTCGCGGCTAGTGGATGACACCGCTGCCTGACTCACGCGAAGCACGCACAGAAACATCTATTAATTCGATTTTTAAGCGCTATTTTTTGCGCTTTTTAATCAATTTATTAGGCGTAGGATTAAACCCATAGAAACAAACAACTCACAAACCCCTGGAGCAACCATCATGAAAAACAAACTGATCCTTACCCTGGCCCTCTCGGTTTTCGCAGCGGGCGCCTTCGCCGAAGATGGCTTCGACCGGACCGACGCACACACCTTTGCCGCCGCTCAAACCCAGCCCGCCAGCTACGCTGAAGACGGCTTTGATCGCACCAACGGCCAACGCTTCGCCGAAGACGGCTTCGATCGCACCAACGGCCAACGCTTCGCCGAAGACGGCTTCGATCGCACCAACGGCCAACGCTTCGCCGAAGACGGCTTCGATCGCACCAACGGCCAGCGCTTCGCCGAAGACGGCTTCGATCGCACCAACGGCCAACGCTTCGCCGAAGACGGTTTCGACCGCACCGGCGGCCAGCACTTTGCCGAAGATGGCTTCAACCGCACCAACGCGCACCGCATCAGCTGATACCTGATTGCGAGCACCCAGCCCGGCTTCGGCCGGGCTTGATCATTTGCAGGCGAGCTCAGGCTTGGCACACTAGGCACCTTGTCCACCAGGAGGTAGGGCCAACAAGCCCAGCACAGATGTATTACTACGAACCCGCCAAAGGCCACGGCCTGCCGCACGACCCGTTCAATGCCATCGTCGGTCCCCGCCCTATCGGCTGGATCTCCTCTCAGGACCGCGAAGGCCGCCTGAACCTGGCGCCTTACAGCTTCTTCAATGCGTTCAACTACATCCCGCCGATCATCGGTTTCTGCAGCGTCGGGCGCAAAGACAGCCTGAACAACATCGAGCAGACCGGTGAGTTCGTCTGGAACCTGGCCACCCGCCCTCTGGCCGAGCAAATGAACCTGAGCTGCGCACCGGTTGCTGCCGAAGTAAACGAATTCGAATTGAGCGGCCTCACTGCCGCACCCTCGAGCATCGTCAAGGTGCCGCGCGTGGGTGAAACGCCGGTAGCCTTCGAGTGCAAGGTCAGCCAGATCGTCCAGCTCAAGCGGGCCGACCAGGAACAGGTGCCCAGCTGGCTGATCCTTGGGGAAGTGGTGGCGGTGCACATTGCCGAGCACCTGCTGAACAACGGCATCTACGATACCGCTGCCGCCGAGCCTATCCTGCGTGGGGGTGGCCCGGCGGACTATTTCGAGCTGGGCAACCTGTTCAAGATGGCCCGGCCGCCGGCCTGATCACCAGACCAGCTCACCCTCTTCGCTGACGCCCTGCAGGCGTTGCAGCTCAGCGGTGGCCGCTTCGTCGGCGGCCACGGCGCCCTTGAACACCTGCCCGTCGAGAACCTTGTGAAAGCGCGGCGCGCCGCCCATGCCCAAGGCTTTGACCGCGATGGCGGCGTTGTAGCCGCCACCTTCCACCGGCACCATCGCCGATACCGCTTCGAAATGAGTGAATTCCCTACGTGCCATATTGCTGTCCGCGTGATTGAACAAAGGCGTCACTTTACCTCATCAACACTCAATCGAAGGTATGCAAGTCCAGGCTGCTGACCACCTGGGCCTGCACCAGCTCACCAAACACCTCCAGTGTCGGCGAAGCAAAGTAACCACTCATCGCCTGCTGGTCCTGCCAGCTTCCGCTGAGCAACCACAGGTCAGCATCAGCCTGCGAACGCTGCACGGTAAAACTCAGGCAACCCGGTGTACGCAGCGAAGGCTCAAGCATGTCACGCAGGCGCGCGCCCAGCTCTGCCGAGCGCCCGCTGCTGGCACGGATGAAAGCAAGGTGGGTGACCGGTTGTTTGAGGGTCATTGCACAATCTCCTTGAAGCAGGCGGACGGAAAAGCCAGGCTGCCAAGGTTAGGCGCTCACCCGCGCGGCGCGTTAGGCCA
Source organism: Pseudomonas sp. 3HC3 (assembly GCF_044904505.1). NCBI lineage: Bacteria > Pseudomonadati > Pseudomonadota > Gammaproteobacteria > Pseudomonadales > Pseudomonadaceae > Pseudomonas > Pseudomonas sp. 3HC3. Next base: position 264,460 of record NZ_JADDRH010000003.1, read on the forward strand.
TTACTGCACGCCGATTGCCTGATCCTGCAGCGCGGCAGGATCAGGCAATCGGCGTGCAGCTTTCGACTAGCGCCCGTCTTTGCCCAAACCTATGCTGCGTCGGTCAGCAGAGGAAAGCCATCATGACCACCGCCACGTCCACCGAACCGACCCTGGAACTGCAGCGCCTGGAGCTGGCCGAGCTGATCAACCGCCACGCGGGCGAGCCCCATGGCCCAGCATCGGCCATCGATGACCTGCACCTGGTGCGTTACACCGAAAATGTGCGTTCTGTACCCACCCTGGCGCAGCCTGCTCTGTGCATCCTTGCCCAAGGCAGCAAAAGCCTGTTCCTGGGTGACGAGCAGTACGCCTACGACCCACTGCATTACATGGTCGTTTCGGTGACCTTGCCACTCAGTGCCGTGAGGCTGGATGCCAGCCCCGAGAACCCAAGCCTGGGCCTGCGCATGGACCTGGACCCGGCCGAGATCAGCCAGCTGATCGCCGAGAGCGGGCCGATGCTGGTACCCAATCGACCTTCCGGCCGTGGTTTGTATGTGGAAAGGACAGATGCCGCGTTACTCGATGCCCTGCTGCGGTTGCTGCGGCTGTTGGACACCCCCCGCGACATCGCAATGCTGGCGCCGCTGTTCCGCCGCGAGATTCTCTACCGCCTGCTGCGTGGTCCGCAGGGTTACCGGCTGTATGAAATTGCCTTGGCCAACAGCCAGACCCACCGGGTGTGCCAGGCCATCACTTGGCTCAACAACAACTACCAACAGCCGCTGCGGATCGAGGACCTGGCCCGTGAGGTCAACCTCAGCACCTCGACCTTGCACCACCGCTTCAAGGCCGTGACCTCGATGAGCCCGCTTCAGTACCAGAAGCAACTGCGCCTGCAGGAGGCGCGGCGGCTGATGTTGAACGACGGGCTGGAGGCGGCGGTGGCGGCTTATCGGGTGGGTTATGAAAGCCCGTCGCAATTCAGCCGTGAATACAGCCGGCTTTACGGCGCGCCGCCGATTCGTGATGTGGCTCGGTTGCGGGCTACTGCGGTCTGAAGCTCGCCACTCGCCTGCACCGGTGCTTTCGCGGGTAAACCCGCTCCTACAGGTTTTTGCACAGATGCGAAAATTGCGCGCTACCTGCAGGCGCGAGAGGCCGATACAGGCAATCGCTATGCTTCAACCCGACACTGCCGCCTGCCACTGATTCTGGTCCACCTGGATCAAGGTCGGCCCTTTGCGCTCCACCGCTTGCCCGAGCGCCACCTGCAATTGGGGGATATCGGCCACGTTCTCTGCTGCCGCGCCCAACGCCCGCGCCACGCCGATGAAATCCGGGGTATGGATATCCACCCCGACCGGCTCGATCGCCCGATTGACCATGTATTTCTTGATTTCCTCGTACCCCTGGTTATTCCACAGCAGCACGATCAGCGGTACCTGCGCCTCCACTGCACTGGCCAGTTCCGGCAGGGTGAACTGCAAACCACCATCACCAATCAGGCACACCGCCGGGGCGCGTTCGACGGCCTGCTCGGCACTGCCCAACCAGGCGCCCATGGCTGCTGGCAACGCGTAACCCAAGGTGCCGTAACCGGTCGAGGCGTTGAACCAGCGGCGTGGCTGCTCCATGTCGAGTGTCAGGTTGCCGGTGTACACAGGTTGGGTCGAGTCGCCCACCAGAATGGCATCAGGCAGGCGCTCCAGTATGGCGCTCAGCAAGCGCGTCTGGCTCAGGGTGGGCTGGTCCCAGTCTGCCGCCAGGACCTTGCGCAGATTGGCCACGCGGGCCACGCCCCAAGTGCTTTCGTGCACTGGCTGCGGCTGGGCTTGCAGGGCGCCGAGCAGCGCTTCGGCTGCCAGTTCGGCATCGGCTACCAGCGCCAGCTCCGGCAGATAATTGCGCACGGTTTGGTCCGGGTCGATGTCAATGCGCAGCAGCCTGCCCGGGATCTCGAAACCACCCTTGAAGGTCACGTCATAATCGGTTTCGGCCAGTTCGGTGCCGATCGCCAGCACCACATCGGCCTCGGCCACCAGCGCCCGTGTGGCGGGTAACGACTGGGTCGAGCCGATCTGCAATGGGTGGCTGGCAGGCAACAAGCCTTTGGCATTGATGGTCAGCGCCACCGGGGCCTGAAGGTGTTCGGCCAGGCGCGCCAGCGCAGCGCCCGCAGCCAACGCCCCGCCACCGGCCAGAATCAGCGGCCGACGTGCACTGGCCAGTCGCTCTGCCATCTGCGCCACGGCCTGCGGTGCAGCCCCTGCCCGACTACCACGTACGGGGCGGCCCGGCAGCAGGAAGTCGGCCGGCTCAACCAGCACATCAAGCGGGATTTCGATATGCACCGGGCGTGGCCGGGCACTGTCGAACACGGCAAATGCCCGGGCCAGCACCTGCGGCAAGTCGGCTGCACTCATCAAGGTGTGGGAAAACGCCGCTACACCCGATACCAGCGCGGCTTGGTTGGGCAGCTCGTGCAGCTTGCCACGGCCACCGCCCAGCTGGTCACGGGACTGCACGCTGGAAATCACCAGCATCGGGATCGAGTCGGCATAGGCCTGGCCCATGGCAGTGGTGATATTGGTCATGCCCGGGCCGGTGATAATGAAGCACACCCCGGGTTTGCCGCGGGTGCGCGCATAGCCGTCAGCCATGAACCCGGCACCTTGCTCATGACGTGGGGTGATGTGGCGAATGGAAGAACCCGCAAGGCCACGATAGAGCTCCACGGTATGTACACCGGGAATGCCGAAGACATGATCGACGCCATAGCCTTCAAGGAGTTTGACCAGTACTTCGCCGCAGGTTGCCATCAGGGATCACCATGAATCTTGTTGGGGTATGCCCTTATTGGACCCAAGCCACGGCTATCGCCACAATGTAAAAAAACACATACTAGCCATGTCCTGTGATCATGGCTTACTGCAATGAAACGCCTCCCACCCCTGCCTGCCCTGCACACATTTCTGGTCACCGCCCAGCACTGCAACTTCACCCGCGCCGGTCAGCAGTTGCACATCACCCAGGGCGCTGTCAGCCGCCAGATTGCAGCTCTCGAAGAACACCTGGGTTATGCCCTGTTCAAGCGCGAGGCCCGCGGATTGAGCCTGACCCGTGAAGGCCTGGACTGGCTACCGCGGGTGCAGCAGGTGTTCGCGCTGATCGAACAGGGGGTGCGCGAAGTGGGTGAGCACAGCACTACCTTGCAGCTCAAGGCACCCACCTGCGTGATGCGTTGGCTGCTGCCGCGCCTGATGGAATGGCAGGCACTGCGCCCGGACGTACCGGTGGAGCTGACTACGACCGTGCAGCACGGGGTGGATTTGCGTCGCGAGGGCTTCGATGCAGCGGTGGTCTATGGCAATGCGCCAAACCACGGGCTACACGTGCGCAAACTGTTCGATGAGCAACTGACCCCGGTGTGCGCACCGTCACTGCGTGAAGGGCCAGTGCCGTTGCAGCAGGTGGAAGACCTGGCCAGGCACATGCTGCTGCACCCCTCGCGGGATGAACACGACTGGCGGTTGTGGTTGCAGGCGGCTGGAGTGACGCTAGCCACACATGGACCCAAACAGCATTTCGAGACACTGGACATGGCGATGGCCATGGCTTCGCAGGGCACAGGGGTGGCGATCGGTGACTGGTCGCTGATTGGCGATGACCTGCGCGGTGGGCGGTTGTGCATGCCGTTTGCGCTGAAGGTGCTGACGGGCAAGGGGTATTACCTGGTGAGCCAGGCCAGAAGCTTGCCGCCGGGGTTGCTCGAATTACTGGACTGGCTGGAGGGCCAGGCCAGCCTGTGACAGCCCTTTCGCGGGCTCGCCCACAGGTATGCACATGCCTTGGGATCTGCGCGGTACCAGTGGGAGCGGGCATGCCCGCGAAGCAGGCGACTCAATGACCGACTGTGGAGTGCAAACTTGAGCGCCGTCCGTTGAATGGACGGCGCCCTGCCGATCACTCCTCGACGCTCATGTATTCCTTGGCCCAGCGAATGTAGTCTTCAGGCTGGGTGTAGGTGTGCGACAGCTCGGTAGCACTGAGGTTTTCCGACTTGTTCTGCCGACCACGCTGCAGCCGCAGGCAGTCGTAAGTGGCCTTGATCGCGGCAAAGTAAGCCGCATGGCCATCGACTACGATGCGCACGCCCAGACGCGCCAGGCGTTCGTCATCGCGCAGGTTCGGGTTGCCATAGGTGACCAGCATCAGCGGCACCGTCAGGTGCTCGGCAATCTGCTCGAGCTGCTCGAAGTCTTTGACTCCGACCATGCAAATGCCATCAGCGCCCGCCTTCTGGTAGCTCTGCGTACGCACGATGATTTCTTCGGTGCTGAGTACGCCCGCGTTGGTACGGGCAATGATCGACAGGGACGAGTCGACTCGTGCCTCCAGCGCCGCGCGGATCTTGCCAACACCCTCCTCGACCGGAATCAGGTCGGTGGACTTGCGCCCGAACTGGGCAGGCAGCAGGGTGTCCTCGATGGTCAGCGCGGCCACACCGGCGCGCTCCAGTTCGGTCACCGTGCGCATCACATTCAGTGCGTTGCCGTAGCCGTGGTCGGCGTCCGCGAGTACCGGCAGTTGCGCAACCCGACCAATGCGGGTGGCCTGCTCGACGAACTCGCTGAGGGTGATCAGAGCGAAGTCCGGAGCAGCCAGCACCTGCAACGAAGCGACCGAACCGCCGAGGATACCGACTTCGAAGCCCAGGTCTGCGGCAATGCGTGCCGACATCGGGTCGAACACCGAGGCAGTGTGGAAACAGGAACCTGAAGCGAGCAGCTCGCGGAAGGCAAAACGCAGATCTTGGTGGGAAGCCTTGGGCATGATCACTCCGCAAAAAAAGTTGAAATTTGAACGGTAACTACCGACCCCTGTAATCGGGTCTACCTGACCTGTTCCAACCGTCGCCATCTGGGCGGTCATGCTCGACATGCAGGCAGAGGAATAAAAGGTGTGGGAGACAGCGGACTGAAAAACCTGCGGCAATATGTTGCACCAAGCTGGTGCAAGCCCCGAAATTCAGCCTCTGTGGCATACCAACGATATCACGCAGCCATGCCGCACTGGATGAATGCGCCAATGCCGATCTTGCATAGGGGATGCAGATAGTACATAGGAAGCTACCTAACTCAGGGTACAATTTGTGGGCTTCTGTGAGAGCAGGCTTGCCCGCGAAGGGGCTGCCATAGACAAACAAGGTATTCCCGTGACCGCCGCCCTGCCCCCCACCTCCCTGCGCAATGTGCTCACCGCCCTCATGCTGGCCATCTTCCTTGGCGCTCTGGACCAGACCATCGTCGCCGTCTCGCTGCCCGCCATCTCGGCACAGTTCAGCGATGTCGGCATGCTGGCCTGGGTCATTTCCGGGTACATGGTGGCAATGACCGTGGCCGTGCCGATCTACGGCAAACTGGGCGACCTTTACGGCCGGCGCCGGATGATCCTCACCGGCATCAGCCTGTTCACCCTGGCTTCTATTGCCTGCGCCATGGCCCAGGACATGCAGCAACTGTTGCTGGCCCGGGTACTGCAGGGTATTGGCGCAGGCGGCATGGTCTCGGTGAGCCAGGCAATCATTGGCGACTTCGTGCCCCCACGCGAACGCGGCCGCTACCAGGGCTACTTCAGCAGCATGTACGCCGCGGCCAGCGTGGCTGGGCCAGTGCTGGGCGGCTGGTTGACCGAGTATCTGTCGTGGCGCTGGGTGTTCTGGATCAACCTGCCGCTGGGGCTGGTCGCCTTGTGGGCCATAGGCCGTGCGCTCGGCGGCATGCCGATGCAGCGTCGCGAGGCACAGGTGGACTACCTTGGCGCCATGCTGTTGATTCTCGGCCTTGGCAGCCTGCTACTGGGCATTACCATGGTGGGCCAGGGCCACACCTGGGCCGACCCGGCCGTGCTGGCGCTGTTCGGCTGCGCCCTGCTTGGCCTGACGCTTTTCATCGCCCACGAACGCCGCTGCCCGGAGCCGCTGCTGCCGCTCAGCCTGTTCGGCAACCGGGTGGCGGTGCTGTGCTGGGCAGTGATCTTTTTCGCCAGTTTCCAGTCCATTTCCCTGACCATGCTCATGCCCTTGCGTTACCAAGGCATCACCGGCGCCGGTGCCGACAGCGCCGCCCTGCACCTGCTGCCGCTGGCCATGGGGCTGCCCATGGGTGCTTTCACAGGAGGCCGCATGACCAGCCGGACCGGGCGCTACAAGCCGCAGATCCTGGCCGGTGCACTGCTGATGCCAGTGGCCATATTCGCGATGGCACTGACTCCGCCGCAATCCGCGTTGCTCGGTGCGCTGTTCATGCTGCTTACCGGGTTTGCCTGCGGGCTGCAATTCCCGACCTCGCTGGTGGGCACACAAAGCGCGGTCGCCAGCAAGGACATCGGCGTGGCCACCAGCACCACCAACCTGTTCCGCTCGCTGGGCGGAGCCATGGGCGTGGCGTGCATGTCCAGCCTGTTGCTGGCACTGCTGCATCAGGGTGGTTTCGAACTTTCGGGTAATCCGTTGCTGGGGAGCTTGAAGGCCGCAGAGGTGGACCTGGTGACTCAGGGGCAGTTGTTGAAGACGTTCAGCCAGCTGCTGATAGGGAGTGCGGTCGTCGCGGTGCTGGGGCTGTTTGCAGCATTGGCTTTGCCCGACCGGCAATTGCGCGGCCGCTGAAGGCTGCGCAATCGCTGCAAGAGCCGCCTCGTGCTGCGAACAGCCGCAGGGCGGCCGCGCCCTTAACCCCCCCTTAATACAAAGGGGAAACACTCCCTCACAATCCTTAACAAAGTGTCATTTGCGCAGAGCCGGGCTCAAGCGCAGCATATCCAGCCCGGTGTCGACCCATTTTTCGACATCACCCAACAAATCGACACTGTCAGGCAGCAAGAGCCAGCGCCCGATCAGGCCATCGACATAGGCAAACAGGGCCACCGCCGCGCGCTCGACATCCAGCTCGCCAGGCAACTGGCCCCGGCGTACGGCATTGGCCAGCGCCAGGGTGATGCCCTTGTGGCAATCCAGCACCGCACTCTGGCGCTGCTGGCGAATTTCACACATGTCATCGGTGAACTCACACTTGTGATGCAGGATTTCATTGATACGACGGGTTCGGGCATCGAGCACCAGCTCGTTGAACACCTGCAACAGCAGCTTGCGCATGCAGCCAAGCGGGTCGACTTCATCCTCGCTTTCGCTCGCGCGCGCCAAATGGTCATGGGTCTCGTGCAGGCTGTCGAGCAACGCCTGCACCAGCTCGGCCTTGTTGTTGAAGTGCCAGTAGATCGCCCCCCGTGTCACACCCGCCAGTTCGGCGATGTCGGCCAGGGTGGTTCGCGCAACCCCGCGCTTGTAGAAGGCCTTTTCCGCCGCCTCGATGATCTGGGCGCGGGTTTCCTGGGCTTCTTCTTTGGTTCTACGGACCATGGCAGTACAACCTCATCTGGCCCGAACGCGCAGCGCGTGCGGGGAACGCTCCGGGGAACCTCTGCAGGGGGCCTCTCGGATGAGCTAATCAAGCGCTGAGGCAGTACCGGAGTACAGCCCAGCAGTATTTACAAACAACCATGAATGTAAGTATATTTCTTAGCAAGCTATTTATCCACCGGATAGCATTTTTTCCAGATCAAGATCTCTTCCATTACTCTTGAGCGTCTCCCTGCTCCAGCGACCCGAGGATCCTCATGCAATTCAAGCCAGCCGTTACCGCTCTGGTTTCCGCCGTCGCCCTGGCAACCCTGCTCAGTGGCTGTAAGAAAGAAGAAGCAGCGCCAGCGGCGCAGGCTCCTCAGGTCGGCGTCGTGACCATCCAGCCGCAAGCCTTCACCCTCACCTCGGAATTACCGGGGCGTACCAGTGCCTACCGCGTCGCCGAAGTGCGCCCGCAGGTCAACGGCATCATCCTCAAGCGCCTGTTCAAGGAAGGCAGTGAGGTCAAGGAAGGCCAGCAGCTGTATCAGATCGACCCTGCCGTATACGAAGCCACCCTGGCCAATGCCAAGGCCAACCTGCTGGCTACACGCTCACTGGCCGAACGCTACAAGCAACTGATTGACGAGCAGGCCGTCTCCAAACAGGAATATGACGACGCCAATGCCAAACGATTGCAGGCCGAGGCTTCGCTCAAGAGCGCACAGATCGACCTGCGCTACACCAAGGTTCTGGCGCCGATCAGCGGCCGTATCGGCCGTTCTTCGTTCACCGAAGGCGCACTGGTGAGCAATGGTCAGACCGATGCCATGGCCACCATCCAGCAGCTCGACCCTATTTATGTCGACGTTACCCAGTCCACCGCCGAGCTGCTCAAGCTGCGCCGTGACCTGGAAAGCGGCCAGCTGAAGAAGGCCGGCGACAACGCCGCCTCGGTTCAACTGGTACTGGAAGACGGCAGCCTGTTCAAGCAGGAAGGCCGCCTGGAATTCTCCGAAGTCGCGGTCGACGAGACCACCGGCTCGGTGACCCTGCGTGCCCTGTTCCCCAACCCCGATCACACCCTGCTGCCCGGCATGTTCGTGCATGCGCGGCTCAAGGCCGGGGTCAACGCCAACGCCATCCTGGCACCGCAACAGGGCGTGACCCGCGACCTTAAAGGCGCACCAACCGCCCTGGTGGTCAACCAGGAGAACAAGGTCGAACTGCGCCAGCTTAAGGCCAGCCGCACCTTGGGTAGCGACTGGCTGATCGAGGAAGGCCTCAACCCGGGTGACCGCCTGATCACCGAAGGGCTGCAGTACGTGCGCCCGGGCGTTGAGGTGAAGGTCAGCGAAGCCACCAACGTCAAGAAGCCGGCCGGCCCTGATCAGGCCAGCGCGGCGAAAGCAGACGCCAAAGCGGAGTAAACCATGTCGAAGTTCTTTATCGATCGCCCGATCTTCGCCTGGGTGATCGCCTTGGTGATCATGCTGGTCGGGGCCTTGTCGATCCTGAAGCTGCCGATCAACCAGTACCCCAGTATCGCGCCGCCGGCCATCGCCATCGCCGTGACCTACCCGGGCGCCTCGGCGCAAACCGTCCAGGACACCGTGGTGCAGGTGATCGAGCAGCAGCTCAACGGTATCGACAACCTGCGTTATGTGTCGTCGGAAAGTAACTCCGACGGCAGCATGACCATTACCGCCACCTTCGAACAGGGCACCAACCCCGACACCGCGCAGGTACAGGTACAGAACAAGCTGAACCTGGCTACCCCGCTGCTGCCGCAGGAAGTGCAGCAACAAGGTATCCGCGTCACCAAAGCAGTGAAGAACTTCCTGCTGGTGATCGGCCTGGTCTCCGAAGACGGCAGCATGACCAAGGACGACCTGGCCAACTACATCGTCTCGAACATGCAGGACCCGATTTCGCGTACTGCGGGTGTGGGTGACTTCCAGGTGTTCGGTGCGCAGTACGCCATGCGTATCTGGCTCGATCCGGCCAAGCTGAACAAGTTCCAGCTGACCCCGGTCGACGTCAAGACAGCTGTGGCCGCACAGAACGTGCAGGTGTCTTCCGGCCAACTCGGCGGCCTGCCAGCCCTGCCGGGCACCCAGCTTAACGCCACCATCATCGGCAAGACCCGCCTGCAAACCGCCGAGCAGTTCGAGAACATTCTGCTCAAGGTCAACAAAGACGGTTCACAGGTTCGTTTGGGTGACGTCGCCCAAGTGGGCCTGGGGGGTGAAAACTACGCAGTCAGCGCCCAGTTCAACGGCAAGCCGGCTTCCGGCCTGGCGGTAAAACTGGCAACCGGCGCCAACGCCCTGGACACCGCCAAGGCACTGCGCCAGACCATCGCCGACCTGGAACCGTTCTTCCCGCCTGGAGTGAAAGCGGTATTCCCGTATGACACCACCCCAGTGGTCACCGAATCGATCAGCGGCGTGATCCACACCCTGATCGAAGCCGTGGTGCTGGTGTTCCTGGTGATGTACCTGTTCCTGCAGAACTTCCGCGCCACCATCATCACCACCATGACCGTACCGGTCGTATTGCTGGGTACCTTCGGCATCCTTGCCGCCGCGGGCTTCAGCATCAACACCCTGACCATGTTCGCCATGGTATTGGCCATCGGCTTGCTGGTGGACGACGCCATCGTCGTGGTGGAGAACGTCGAGCGGGTAATGTCCGAGGAAGGCCTGCCGCCCAAGGAAGCTACCAAGCGCTCGATGGAACAGATCCAGGGTGCCCTGGTGGGTATCGCCCTGGTGCTCTCGGCCGTACTGCTGCCCATGGCGTTCTTCGGCGGTTCCACGGGTGTCATCTACCGGCAGTTCTCCATCACCATCGTCTCGGCCATGGGCCTGTCGGTGCTGGTTGCGCTTATCTTCACCCCGGCGCTCTGCGCAACCATGCTCAAGCCGCTGAAAAAGGGCGAGCACCACACCGCCAAAGGCGGCTTCTTCGGCTGGTTCAACCGCAACTTCGACCGCAGCGTCAATGGCTACGAGCGCAGTGTCGGCACCATCCTGCGCAACAAGGTGCCATTCCTGCTGGCCTATGCGCTGATCGTGGTCGGCATGATCTGGCTGTTCGCCCGCATCCCTACCGCGTTCCTGCCGGAAGAAGACCAAGGCGTACTGTTCGCCCAGGTGCAGACCCCGGCCGGCTCCAGTGCCGAACGCACGCAGGCCGTGGTCGACCAGATGCGTGAATACCTGCTCAAGGACGAAGCCGATACCGTATCGTCGGTATTCACCGTCAACGGTTTCAACTTCGCAGGCCGCGGCCAGAGCTCAGGCATGGCATTCATCATGCTCAAACCATGGGATGAACGCTCGAAGGAGAACAGCGTGTTCGCCCTGGCACAGCGTGCCCAGCAGCACTTCTTCACCTTCCGTGATGCAATGGTGTTCGCCTTCGCCCCGCCAGCGGTGCTTGAACTGGGTAACGCCACCGGCTTCGACGTGTTCCTTCAGGACCGCGGCGGTGTCGGCCACGAGAAGTTGATGGAGGCGCGCAACCAGTTCCTGGCCAAAGCCGCGCAGAGCAAGATCCTCAGCGCCGTGCGACCGAACGGCCTGAACGATGAACCGCAGTACCAGCTGAGCATTGATGACGAACGTGCCAGCGCCTTGGGCGTGACCATTGCCGACATCAACAACACCCTGTCGATTGCACTGGGTGCCAGCTACGTCAATGACTTCATCGACCGTGGCCGGGTCAAGAAGGTGTACATCCAGGGCGAACCAAGCGCGCGGATGAGCCCGGAAGACCTGCAAAAATGGTACGTGCGCAACGGCGCAGGCGAGATGGTGCCGTTCTCCTCCTTCGCCAAAGGCGAATGGACCTACGGCTCGCCAAAGCTGTCGCGTTACAACGGTGTCGAAGCGATGGAGATCCTCGGTGCACCGGCGCCTGGCTACAGTACCGGTGAAGCCATGGCCGAGGTCGAGCGCATTGCTGGCGAGCTGCCAAGCGGTATCGGCTTCTCCTGGACCGGCATGTCCTACGAGGAAAAACTCTCCGGCTCGCAGATGCCGGCGCTGTTCGCCCTCTCGGTACTGTTCGTGTTCCTGTGCCTGGCAGCCCTGTACGAAAGCTGGTCGATCCCGATCGCTGTGGTGCTGGTAGTACCGCTGGGTATCATCGGTGCACTGATCGCCACCAGCCTGCGCGGCCTATCCAACGACGTGTACTTCCTGGTTGGCCTGTTGACCACCATCGGTCTTGCGGCGAAAAACGCCATTCTGATCGTCGAGTTCGCCAAGGAGCTGCACGAACAAGGTCGTAGCCTGTACGACTCAGCGATCGAAGCGTCCCGCATGCGTCTTCGCCCGATCATCATGACCTCGCTGGCGTTCATCCTGGGCGTGGTACCGTTGACGATCGCCAGCGGCGCCGGCGCCGGCAGCCAGCACGCCATCGGTACTGGCGTGATCGGCGGCATGATCAGTGCGACCGTGCTCGCTATCTTCTGGGTACCACTGTTCTTCGTCGCAGTGTCGTCGCTGTTCGGCAGCAAAGAGCCGAAAAAAGACGTCACCCCTGAAAATCCACGTTATGAGGCTGGGCAATGACCAAGTCTTTGTTGTCCCTGGCAGTAACCGCTTTCATTCTTGGCGGCTGCTCGCTGATCCCTGACTACCAGACCCCGGAAGCGCCGGTGGCTGCGCAGTGGCCGCAAGGCCCTGCCTATTCGCCGACGCAATCGGCGGATGTTGCCGCTGCTGAACAGGGCTGGCGCCAGTTCTTCCACGACCCGGCGCTGCAACAGCTGATCCAGACCTCGCTGGTCAATAACCGCGACCTGCGGGTCGCGGCGCTGAACCTCGACGCCTACCGTGCGCAATACCGCATTCAGCGCGCCGACCTGTTCCCGGCGGTTTCGGCCACCGGCAGCGGCAGCCGCCAGCGTGTCCCGGCGAACATGTCGCAAACAGGCGAATCTGGCATCACCAGCCAGTACTCGGCCACTTTGGGCGTCAGCGCCTACGAGCTGGACCTGTTCGGCCGCGTGCGCAGCCTGACCGAGCAGGCCCTGGAAACCTACCTCTCCAGCGAGCAGGCGCGTCGTTCCACGCAAATCGCCCTGGTAGCCAGCGTCGCCAACGCCTACTACACCTGGCAGGCCGACCAGGCCCTGTTCAAGCTGACCGAAGAAACGCTGAAGACCTACGAGGAAAGCTACAACCTCACCCGTCGCAGCAATGAAGTCGGCGTGGCCTCGGCCTTGGACGTCAGCCAGGCGCGCACCGCCGTGGAAGGCGCCCGGGTCAAGTACTCGCAGTACCAGCGCCTGGTCGCCCAGGACGTCAACAGCCTGACTGTGCTGCTGGGTACCGGCATTCCTGCCGACCTGGCCAAGCCACTGGCGCTCGATGACGACCAACTGGCCGAAGTACCGGCCGGGCTGCCATCGGATATCCTCCAGCGTCGCCCGGACATCCAGGAAGCCGAGCACCTGCTCAAGGCCGCCAACGCCAACATTGGCGCAGCACGCGCAGCGTTCTTCCCAAGCATCAGCCTGACCGCCAACGCCGGCAGCCTGAGCCCCGACATGGGCCACCTGTTCTCAGGCGGCCAGGGCACCTGGCTGTTCCAGCCGCAGATCAACCTGCCGATCTTCAACGCCGGCAGCCTCAAAGCCAGCCTGGACTACTCGAAGATCCAGAAGGACATCAACGTCGCCAAGTACGAAAAAACCATCCAGACCGCCTTCCAGGAAGTCTCCGATGGCTTGGCGGCGCGCAAGACCTTCGACGAGCAGTTACAGGCCCAGCGCGACCTGGTGCAGGCAAACCAGGACTACTACCGCCTGGCCGAACGCCGTTACCGCATCGGGATTGACAGCAACCTGACCTTCCTTGACGCCCAACGCAACCTGTTCAGTGCCCAGCAAGCACTGATCGGAGACCGCCTGTCGCAGCTGACCAGCGAGGTCAACCTGTACAAGGCGCTTGGCGGTGGCTGGTACGAGCAGACCGGGCAGGCCAACCAGCAAGCATCGGTGGAAACACCGAAAGGCTGATCGGCCTTGTTACAAAAGTAGAAAGCCCACCCTTAGCGGTGGGCTTTGCTTTTTTTACTGCCTGTGCCGGCCTTTTTGCGGACGAGCCCGCGCAAGGGCCGGGCCTGCTGGCCAGTATCCCCTGGCGATTCACCGTCGCAGCCACCACCGTATTCGCGGGTGAACCCGCTCCTACACGGATCGTGTGGTGGACACATATCGGTGGTTGGGCGCAAGCCGTTGTAGGAGCGGGTTTACCCGCGAAGAGGCCAGCACAGGAGACTTATTAACCAACCAGGACATTCCGTTCGATTATCGCCCCGTTCCGTTTGCGGCGAATTGCCTCACCCCCGCACAACCCCGCACCATCCCCCCCACGCAACGTTGCCCAAGTTCATCAAAAAACACCCGCATCTGCAGGCTCGATCCCGCAGTGCACTGGCTCGACCATAAAAACAAGAGATCCACGACAGATGAGCATTTCGCTACCCGCACGCCAGCTGCTGCCCGGCCTGTTGGCCATGTCCTGCGCCCTCCCCGTGTTCGCCGCCAACGAAGGCGGTTTCATCGAGGACGCCAAGGCCACCCTCAACCTGCGCAACTTCTACATCAACCGCAACTTCGTTGACCCGGCCCACCCACAGGGCAAGGCCGAGGAATGGACGCAAAGCTTCATCCTCGATGCCCGTTCCGGTTTCACCCAGGGCACGGTCGGCTTCGGCGTGGACGTACTGGGGCTGTACTCGGTCAAGCTCGACGGCGGCAGAGGCACCACCAACACTCACTTGCTACCTGTGCATGACGACGGGCGCCCGGCCGATGACTTCGGCAGGCTGGGTGTGGCGCTGAAAGCCAAGCTGTCCGAAACCGAGCTGAAAGTCGGTGAATGGATGCCGGTACTGCCAATCCTGCGTTCAGACGATGGTCGCTCGTTGCCGCAAACATTCCGCGGTGGTCAACTGACCTCCAGGGAAATCGCCGGCCTGACCCTGTATGCCGGCCAGTTCCGCGGCAACAGCCCGCGCAACGATGCCAGCATGGAAGACATGTCGCTCAACGGCAAAGCTGCCTTCACCTCCGACCGTTTCAACTTCGGCGGCGGCGAGTACAGCTTCAACGACAAGCGCACCATGATCGGCCTGTGGGATGCCCAGCTCAAGGACATCTACCGCCAGCAGTACCTCAACCTGACGCACAGCCAGCCGCTAGGCGACTGGACGCTGGGCGCCAACCTGGGCTACTTCATCGGCAAGGAAGATGGTGCCGAACGGGCCGGCAAGCTGGACAACCGCACCGCCTCTGCCCTGCTTTCGGCGCGCTACCAAGGCCACACTTTTTACGTTGGCCTGCAGAAGGTCAGCGGCGACGACGCCTGGATGCGGGTCAATGGCACCAGTGGCGGTAGCCTGGCCAACGACAGCTACAACTCAAGCTTCGACAATGCCAAGGAGCGTTCCTGGCAGGTTCGCCATGACTTCAACTTCGCCACCGTCGGCGTACCCGGCCTGACCCTGATGAACCGCTACATCAAGGGTGAAAACGTCACCGTGGGCAGCGTGGACGATGGCAAGGAATGGGCGCGGGAAACAGAGCTGGCCTATGTGGTGCAGTCGGGCAGCTTCAAGGACCTGTCGGTGAAATGGCGCAACTCGACCATGCGTCGCGACTTCAGCACCAACGCGTTCGATGAGAACCGCTTGATTGTGAGTTACCCGCTGAATCTTCTGTGAATCAGATGGCCTCTTCGCGGATAAACCCGCGAGGAGGCCAGTCTCCCCCTCAAGTGACCTAACGCTATAAACATTCATGCACCTTCTTCGGGGGCATGATTTGCTGCAGCTGAATAAAACCCTGCCATGAATTTGCCATTGCGAACTGCCGCCATTCGCTGAGCTGATGATGGTGGTGACGGCGGACTATCCTGATCACTATCGGGTAAAGGTGAAACCAAGCAGAACAGGGAGGCACAACAATGAAAACCCTCGTCGACCACCTGAGCCAATACGCCAACTACCACCGCGACCCACGCAACATCGCCACCCACTTCGTCGGTATTCCCATGATCGTACTGGCAGTCACCATCCTGCTTTCACGCCCAGGCTGGGAGATGGCTGGCATGTGGCTGTCCCCTGCCCTGGTGGCAGCGGCGGCGTCGGTGTGGTTCTACCTGCGCCTGGACCTGCGCTTCGGGCTGGTGATGGGGCTGTTGCTGGGCCTGTGCCTGTGGGTCGGTGAGGCGCTGGCAGTGCAGTCGACAACACTGTGGCTCGGCGCCGGGCTGGGGGCGTTCGTGGTGGGCTGGATCATCCAGTTCATCGGCCATTACTACGAAGGCCGCAAACCGGCATTTGTCGATGACGTGAGTGGCCTGATCATCGGGCCATTGTTCGTGGTGGCGGAAGCTGCGTTCATGTTGGGCCTGTGCCCGACACTGAAGCATGCCGTAGAAACCAAAGCCGGCCCGGTTGCCATGCGGGAGAAAAAGGCATCGGTGTAAGGGCCATCGCGGGCAAGCTCCCGGCCACAGGTCTGCAGGGTTATGCTGGACCTGTGGCCGGGAGCTTGCCCGTGAACACGATTTACTGGCGCGACTCTACGCCAAGCTCATCCCACACCGACTCAGCCAAGTGGAACGTGGCATTGGCCGCCGGAATGCCGCAGTAGATCGCGCTCTGCATCAGCACTTCCTTGATCTCGTCGCGGGTCACGCCGTTGTTGGCTGCGGCGCGCAGGTGCAGCTTCAGTTCGTCGTTGCGGTTCATGCCGATCAGCATGGCGATGGTGATCAGGCTGCGGGTATGGCGCGGCAGCCCCGGGCGGGTCCAGATGTCACCCCAGGCGTGGCGGGTGATCATTTCCTGAAACTCGCCATTGAAGTCGTTGAGCTTCTCCAGGCTGCGGTCCACGTGGGCATCGCCCAGCACTGCGCGGCGCACTTGCATGCCAGCGTCGTAACGTTGTTTCTCGTCCATGGCGTTGTCCTCAGTGAGCCAGCAGGAAATCGAGCACGCGGCGGCTGAAGGCCTCGCCAACCTCGACGTTGGACAGGTGCGCCGCCGGGAAGTCGACGTACTCGGCACCTTGGATACCGGCCTGCATGAAGCGGCCATGCTCAGGGGTGGTCACTACGTCTTCAGTACCGGCAACGATCAGCGCGGGCACCTGGATGCGGCCCAGTTGCTCACGATAATCAGCGTCACGTACCGCTGCGCAGTTGCCGGCATAGCCTTGCGGGCTGGTTTGCGCCAGCATCTGGCAGATACGCTGAGCCTGCTCCGACTGTGCCTGGGCAAAACCTGGGGTGAACCAGCGGGCGATGGAGGCATCGCGCAGGGCGACCATGGCCTGCTGGCCACCTTTGAGCACAGTGTCGATACGGGTGTTCCACACCTCGTCGTTGGCGATCTTGGCGGCCGTGTTGCACAGGGTCAGGCTGCGCAGGCGCTCACCTGCATTGATGCCCAGCCACTGGCCGATCAGGCCCCCCATCGACAGGCCGACGAAGTGAGCTTTCTGGATGTCCAGGCCATCGAGCAGGGCCAGCACGTCGCGGCCCAGCTGTTCGATGCTGTAAGGGCCTTCAGTGACCAGCGATGCGCCGTGACCGCGGGTGTCGTAACGCAGCACCCTGAAGTGCTGGCTCCACAACGGAATCTGGGTGTCCCACATGCCCAGGTCGGTACCCAGCGAGTTGGACAGGACCAGCACCGGGGCGTCTTCCGGGCCATCGATCTGGTAATTCAAAACGCCATCGGCCAGTTGCAAATGCGCCACAGCGGTCTCCTTCAGGCAGTGAAACGTTGATGTTCGGACACGGCGCGCGCCACCCAGACGCGCGCCTGGCCCAGGTAATGGGCAGGGTCGAGCAGGCGATCGAGTTCTTCGCCAGACAGCTCTGTGCTGACCTGCGGCTCCTCCCCCAGTACGGCACGTAGGTGCCGCTGTTCAGCCACCGCGCGCTGGCAGCATTGTTCCAGCAGGTGGTGGGCACGGTCGCGGCCCAGGCGCTGGGCAAGGACGATGCTCACCGCTTCGGCCAGCACCAGGCCTTGTGTCAGGTCGAGGTTATGGCGCATGCGCGCGGCATCCACCTCCATACCCTCGGCAATCATTTGAGCCTGGCGCAGGGCGCCAGAGACCAGGCAGCAGATATCCGGCAAGGTTTCCCACTCGGCATGCCATAGGCCCAGGCTGCGCTCGTGCTCCTGGGGCATGGCTGCGAACAGCGTCGATAGCAGGCCCGGCACGCGGGTCGCGGCACCGATCAACACGGCAGCCCCCACCGGGTTGCGCTTGTGTGGCATGGTCGAAGACCCACCCTTGCCCGGCGCAGAAGGCTCAAACACCTCCCCCGCCTCGGTTTGCATCAGCAAGCTGATATCGCGGCCGAACTTGCCCAGGCTGCCGGCAACCAGGCCCAGTACCGATGCAAACTCCACCAGGCGGTCACGCTGGGTGTGCCAGGGCTGTTCGGGCAGGGACAGTTTGAGCTGTTCGGCCAGCGCTTCGGCCACCGGCATCGCCTTGCTGCCCAAGGCCGCCAGGCTGCCCGAGGCTCCGCCGAACTGCAGGACCAGCAGGCGCGGGCGCAGTTCGTGCAGGCGCTGACGGTGGCGGGTCAAAGCACCCAGTACACCGGCCAGCTTCATGCCCAGGGTCACCGGGGTAGCATGCTGCAACCAGGTACGCCCCACCAATGGCGTATCGGCATGCTTCAACGCCTGCTGCGACAGGGTATCAGCCAGCTTGCCAAGGTCGGCCTCGATCAAGTCCAGGGCATCGCGCAACTGCAGAACCAGACCGGTGTCCATCGCATCCTGGCTGGTCGCCCCAAGGTGCACATAGCGCTCAGCTTCAGGTACGCCAGTGGCGATCACTTTGCCCAACGCTTTCACCAATGGAATTGCCGAGTTGCCAGCGATGGCAATGGCATTGGCCAGCGCGCCGACGTCATAGCGCTCGGCCTGGCATGCCGCCTCGATGGCCGCCACCGCGCTGTGCGGGACTAAACCGGTAGAGGCTTCGGCACGGGCAAGCGCTGCTTCGAAATCCAGCATGCCCTGCAGGCGGCCACGGTCGGAGAAAATCTCGCGCATGGCCGGCGCGGTGAAATAGGCGTCGAACAGTTGGTTGCTCATGCAGCGTCCTTAATCATCATGGTGCAGGTACACCGCCTGCTTCGGCAGGCGCAGGCTGAACAGGAAAGCAATCGCCATCATCGCCGTCACGTACCAGTAGAAAGTGTTTTCCATCCCCAGGGTTTTCAGACCCAGGGCCACATATTCGGCCGAACCGCCGAATGCTGCGTTGGCCACCGCATAGGCCAGGCCCACCCCCAGTGCACGCACCTGTGGCGGGAACATTTCGGCTTTCACCAGGCCGCTGATCGAGGTGTAGAAACTGACGATACACAGGGCCAGGCTGATCAGCACAAAGGCCATGAGCGGGCTGGTCACGGTTTTCAGTGCCATCAGCAGAGGCACGGTGAACAGGGTACCGAGCGCGCCGAACAGCAGCATCGAATTGCGCCGACCGATACGGTCGGACAGCATGCCGAAGAACGGCTGTACCACCATGAACAGGAACAATGCTCCGGTCATCACGTAGCTGGCGTTCTTGGCTGTCATGCCCGCAGTGTTGACCAGGTATTTCTGCATATAAGTGGTGAAAGTATAGAAAATCAGCGAGCCACCAGCGGTGTAGCCAAGCACCGTGATGAACGCCGCTGCGTGATTGCGGAACAGGCCACCGATCGAACCTGCATCCTTGTCATTGCGGGCTTCGGCGCTACTGGTCTCGTGCAGCGAACGGCGCAGCATCAACGAGATCAGGGCGGCGATGGCCCCCACCACGAAAGGAATGCGCCAGCCCCAGGCCCGCAGTTCATCTTCAGTCAGCAGCTGTTGCAGGATCACCACGACCAGTACCGCCAGCAACTGGCCGCCGATCAGGGTGACGTACTGGAACGAAGCAAAGAAGCCGCGCTGCCCACGCAGGGCCACTTCACTCATATAGGTGGCCGTGGTGCCGTATTCGCCCCCCACCGACAGGCCCTGGATCAGGCGAGCCAGCAATAGCAGCGCCGGGGCCCAGGTGCCGATGCTGGCATAGGTGGGCAGGCAAGCGATCATCAGGGAGCCGAAGCACATCATCAGCACCGAGATCATCAGGGAATTCTTGCGACCATGGCGGTCGGCGAGGCGGCCGAAGATCCAGCCACCGATTGGGCGCATCAGGAAACCTGCGGCGAATACACCAGCCGTGTTCAACAACTGCACGGTGGGGTCGTCCGAGGGGAAGAAGGCCGGGGCGAAGTAGATCGCACAGAAGGCGTAGACGTAGAAGTCGAACCATTCCACCAGGTTGCCTGACGAGGCACCGACGATAGCGAAGATGCGCTTGCTGCGTTCTTCGCCGGTGTAATAGGTTGAAGTCATGACGGTTTTACTCCTGGAGGGTACTAGGTAAATCTAGACATACCTGGTAACACACTCGTTCCGCTATCTGGCTGGCAATTGGCCTTATGTCTCACAGGACAGGCCTCTTCGCGGGCAAGCCCGCTCCCACAGGTGATTGCGTGGATCCCTGTGGGAGCTGGCTTGCCCGCGAAGAGGCCGGTACAGGTCAAACCCGCTCGATGGCCAGTGCCAGACCTTGGCCAACGCCCACACACATGGTCGCCAGGCCTTTACGCCCACCACTCTTCTCCAGCTGGTGCAGCGCAGTCAGCACCAGGCGCGCACCGCTCATGCCCAGCGGGTGGCCCAGGGCAATGGCGCCGCCATTAGGGTTTACCTGTGGCGCATCGTCAGCGACACCCAGCTCACGCAGCACTGCCAGGCCTTGGCTGGCAAACGCCTCGTTAAGCTCGATCACGTCGAAATCACTTACCGCCACCCCCAGACGCTCAGTCAGCTTGCGCACCGCCGGCACCGGGCCAATGCCCATGACACGTGGAGCAACGCCGCCGCTGGCCATGCCCAGAACGCGGGCGCGCGGGGTCAGGCCGTGCTTCTTCACCGCAGCGGCCGAGGCCAGGATCATCGCCGCGGCACCGTCGTTCACGCCCGAGGCGTTGCCGGCGGTGACCGTCTTGTCCGGACCGTTGACCGGTTTGAGCTTGGTCAGCGCCTCCAGAGTGGTTTCCGGGCGCAGGTGTTCGTCACGTTCGACGATGATTTCGCCCTTCTTGTGAGCGATACGCACCGGCACAATTTCTTCGGCGAAGAAGCCGGCAGCCTGCGCAGCAGCAGCCTTTTGCTGACTGCGCAGGGCGAACGCGTCCTGGTCAGCACGCGAAACCTGATAGTCGTCAGCCACGTTGTCGGCGGTTTCCGGCATGGAATCCACACCGTACTGGCTCTTCATCAGTGGGTTGATGAAACGCCAGCCAATGGTGGTGTCTTCCAGCTTCATGTTGCGCGAATAGGCGCTTTCAGCCTTGCCCATGACGAACGGGGCGCGCGACATCGACTCGACGCCACCCGCAATCACCAGTTCCATCTCGCCGCTGGCGATGGCGCGGAAAGCGGTGCCGATGGCATCCATGCCCGATGCACACAGGCGGTTCAGGGTGACACCCGGGATGCTTTCTGGCAGGCCGGCCAGCAGCAGTGCCATGCGGGCCACGTTGCGGTTGTCTTCACCGGCCTGGTTGGCGCAGCCGAAGAACACTTCGTCTACCTGGTCCCACTGCACGCCTGGGTTGCGCTCTACCAGCGCCTTCAGCGGCACGGCTGCCAGGTCGTCGGCCCGCACGCTGGCCAGGGCGCCGCCGAAGCGGCCGATCGGGGTACGGATGGCATCACAGATGAATACGTCGTGCATCAGGCTTCTCCTGCCAGCTGGCCATGGGCCGCGGCGGTACGGGCGTCGAGGTCACACATGGTGGACAGCTCGATTTGGGTGGGTTCGGAAATGTTCTGCGCGTGGCATTTTGGAGGCTCCTGGTCAGGGTGCTTCGATAAACCCAGATTAAGGAGACTGGCGGGTACCTTACAATCCGATAATCGACTATTTGTGCGATTATCGAACCATTTGTTTTACAACTATTCCCCCACCACCAGGCAGTTATGCGCCCTGATCGCAGCACAACACCGCTCCTGCCGGAGCAGCTTTGTGCTGCGAATGGGCCGCGACGCGGCCCTCGCCCTCAGGTTGCGTCGGAGTGGCTGACCAGCCCCTTGACGACCACACCCACGGTCGCCAGTGCCGCCGGTACGAGCAAGGCCGTCAGCACCTGCTCGAAGTTCCAGCCCAGGCCCAACAGCGTTGCGCCACTCCAGGCCCCTAGAATCGCACCAAAGCGGCCAATACCCAGCATCCACGATACACCTGTGGCCCGGCCCTGGGTGGGATAGAAGCGGGCCGCCAGCGATGGCATTGCCGACTGCGCACCGTTCACGCACATACCAGCGACGAGTACCAGCGTGGCTAACACGGTGATGTTGCCCAGGCTCTGCCCCACTGCGTACGCGAACACCCCGGCCAGCAGATAGAAAATGCCGATCACCTTGTGCGGATTGAAACGGTCCATGGCCCAACCCACGCCGACTGCACTTAGCACTCCGCCAAACTGGAACAGCGCGCCGATGAACGCGGCCTGTTCCATGCTCGCACCACTGTCACGCATCAGGGTTGGTAGCCAGCTGGTCAGGAGGTAGACGATCACCAGACCCATGAAATAGGTCAGCCACAGCAGTACGGTGCCCAAGCCGTACGTGCCAGAGAAGATCACCGCGAACACGTTGCGTGCAGCCACCGCCTTTTGCTCCGGCACGCTGAAACTGCCTGCCTCGGCCACCACTTGCGGCGCGATTGGCGACAAGGTCTTGCGCACCTTGTCGGTGCCGCGATTGCGCACCACCAGGAACCGCGCCGACTCCGGCAGCCAGACCATCAGCACCAGCGCCAGCAGCAACGGCAGCACGCCACCGATGACCAGCAGGCTGTGCCAGCCGTAGGCCGGGATCATCTTGGCGGAAATGAAGCCACCACCCGCCATGCCCAGGTTGAAGCCACAGAACATGCTGGTCACCAGCAGCGACTTGAGGCGCTCCGGGGTGTATTCGGACAACAGCGTGGTGGCGTTGGGCATGCCTGCACCCAGCCCCAGACCAGTCAGAAAACGCAGCACCAGCAACTGGTCGACGTTGGAGGCATAGGCCGAGGCAAGGCTGAAGCCACCGAACACCAGCACCGCCCCCACCAGCACGCCTTTGCGGCCAAAACGGTCAGCCAGCGGCCCGGACCCCAGGGCGCCAAATACCATGCCGATCAACGCGGCACTCATGACCGGCCCAAGGCTGGCGCGGTCGATCCCCCATTCTTGCGACAGTGCAGGGGCGATGAAACCCATGGCAGCGGTGTCCAGGCCATCGAGGAAGACGATCAGGAAGCACAGCAGCACAACCCGCCACTGATAGCGGGACAGCGGCTGCTGATTGATGAATGACTGAACGTCGAGGCTTTTGCCGACGTTGATTTGCGCTTGGTTCATTATTGTTATCCAGAATGTGGGGCACAGTCAGGCCATTGCACGCGGGTAACCGGTACAAGGGCGATGATTGGGGTAAATGGCCTGGGTCAGCCTGGATATAACGTTACTGCATGCGGGTGCGGCCGCAGCAGCGAGGTGACAGTATTCATGAGCAAGTGCCTCTTATGTTTTTCTTGTTCGGTCGGCTAGCCGACCGTTGCGAGAGACATTAATCAGCGGACCGAGGTGAAGCAATTCACCCGGCACGACACTGTGCGTTTATCGCACAAGAAACGGTTTTGCCTGTTCTGATCCAGGGCCACAAAGTGCTCCCTGCGGTCTCAACCAAACAACTGATGGCAAAGGTCCCGGCTGGCTGCCAGCAAAATCGGCAAGAACCGCTGCTCCAGCTCACTGCGGGTCACCCGCCCGACATGAGTACTTACATTCAACGCAGCCAACACCTGCCCCGAAGCGTCGTACACCGGCACCGCAATCGATCGCAGCCCCTGTTCCAGTTCCTGGTCCACCACGCACCAGCCCTGGGCGCGCACCTGCTGGATGCAGGCGAACAACGACTCAGGGTCATTCAGGGTACGGCTGGTGCGCGCCTTGAGGTCGGCACGTTCCAGGTACTCACGCAGGCTGGTGTCGTCCATGGCCGCCAGCAGAATGCGCCCCATCGACGTGCAATAGGCCGGCAAGCGCCCGCCCACCGACAGATCGACCGAGATCAGCCGCTCGACTGTAGCCGAACGGGCTATATAAAGGATGTCGTCACCTTCAAGGGTGGCCATGTTGGCCGCCTCATGCAACTGGTCGCTGATGCGATCCAGGTACGGCTGGGCAGAAATTGCCAGTGGCGTCGACGACAGGTAAGCATGCCCCAGGGTCAACACTTTGGGCAGCAGCGAATAGGTACGCCCGTCGGTGGTGGCGTAACCCAGCTTGATCAACGTGTGCAGGCAACGGCGCACCGCTGCGCGAGGGATTTCGGTACGGTGGCTGATCTGGGCGATAGTCAGGTGACGCTTGCGTTCCTGGAAGGCCTGGATCACGGCCAGGCCACGTGCCAGAGAGGTCATGAAGTCAGGGTCACCGGTAAAGGCCTGGATGCGCTTGGCCGGGGAAGCCACGATCGGCGGCGCCATGGCAGCCGAAGCAGGTCGCGCCACTTCCGCACTGCCGGAATCATTGTCCAGGGTTTCGTCACTCATCGCACACCTCAAAAAAAACACCGGTTCGTGCGATTATCGAACAAACGGCCGATAATCGCAATTGACCGCCGACACGTTTGCTTATACCTTTCCCATGCCACTTGTGGCTTCTTTGGAGAGACTGGTCAGGTACCCACCGTAGAAGTCCCCAGGCAACGGCCTCGCCTTTCGGCGAGGCCGTTTTTCATTACGGCCCGCCCTGACATTGCAGCGAACTTCTATCCGTCATTCCTTTCAAACTTGTACGAAAGGTCCAAACTGTTGGCGAACAGATCCTGCTACTTGCGCCAGATGATGTCAGTGCTGAGTAAATAACGATGTTCGGCGAATTATCGGTTGCTATAATCGACTGCGCAGGCCCTCCGTTTACCGTGGTAATGGAACCTTCCGCTTTATCAAGCCGTTGCGGCCAGCAAGGCAATATGCATGTGGCACAATGCATGACAACAGTCATTACACTTATTTCAGGTACTGCACGTGACGAAAGATGAACTGCGCGCGGAACTCGAGCGCCAGGCTGAACGTTACAAGGATGTTTATGGTGGCGAAGTCACCACTTACGCCGCACAACCGGATCCGGAACGCAAACCCTGGCGCAAGCGTGCCAGCGTTCGCGACCAGGCCTTCAGCCAGGAACTGGAACGCATCGAAAAAGAACTGCGCAGCGACAATCCCTGAGCCTCGGGGCCCCCTGCGCGCCGTCGCCCGGTCAAACCGGGCGAGGTCGATCTTTACTGTCTGGCCGATGATGAAATGGAATTACACAAATTTCATACATCCGTTTGAATTTTAGCGAGATGAACTCTTATCAACATTTAGGCCATTTTTCGCCATTTTTTGCGACTTTTAGCCGCCACTTACCCCTCTGAACACCCCCCTCTGCACGACACGCTTGCACCATGAAGACTGTCATCTGTCTGTTGCAGGTGCATCGATTGCCAAGGTTTTCTGGCATAATCCGGCCCCCCTATGACCCGCCAGACAACCTTCATGATCGATTTATTCAGCGGACTGGATGCCTGGGTGTTGGTGAGCCTGCTGCTCGCCTTGACCTTCGTACTCGCCTTCGAGTTCATCAATGGCTTTCATGACACCGCCAACGCGGTAGCTACCGTCATCTATACCAAAGCCATGCCACCGCACCTCGCCGTGTTCTTCTCCGGCGTGTTCAACTTCCTTGGCGTTCTGCTCGGCGGTGTCGGGGTGGCCTATGCCATCGTGCACCTGTTGCCGGTAGAGCTGCTGATCAATGTGAACACCGGACACGGCTTGGCCATGGTCTTCTCGTTGCTGGCCGCGGCCATCACCTGGAACCTGGGCACTTGGTACTTTGGCATCCCCGCCTCCAGTTCGCACACGCTGATCGGCTCCATTCTCGGTGTCGGCCTGGCCAACGCCCTGATCAACGACATCCCGCTGGGCGACGGCGTCAACTGGCAGAAAGCGATCGATATCGCCATGTCGCTGGTGGTCTCGCCAATGGCCGGCTTCGCCGTTGCTGCCCTGGTGCTGATCGGCCTGAAATGGTGGCGCCCGCTGTCGAAGATGCACAAAACCCCGGAACAGCGCCGCAAGCTCGACGACAAGAAGCACCCGCCCTTCTGGAACCGTCTGGTCCTGGTGGTTTCCGCCATGGGTGTGAGCTTCGTGCACGGCTCCAACGACGGCCAGAAAGGCATCGGCCTGATCATGCTGGTGCTGATCGGTATTGTGCCGGCCAAATTCGTACTCGACCTGAACAGCACCACCTACCAGATCGAGCGTACACGCGACGCCACCTTGCACATGAGCCAGTTCTACCAGCGTAACGCCGCCACCCTGGGCGAGTTCCTGGCACTGGGCAAGGCCAAGGCCAGCGACCTGCCGGAGCAGTTCAGCTGCAACCCTCAGCAGACCGAGCCGACCATCGCTGCGCTGCAGACCTCGCTGAAGGGCGTGACGGACTACCACAGCCTCGATGCCGATAAGCGCGTTGAAGTACGCCGCTACCTGTTGTGCCTGGATGACACCGCGAAGAAGGTTGGCAAGCTGCCAGGCCTGGATGCTCGTGAAAAGTCCGACCTTGAAAAACTGCGCAAAGACCTCACCGCCACTACCGAATACGCCCCGTTCTGGGTGATCGTGGCCGTTGCCCTGGCCCTTGGCCTGGGCACCATGGTTGGCTGGAAGCGCGTCGTGTTGACCGTAGGCGAGAAGATCGGCAAGCAAGGCATGACCTATGCACAAGGCATGTCGGCCCAGATCACCGCAGCCTGCGCCATCGGCATGGCCAACGTATTCTCCCTGCCGGTGTCGACTACCCATGTGTTGTCGTCCGGCGTGGCCGGCACCATGGTCGCCAACAAAAGCGGCCTGCAAGGCGGTACCGTGAAGACCATCCTGCTGGCATGGGTTCTGACCCTGCCTGCCTCGATGGGCCTGGCGGCCGGCCTGTTCTGGCTGGCGTCCAAAGCCATTGGCTGAGTGACACCGCAATGAATGAAGGCGCCCACGGGCGCCTTTTTCATGGCCGTCATTCCTGTGCCGCCCTGTTCTTTACCGGGGCAGCCTTGTGCTACCGAAGGTATGGGCGCAGTGCAGGAAGACTACCTTTTCTTGCCCCCTAACAACGAACCCATCAACCCGCGCACCAACTGCCGCCCCAACTGGTTAGCGGCCTGGCGCACTGCCGACTTGATCGCCTGCCCCGCTGCACTCTGCAAGAACTCGCCAGCCTTGTCGGCAAAGCTCTCTTCATCCGCCTTCGGTTGTGGCGCCGGGTCCACCGGCTCGCCCTTACGCTGGCTCAGCATTTCATAGGCAGACTCACGGTCCACCGGCTTGTCATAGCGCCCCGCCAATGGCGAAGCGGCAATCAGCGCACTGCGCTCAACCGCGCTCAGTGGCCCGATACGCGACTGCGGCGGTGCAACCAGCACCCTCTGCAAGATGGCCGGCGTGCCCTTTTCTTCCAACGTACCCACCAGCGCTTCGCCAATACCCAGTTCAGTCAGCACTGCCAGGGTGTCGAACGCCGGATTGGGGCGGAAACCATCGGCTACCGCCCGCAGCGACTTCTGCTCCTTGGCCGTGAACGCCCGCAAGCCGTGCTGAATGCGCAAGCCCAACTGGGCCAGCACCGCGTCGGGCAAGTCCCCCGGCGACTGGGTAACGAAATAGACACCCACCCCCTTGGAGCGGATCAGCCGGACCACTTGCTCAAGACGGTCCTGCAACGCCTTGGGCGTGCCGTTGAACAGCAAGTGTGCTTCATCGAAGAACAGCGCCAGCACCGGTTTGTCAGCATCTCCGCGCTCGGGCAACTGCTCGAACAATTCGGCCAGCAGCCACAACAGGAACGTCGCGTACACCTTGGGCGCCTCGTGCACCAATCGGCTGGCATCGAGCAGGTGGATACGCCCACGGCCATCCTGATCAGGGCGCAGCAGGTCCTCCAGCTGCAATGCCGGCTCGCCGAACAGTGCCTCGGCGCCCTGCTGCTCCAACGTAGCGAGCCGGCGCAGCAAGGCCTGGGTGGAAGCCGTGGTCATCAGCGCGCTGTCTTCGCCAAGCAGCTGCGGGTTGTCCTTCAGATGCGCCAGCAGGGCCTTGAGGTCTTTGAGGTCCAGCAGCAGCAGGCCTTCGCGGTCGGCCACCTTGAATGCTGCGTACAACGCCGCCTGCTGACTGTCGGTCAGTTCCAGCAAATTGCCCAGCAGCAGCGGCCCCATTTCACTGAGGGTGGTGCGCAGCGGGTGGCCAGACTGCCCGGCGATATCCCACAGGCTCACCGGATAGGCCCGGGGCGTATGCCCCAGCCACGGCATGCCGGCGATACGCTCAGCCACCTTACCCTGTGGCGCACCGGCAGCACCCAAACCACAGAGGTCGCCTTTGACATCGGCGGCGAACACCGCCACCCCTGCGTCACTGAACACCTCCGCCAAGTGCTGCAGGGTGACAGTCTTGCCGGTACCCGTTGCGCCAGCCACCAGACCGTGCCGGTTGGCCAGGCGCATTGCTTGCCCGACTGGCTGGCCATCCGGGCCCGCCCCTACAACGATGGTCGAAAATTCCGACATCTTTTTAATCCTCTGCTCAAGCTTTAGCTTAATTCGGCCGATACCTGTGGGTGATATTCGCCTTAATAGAGAGGAACAACCGAAAAGGGACTTCTCGGGATGTTGCACAACCTACGGCTCCACTCGTGCGAACGCCTGATTAGAACCTTAGCGGAACCGATTACGCCCATGAACAAAAGCCTTCGTTTCAGCCACAAGATTCTTTTGGCGGCATCACTGATCGTGATACTCGCCTTCAGCCTTTTCACCCTCTACAACGATTACCTCCAGCGTAATGCGATCCGCGAGGACCTGGAAAACTATCTGGCTGAAATGGGCGCCTCCACGTCGACCAACATTCGCAACCTGTTCGAGGGCCGGATAAAACTGGTGGAAAACCTGGCGCAGAACATTGCCCAGAACCCCGCCAGCGCCGAAACCCTGATGGGTCAGAATGCGCTGACCTCCAGCTTCCTCACGGTCTACCTGGGCAAGGTCGACGGCAGTTTCAGTGTGCGCCCGGACGCGAAGATGCCCGACGGCTACGACCCGCGCACCCGCCCTTGGTACAAGGACGGCATGAACGCCAGCGGCGCGACCCTGACCGAACCGTACATCGATATGACCACCAACAAGATGGTCATTGGCATCCTCAACAAGGTCTCCAGCAGCGTTGGCGTGGTGGGCGGCGACCTGGCCCTGGACGGCCTGGTGCAGATCATCAACTCGCTGAACTTCGGCGGCATGGGATACGCCTTCCTGGTCAACGACCAGGGCAAGATCCTGGTGCACCCGGATAAAGATCTGGTCATGAAGTCGCTGTCGGACCTGTTCCCGCAGCACACGCCGAAACTGACCGGTGAGCTGACCGAAGTGCAAAGCGATGGCCAGACCCGCCTGCTGACCTTCAGCCCGATTACCGGCCTGCCGTCGGCAAACTGGTACATCGGCCTGTCGGTGGACAAGGACAAGGCCTTCTCGATGCTCAGCACCTTCCGCACCTCTGCGGTGATCGCCACGGTAGTGGCGGTGGTGATCATCATCGGCCTGCTCGGCTTGCTGATCCGCGTGTTGATGCAGCCGCTGCACACCATGACCCGCGCCATGGAAGACATTGCCGAAGGTGAAGGCGACCTGACCAAGCGCCTGCACATCCACAACCACGACGAATTCGGTGTCCTCGGCAACGCCTTCAACCGCTTCGTCGAACGTATTCACAGCAGCATTCGCGAAGTGTCTTCGGCCACCGAACAGGTCAACGAAGTGGCCCTGCGGGTGATCAGTGCTTCGAACTCGTCGATGACCAACTCCGACGAGCAGTCCAACCGCACCAACAGTGTCGCAGCCGCCATCAACGAACTGGGCGCTGCGGCTCAGGAAATTGCCGGCAACGCCGCCCAGGCTTCGCAGCACGCAAGCTCCGCGCGCCTGCTGGCCGAAGAAGGCCAGCAAGTGGTCGAGCGCAACATTGCCGCAATGAACCGCCTGTCCGACCTGATCGTCACGTCCAGCGCGCACATCGAAACACTGAACAGCAAGACCGTGAATATCGGCCAGATCCTCGAAGTGATCACCAGCATTTCCCAGCAGACCAACCTGCTGGCACTAAACGCCGCCATCGAAGCGGCCCGCGCCGGTGAGGCCGGGCGTGGTTTTGCCGTGGTCGCTGACGAGGTGCGCAACCTGGCGCACCGCACCCAGGAATCGGCGCAGCAAGTGCAGACCATGATCGAAGAGCTGCAGGTCGGGGCCCGCGAGTCGGTCGATACCATGGACCAGAGCCAACGCCACAGCCAGGACAGCATGCAGATCGCCAACCAGGCGGGTGAGCGACTGGACAGCGTTACCGTGCGCATTGGCGAAATCGACGGCATGAACCAGTCAGTGGCCACTGCCACCGAAGAGCAGACCGCCGTGGTCGAGGCGATCAACATGGACATCAGCGAGATCAACATGCTCAACCAGGAAGGTGTGGAGAACCTGCAAGCGACCCTGCGCGCGTGCTCCGACCTCGAGCAACAGGCTGGCCGCCTGAAGCACCTGGTGGGCAGCTTCCGTATCTGATAGCTGCTACACCTTCGCCTGGCGCAGCCCTTGTGCTGCTCCAGGCATTGCGCACTCCCCCTCTCAAACTGATCGAACAAACTATCCTTCTGATAGGTCCACCTTTAGGCGTGTCATCGCCGGCATTCAACGCCGGATGACAGACCCGAAGACGATCCCGGAGGGATGCTGATCGTGCACATCGCCGACATCACCATGTTCTACGCCCCAGCCAGCGGTGGCGTACGTACCTATCTTGATGCCAAACATCACCGTCTCGACGCCATTCACGGCGTACGCCATAGCCTGTTGATTCCTGGGGCCAGTGCCCAACACGCCGATGGTATCTATCAGGTACCTGCGCCGCCCTTGCCGTTTGGCAAAGGCTACCGCTTTCCGGTACGCCTGGCCCCCTGGTGCAACACACTGCGCACGCTCAAGCCCGACCTGATCGAAGTTGGCGACCCCTACCTGACCGCCTGGGCAGCGCTGGAAGCACGGCGCCAGCTCGACGTGCCAGTGATCGGCTTCTACCATTCCGACCTGCCGTTACTGGTCAGTAACCGCATGGGCAACTGGTTCGCCCCCAATGTCGAGGCCTACGTCAGCAAGCTATACGGCAATTTTGACCGGGTACTGGCCCCCAGCCAGGTGATGGCCGACAAATTACGCCGTTTAGGCGTGCGCGATGTCCATGTGCAGCCGCTGGGCGTTGACCTTGCCACTTTCCACCCCGCCCGGCGCGACCCACATGTACGTGCCGAACTGGGCATTGCCGATACCAGCCGCCTGTTGATCTATGCCGGCCGAGGCTCGCGGGAAAAGAACCTGCCGGTGCTGCTTGACTGCATGCGGCAACTCGGCCATCCCTACCACCTGTTACTGGTAGGCTCGAGCATGCCGGCCAACGTGCCGCACAACGTCAGCGTCATCGATCACTTCTGCCCGGCTGCAGAGGTGGCCCGGCTGATGGCCAGCGCCGACTTGTTGGTGCATGCTGGCGACCAGGAAACATTCGGCCTGGTCATTCTCGAAGCGATGGCCAGCGCCACGCCCGTGGTGGCCGTGCGCGCCGGTGCGTTCCCTGAAATCATCAACGAACAGTGTGGCCGTCTGTGCGCGCCCAACGATGGTCGGGCCATGGCGTCGGCCGTGCGCGAGGCGTTCGAGGCAGGTATACGCGAGCTCGGTGTGCAGGCCCGTCACCATGTAGAGCATCATTATTCGTGGGATAACGTGGTGGCTGGCCTGCTGCAGCACTACCAGGCCGTGCTCGGCCACCAGCCACAGGTGCGCGCCCATGCTTGAGCCCTCCGCGAGCCAGTGCAGCCTCATGCTGGTGTTGCATGATGTTGCCCCGGAAACCTGGCCGGACTATGAACCGTTCGTAGAGGCCGTGGACGCGCTGGGCAACGTGCCAATGACATGGCTGGTGGTCCCGGACTTCCATCGGCGTAATCCGCTGCACCGGGCACCTACGTTCTGCCGCCTTCTGGACGCACGCCTGGACAAAGGCGACGAACTGGCGCTTCACGGCTATGCCCATGCAGACGAAGGACCCGCACCGCGCAACCCCGTCGACTACTTCATGCGGCGCATCTATACACATGAAGGCGAGTTCTACAGCCTTGATGAGAGCGAAGCACTTACCCGGCTACAGGAGGGCCTGGCACTGTTCGAGGGCCAAGGGTGGCCTGTGGCAGGGTTTGTCGCACCTGCCTGGCTCATGAGCCAAGGCACGCGGCAAGCGCTGTGCAGCCTGCCACTGAAATACACCAGCACACCGCAGCATTTGTACCGTTTGCCGGACTTTACGGCCATTGATGCGCCAGGCCTGGTCTGGAGCGCCCGAAGCGCATGGCGTCGCAAACTGTCCCGCACGCTGTGCGACTGGCAATGCCAGCGCTGGCGGGGCGCAAGCACAATACGCATGGGGTTGCACCCTGTAGACATGCGCCATCGCTCATCCCGTGATTATTGGCTGCAAACACTGGAGAAACTGTTGAAGGATGGTCGCGAACCGTTGACCAAATCTGCCTGGCTGGAGCGCCAGGGGGCAGCATGAAGCGTTGGGCCTGGTTGGCGCTGGCATTGCTGGGTGCAGCACTGGTGCCAGCGTTGCTGGGTGGTAGCGAGCTGCTGCCGCGACTGAGCCGGTTCGACCCGCACCTGCTGCTCATGCTGCTAGGCATGATTCTGTTGTGCTGGGTCATCAATGCGCTGCGCCTGCGCCTGTTGCTGGGTGAGCAGTCAAAACAGTTGAGCCATGCTCGCAGCCTGGGCGTGGTCATGGCCACTGAATTTGCCATCTGCACCACTCCTGGCGGCAGTGGTGGGCCGCTGACCCTGATGGCCCTGCTGGCGCGAGACCGCATCAGCCCGGCACGCAGCGGCGCCGTGTTTGCCATGGACCAGCTGAACGACCTGGTGTTCTTCTTCTGCGCAATGCTGGCGATTGCCGGCTACGCGCTGTTCCACAGCCTGGGCCACAGCCAGGAAAGCATGTTGCTGGGCAGTGCGTTACTGCTGTGCACAGCGTTGGCCGGGGTGATCGGGCTGTCGCGCTATCGGCGCCCGATAATGCGCATGAACGGCAGGTTGCTGCAGCGCATGGGGATGGGCCAGCCGCGCAAACGCCGCTGGGCGCGCAAACTGCTGCACTTCGTCGCAGCACTGGCGCAGACCTGGCGCCTGCCCAAGCGCACGTTGAGCCTGGTGTTCACCCTGACTTGCGCCCACTGGGGGCTGCGCTACAGCGTGTTGTACCTGGTGCTGCGGGGCTTGGGGGTGGACCTGCAGTGGATTCCCAGCTTCCTGGTGCAGATGCTGTCGCTCAGCGCCGGCCAATTCAGCCTGCTGCCTGGCGGAGCCGGGGCCGCCGAGCTGACGTCGGCCAGCCTGTTGACGCCATTGGTGGGCAGTTCGACCGCAGCTGCGGCAATCCTGATATGGCGGGCGGTTACTTACTACTTTTATCTGCTGGCTGGGGGGCCGGTGTTTGTGTGCCTGCTTGGGCGTCCGCTGCTGGAGCGCTGGTGGCGTCAGGCGGGTTGAGCTGTTGCCAGAGCTCGGCGGCGCCGGGGAATTCGGTGCCATCCGTGTCATCCAGGGCTTCAGGGTCATAGCGGGCCAGGCAGCCTTCGCCAAGGGTCGGTGGAGGTGAGGCGGCGGGGTTGTTGCGTTGCCTGGCCATTGGCGTTTCACCCAAGATTGCCGGGGCGCTGTGCGCCCCTGTCGCGACAGGGCTGCACGGCAGCCCAGAATCTCACAGCAAACCACGTGGTGTCAGTCGAACACCACAGTCTTGTTACCATGCACCAGCACGCGGTCTTCCAGGTGATAACGCAGGCCACGGGCCAGCACCATCTTCTCCACATCACGGCCAAAGCGGACCATGTCCTCGATGCTGTCGGCATGGCTGACACGTACCACATCCTGCTCGATGATCGGGCCGGCGTCCAGCTCTTCGGTGACGTAGTGGCAAGTCGCGCCGATCAGCTTCACGCCACGCAGGGCAGCCTGGTGGTAAGGCTTGGCGCCAACGAACGACGGCAGGAAGCTGTGGTGGATGTTGATCACCTTCTCGGCATAGTCCCGGCACAGCTGTGGCGGCAGGATCTGCATGTAGCGGGCCAGTACCACGACGTCGGCGGCATGCTCCTGCACCAGACGCGACACTTCGGCAAAGGCCGGGGCCTTGTCCTTGGGGTCGACCGGTACATGGAAGAACGGAATACCGTGCCACTCGACCATGCTGCGCAGGTCGTTGTGGTTGGAAATCACGCAAGGGATCTCGCAGTCCAGTTCATCGGTGTGCCAGCGGTGCAGCAAGTCTGCCAGGCAGTGCGACTCACGGCTGGCCATCAATACCACGCGTTTTTTCTGAGCCGAGTCGGTAATGCGCCAGGTCATGGAGAACTCTTCGGCGATCGGCGCAAACGCTTCACGGAAAGCTTCGATACCGAACGGCAGCGATTCAGCGCGGATTTCATGACGCATGAAGAACCAACCGCTCTGCTCATCGGAGTGGTGGCTGGCTTCGTTGATCCAGCCATTGTACAAGGCCAGGAAATTACTGACTTTCGCCACGATGCCTACACGGTCGGGGCAGGCGATCACCAGACGATAGGTGCGCATGAATGAGACTCCAGAACTTCGCAAAGGCGCCTATTCTAGCGGCCCGCCAGAAAAAACGCAGTATTGTTCGCAGCCACGATGGCATATGCAGGCGCGAAAACGCAGCGGGGCTCTGTCTGACAGACATGACGAATCGCCTGGGCCGTATGTAAAATTTTGTTCACGTAGAGAAATGCTGTCACAGCTTAATTAACAGTTAATTGCCCATTCTTATGTTTACTTGCGAGTATTGCCTGTCTATTATTGGCCCACACATTTCTGAACACGCATTAAGGAACACTCCATGTCCCTGATCAACGAGTACCGCGCTACCGAAGAAGCCATCAAGGAACTTCAGGCCCGCCTGGCCAATCTGTCGCAGGATGACAAGCTGAAGAAAGAACTGGAGTTCGAAGGCAAACTGCGCACGCTGATGGGCGAGTACTCCAAGTCGCTGCGCGACGTGATTGCCCTGCTCGACCCAGAGTCGAAACTGAGCAAGGCACCTCGTGGTTCGGTCAAGACTACTGCCACCAAGCGTGCACGCAAGGTCAAGCAATACAAGAACCCGCACAACGGTGAAGTGATCGAAACCAAAGGCGGCAACCACAAGACCCTGAAAGAGTGGAAAGCCACTTGGGGCGGCGACGTGGTTGAAAGCTGGGCAACCCTGCTGGACTGATTATCCGCATACGCCCTCTTGCTTCGCACAACAAAAACGCCGGCACATTGCCGGCGTTTTTGTTTACCTGCCATCAGCCGATTGAATAGTTC
The DNA here is from genome assembly GCF_044904505.1 of Pseudomonas sp. 3HC3. NCBI lineage: Bacteria > Pseudomonadati > Pseudomonadota > Gammaproteobacteria > Pseudomonadales > Pseudomonadaceae > Pseudomonas > Pseudomonas sp. 3HC3. The sequence continues at coordinate 299,528 of NZ_JADDRH010000003.1, forward strand.
TCTTGCAATTGTCGAGCATGCATTTGCCAGGCCTCCAACACTCGCCTGCCCGCCTCGTCGGCGCCCTCCCAGGCTTGCTGACGTGCCTGTTCGAAGTCGCCCAAGGTATTCGGCGCGCCCCACTGCGGGTCGCTCAGGCGTTGCTGACAGAAGCCATACCAACGTTGCCGCTCTTCGCGGGTCAGGGATTCAGGGAAGTTACGCGCCCGATAGCGGAAAAACAGTTCAGGCAAACGCGGATCATCGAACATCCAGTGGCCACGGCTCAACTGCGCCGGTTCCAGCGCACGAACTTGCTCGCATAAGCGCCGGTCGCGGTCACCTATAAAACCATCATACAACTGCTGTTCCGGGTCCTCACTCGGGGCGAACTCGTCCTTGCCATAGATGTGCTCCAGCTTTTCCTGCCATTGCGCCTGTTGATTGGCCAATTGTTCGCCGCGCGATTGTAACAACGTCAAGTCCAGGCCCAACCGTTGTTGATCGACCGGGCGCAATACCGACAGCGGCGCCACTACCGGGCAACGATTGATCTGCACCAATTTGAGCGGTACCGGTAATTCACCTTCGGCCAATTCATCATGCCGGGTGTACAAGCGCTGACGCAAAACTTCAGCACTTTCCCGCAGTAACGGTAGGGTTTCCTGATGCAGGTCGCAGACAATCAGTGCATTGCGATTACGCGGGTGCCAGGCTAGTGGCAATACGACACCCAGGTAATTGCGCGCCGCAGAAAAACGCCCGGATATATGCACCAGTGGCTGCAACAAACGGATCTGCTCCATCACTTTATGCTTGCTGCGCAGCTGAAACAGCCAGTCATACAACTTGGGTTGTTTCTGCCGAATCAGGCGAGCCAGGGCAATGGTTGCCCGCACGTCGGAAAGCGCCTCGTGGGCATGCCCGTGGTCAATGCCATTGGCCTTGCTCAGCAGTTCCAGACGCAGGCTGGTGCGCCCGTCCTGTTGTGGCCATTGAATGCCTTCCGGGCGCAGGGCATAGGCGGTGCGCACAATATCGATCAGGTCCCAGCGGCTATTGCCTCCCTGCCATTCACGGGCATACGGATCGAAGAAGTTGCGGTAAAGGCTGTAGCGGGTCACTTCATCGTCGAAGCGCAGGGTGTTATAGCCAGCACCACAGGTGCCCGGTTGCGCCAGCTGGGCATGCACACGAGTCATGAACTCGGCTTCGCACAGCCCCTGCTCCGCCAGCAGTTGCGGCGTGATGCCTGTCACCAGGCAGGCCGCAGGGTGCGGCAGGATGTCGTCCGACGGCCGGCAGTAAAGGCTGATCGGCTCGTCGATCTCGTTGAGGTCGAAGTCAGTGCGCACGCCGGCCACCTGCAGCGGCCTATCGCAGCGCGGGTTGATGCCGGTGGTTTCATAGTCGTGCCAGAAAATGCTGGAGGTCACGGGGTCGTCCTGTATCGAGGTCGACCCGATTCTAGCGCGATTCTGAAAAATGGACGTTCAGACGGGAGCGTTGGCGGGGCGGAAACTGAAATAGTCGCGCAACGAACGGACGAAATCATCGTACTCGCGCGGAGACTGCAGCAGCATGAAGCCCGAATCGTAGTGCCCAGGCGTCTGGTCCTCACGGCACCACAGGCAACTGGCAGTGAGGTTGACGAACTGGTGCCCACCGCCAGCCAGGGGCATGCGCAGTTGCAGCTCGTAATCGGGCCCGACCAACACGGGTAGCTGGCTGATGACCATCAAGCCATTTTCAGAGGCATTGCCTAGCTGACCGATCTCCTGACCGGTAAAGCGGTTGAATACCTTGAGGACACAAGGTAGCTGATGACGTTCGATGTGGCGCTTGTTGAACATGATCGCGAGTGTATTCCGTACCTGATGCCAGGAATACAAGGTACTGGCGGTTGTTGTAACAACTGAGTTACAGATTAGCGCAGCACGCGCAGCAAATCTCGTGAAATAAACCACACCTTTGTGTTAGCGCCAAGGTACGGTCGTCACCGGGTTGGCCACGGCTGTTTCAGCACCGCGCAAATGGCCGAGTTTTTCCAGGGTCTGCAGGCGCGCCCGGGCGCGATAGGCATATTCGTTGCCCGGGTACTGCTGGATCAGGTACTGATAGGTCTGCGCCGCATCCACGTACAACGCCTGGCGTTCCAGACACTGGCCGCGCAGCAATGACACTTCGGGGTGGATGAACGGCCGGGCACGACTGGTGCGATCAACCTGCGACAGTTCGAGCATGACCCGTGCGCAATCGCCGCGGTCGTAGGCGCGGTAGGCATTGTTCAGGTGGTGGTCCATGGACCAGCGGGTGCAGCCGACGGTGCTGGCGGCCAGGGCTAAAACGATCAGGGCTCGCATGGGGATCTCCTTTGATGCCAGTGTATCGGCGTTTGCCTGCAAATCTTCACACCCTTTTGCAAGGATACCCTGCCCCGTTCAAATGCCACCCTGCCCTGGGCGTAGGTAGTGCAACGGAACAATGACTACAGCGAGATTCAGGAGTAGCCTTTCGCTGCGCTTCACTATAGGAGTCTGTGCATGAGCATCCGCCGCACCAAAATCGTCGCCACCCTTGGCCCCGCCAGCAACTCGCCGGAAGTGATCGAACAACTGATCCTCGCCGGCCTGGACGTGGCACGTCTGAACTTCTCCCACGGCACGCCGGACGAGCACAAGGCCCGCGCGCGCCTGATTCGTGACATCGCCGCCAAGAACGGCCGTCATGTTGCACTGCTGGGCGACCTGCAGGGTCCGAAGATCCGCATCGCCAAGTTCGCCAACAAGCGCATCGAACTGAAGATCGGTGACAAGTTCACCTTCTCCACCGCCCACCCGCTGACCGAAGGCAACCAGGACATCGTCGGTATCGACTACCCCGACCTGGTCAAGGACTGCGGCGTTGGTGACGAACTGCTGCTCGACGATGGCCGTGTGGTCATGCGCGTCGAAACCGCCACTGCAGACGCCCTGCACTGCGTGGTGATCATCGGTGGCCCGCTGTCGGACCACAAAGGCATCAACCGTAAAGGTGGTGGCCTGACCGCACCGGCCCTGACCGAAAAAGACAAGGCCGACATCAAACTGGCTGCGGAGATGGACCTGGACTACCTGGCCGTGTCCTTCCCCCGTGACGCCAGCGACATGGAATACGCGCGCAAGCTGCGTGACGAAGCCGGCGGCAGCGCCTGGCTGGTGGCCAAGATCGAACGCGCCGAAGCGGTTGCCGATGACGAGACCCTCGACAAGCTGATCGCCGCCTCCGACGCAGTGATGGTCGCCCGTGGTGACCTGGGCGTGGAAATCGGCGACGCCGAGTTGATCGCCATCCAGAAGAAGATCATCCAGCACGCCCGCCGCAACAACAAGGCAGTGATCGTGGCGACCCAGATGATGGAGTCGATGATCCAGAACCCGATGCCGACCCGCGCTGAAGTGTCCGACGTGGCCAACGCCGTGCTGGACAACACCGATGCGGTGATGCTGTCGGCCGAAAGCGCCGCCGGTTCCTACCCGATCGAAGCGGTCCAGGCCATGGCACGCATCTGCCTGGGTGCCGAAAAGCACCCGACCAGCCAGAAGTCCAGCCATCGCCTGCACACCACCTTCGAGCGCTGCGACGAAAGCATCGCCTTGGCGGCCATGTACACTGCCAACCACTTCCCGGGCGTAAAGGCGATCATCGCCCTGACCGAAAGCGGCTACACCCCGCTGATCATGTCGCGCCTGCGTTCGCATGTACCGATCTTCGCCCTGTCGCCGCGTCGCGCTACCCAGGCGCGCGCCTCGATGTTCCGTGGTGTGTACCCGATTGCCTTCGACCCGGCCGCGCTGCCGGCCGACAAGGTGAGCCAGGCAGCGGTCGACGAGCTGCTCAAACGTGGCCTGGTGGAGCAAGGTGACTGGGTGATCCTGACCAAGGGTGACAGCTACCACACCATCGGTGGCACCAACGGCATGAAAATTCTGCACGTCGGTGATCCGCTGGTCGGTTGATCCACTCTTTTCACAGCACAAGGCTCAAGCGCAGCTTTGTGCTGCGAAGAGGCCCCGACAAGCAATAAAAAAAAGCCCCGGTTCTCGCGAACCGGGGCTTTTTGATGGTGCAGGGGGTAAGGCTGGCTTACATCATGCCGCCCATGCCACCCATGCCGCCCATATCAGGCATGCCAGCAGCTGGCTTGTCTTCCGGCAGGTCGGCAACCATGGCTTCGGTGGTGATCATCAGACCGCCGATCGAAGCAGCAGCTTGCAGCGCCGAGCGAGTAACCTTGGCTGGGTCCAGGATGCCCATCTCGATCATGTCGCCGTATTCACCGGTAGCAGCGTTGTAGCCGTAGTTGCCCGAACCTTGCTTGACCTTGTCAGCAACCACGCTTGGCTCATCACCGGCGTTGGCAGTGATCTGGCGCAGCGGGGATTCAACAGCGCGACGCAGCAGCGCGATACCGACGTTCTGGTCTTCGTTGTCGCCTTTCAGGTCGACGATGGCTGCCAGGGCGCGAACCAGGGCAACACCACCGCCAGGCACCACGCCTTCTTCAACGGCTGCACGGGTAGCGTGCAGGGCGTCTTCAACGCGGGCTTTCTTCTCTTTCATTTCAACTTCAGTGCCGGCACCCACCTTGATCACGGCAACACCGCCAGCCAGCTTGGCCAGACGCTCTTGCAGCTTCTCACGGTCGTAGTCCGAGGAAGTTTCTTCGATCTGGGCACGGATCTGCTTGACGCGTGCTTCGATCTCGGTGTCAGCGCCAGCACCGTCGATGATGGTGGTGTTTTCCTTGGACAGGATGACGCGCTTGGCGTTACCCAGGTGCTCCAGGGTAGCGGTTTCCAGGGACAGGCCGATTTCTTCGGAGATGACCTGGCCGCCAGTCAGGACAGCGATGTCCTGCAGCATGGCCTTGCGGCGATCGCCGAAGCCCGGAGCCTTGACTGCAGCAACCTTGACGATGCCGCGCATGTTGTTGACTACCAGGGTAGCCAGCGCTTCACCTTCAACGTCCTCGGCAACGATCAGCAGTGGGCGGCCGGCCTTGGCAACGGCTTCCAGAACTGGCAGCAGCTCACGGATGTTGGAGATTTTCTTGTCGACCAGCAGCAGCAGCGGGCTTTCCAGCTCGGCAACCATGGTGTCCGGCTTGTTGACGAAGTACGGCGACAGGTAGCCACGGTCGAACTGCATGCCTTCTACGACGGACAGTTCGTTTTCCAGGCCCGAGCCTTCTTCAACGGTGATCACGCCTTCTTTACCGACTTTTTCCATGGCTTCGGCGATGATTTCACCGATGGAGTTGTCGGAGTTGGCAGAGATGGTACCAACCTGGGCAATGGCCTTGGAGTCGGCGCATGGCTTGGACAGGTTCTTCAGCTCGGCAACGACGGCAGCAGTGGCCTTGTCGATACCGCGCTTCAGGTCCATCGGGTTCATGCCGGCAGCGACGGCTTTCAGGCCTTCGTTGACGATGGCCTGAGCCAGAACGGTAGCGGTGGTGGTGCCGTCACCGGCAGCGTCGTTGGCCTTGGAAGCAACTTCCTTGACCAGCTGGGCGCCCATGTTTTCGAAAGCGTCTTTCAGCTCGATTTCTTTGGCGACGGAAACGCCGTCCTTGGTGATGGTCGGGGCGCCGAAGCTCTTGGCCAGTACCACGTTACGGCCTTTCGGGCCCAGGGTCGCTTTTACCGCGTCAGCCAGAACGTTGACACCAACCAGCATTTTCTTACGGGCGGAATCACCAAATTTTACGTCTTTAGCAGCCATGATCGTTTAATCCTTGAAAAACTTTGGAGTAACGGGAAGTCGGGGGGAAATCAGCCTTCGACAACGGCGAGGATTTCGTTCTCGGCCATGACCAACAGGTCTTCGCCATCGACTTTCACGGTGTTGCTGCCCGAGTACGGGCCGAAAACCACTTTGTCACCCACTTTCACGGCCAGCGCGCGAACTTCGCCGTTGTCCAGGACGCGACCGGTGCCGACGGCTACAACTTCGCCGCGGTTTGGTTTTTCAGCGGCCGAACCCGGCAGGACGATACCGCCAGCGGTTTTCGATTCTTCTTCGCTGCGACGGATGACTACGCGGTCATGCAGAGGACGAAGTTTCATTGTCGATCTCTCCCAAATTGTGGTTTTCATCGGCCGGTTCGACACCGGCGGTTTTGATGCTGTCCGGCGTTGCCGGGGGTGGCCCGCTGTGAGCGAACCACCTGTGTAATGTCTGGTGTTGCCACCAGAAACCTTGCGGTGACCACATACATGAGGCCGCCACATCCAATTACAAGGCTCGAGATAGAAAAATTTTCATCAGGCCAAAAAAAACCGGGGCCGCTTGTGCGGCCCCGGTCCTTTTTACTTGTCGCGGCGCTCGTACTCGCCTTCGATCACGTTCGGGCGGTGGCCGCCATCACGCGGCTGCGCCTGGAAGGGGTCGTCCTGGAATGCACGCTGGCGCATGGCCTGGGCCTCGGCACGCTCGCGCATCTTGCGCGCCGCCAGGCGGCGGGTGAATGGCAGCAGGCACAGCACACCCAGCACGTCGCTGATGAAGCCGGGCAGCAGCAACAGGCCGCCACCCACCGCCAGCATCATGCCCTGGAACATGTCCTCGGCGGGCAATTCACCGCGCTGCAGGCTTTCACGGGCGCGCAATGCAGTCGCCAGGCCGGCCACCCGCATGACCAATACGCCCAAGGCGGAGCCGGCGATGATCAGCAGCAACGCCGGAAAGAAACCGATTGCCGCGCTGACCTTCACGAAGACGAACAGCTCCAGCACAGGAAAAATCAGAAACAGCAGTAGAAAAGCACGCATCAAGGGTTCCTCGACGGAAGATAACCTTCCAATAAGACCTCAGATGGATGCCTGCGCTCCGGATTTCAACCCTCGGCTTGCATAACGAGCGGCCATTTGTCGGCACGAGCCAGCAAAACCAAGGCCTCGCGGACTTGTGTCGGCGTGTTGCAAGTAGTCGGGAAAGGCAACCAGTGCACTGCCTGGCCGATGCGCAGGTGCATACCTTCACTGTCTACCCCGACCATCTGCGCCGGTACATGTTGTGGCAACCCGGTCAATTCGACGTAGTGGGCAATGGCACTGGTGTGATCGCTGTTCATGTGTTCGATCATGCTCCCCTCGGCCTTGCCGGCGAACGGGTTGGCCAAGGTCACATGGTCAAGCCAGTGGATCGCACCGAAACCGCCGATGTAACGGTGGCGCACCGGCTGCAGCACCCAGAAATCGAAGTCGTGGGCCTTGTGGTAGTTGGCTGCGTCCGGGAAATAGCGGTAATAGCGTTCGGCGGCAGCCTCGATGACGGCCTCGTCGACCAGCTTGTGCGCTTCGGCCATCACCGTCAGCCGCCCTACCGCCTGCACATCTTCAGCCTCGCGCTCACCCACCAGCAGCGAACACTTGGGGTCCTTCTGCAGGTTGTGGGTGTGCTGGGCAATGCGGCTGATCAGGATCAGCGGGGTGCCCTGGGCGTCCAGGCAGTACGGCACGACCGAACCGAAGGGGTAGCCAGGCATCGACCTGGAATGTGTCGAAAGCACGCCTCGGTATTCCTTGAGCAGCAGTTCCCGGGCGGGGCGGATGGCGTTGGTACTCACTTGAGGGCGGCTCCTGGCGGACGGGTTGGGGACAAGATAAGCATTATCAGCTGCCTGTGCCACTGACCTGCATCCAGACGCCTTACCAGGTAACGCCGAAGCCCGCGGTATAGCGTGTCTTGTCCAGGTCACTTTCACGCGTGCCCGTGATGATATCCTTCTCTGCCTTGAGGTTGAGCGAGGCCCACTCGGTGACCTTGTAGCGCAGGCCAACCTCGGCATCCAGCGAGTAGTCGGCCACGCCACCCAGCGGCTTGGCGAACTCGCCGTTGGTGAACAGCTGCACGTTCTTGCCGATCAGGTAGCGGGTGTAATCCCACTTCACGGCCGCAGAATAGAAATTATCCTTGCCGCCGTCCCGATACTCGAAATCAGTGCGGTTGATCAGTGAGCCCAGCGAGAACGCACCCAGCTCATCGTCCCAGAACTGGTAACCCGGGCCGGTACCCACGGTGCGCTGGCGGGCCAGGTCTTCGATGTGATCGCGCTTGTATTCCGCACGCCCCTGCCAGAACCACTTCTCGGTCATGAAGCGGTCCAGGGCGTACTCGGCGCTCCAGTTGTTGGTGGTGGTGACGTCGTCCTTGGTCTCGCGGTTGTACTCACCCTCGGCGTTGTGCCGCCAGCGGCCATGGCGGGCAGTGGTCTTGAAGCCCACGTCATAATCGTCGGTGTCGTTCTCGGCGCGCTTGTAGTCCAGCGCCACGTCGACATTGCCTTTCCACACGAAATCCTCGACCAGCGGCCTGGGCTTCATGATCTGCTCGATACTGGCCAGCTCCACCGTCTTCGGTGCCTCGCCATTGGCCAAGGTCACCTTGCCTGGCTCGGCGGCCTTGAGTGACTTGGCTTTCTCTCCGCTGTAGGCGTCCTGCTTGACCAGCATCTCCTGATCGCTTTCCAGCGTCTGGACCTGTTTCCAGTCCAGGGCGATGGACCCGCCATAAGGGGTTTCCAGCAGCAGCTTGCCGCCGTCGAAGACCTTGATCTTGCCACTCAGCCGGTCACCGTTCTTCATCCACACAGTGTCGGCGAACACCGGAGAGGCACACAGGGAAACAGCAAGAAGGCACAACAAGGATCTAGAATTCATAAACAGGCTTTATTTGCGGACTATGGGTTCGATTTGACGAAAAAGCCGGGCATTATCCAGATACCGACCACCAGAGCAAGGACAGACCGGGAGCATTCCGTTGAGTTCAACTCTCATTTGCCGGACCACCGGTCCGGTTTCATCTGCAGCCCAAGGCGGGCGAGATGTCTGATGGATATGAGCACGCCCTTGATTCGGCCGAGGGCCGACGAACGGCGCTGTATTCCGTACTTGGCCAAGTACCACCCGGCAAGGTGGTGAGCTATGGCCAACTGGCCGAACTGGCTGGGCTTGGCCGTGCGGCGCGCTGGGTTGGGCGCACTCTGGGGCAGTTGCCTGCAGACACTCGCCTGCCTTGGCATCGGGTGCTCGGCGCGGGTGGCCGGCTGAGCCTGGCGCTGGGTACCCCGTCAGGCGATGAGCAACGGGCGCGGTTACGCGGGGAAGGTGTGAATGTAAGCAACAATCGTGTGGATATGACGCGCCATGGCTGGCGCCCAATGGAGCACAGCGGTTAGAGTGCGCGCTTTGTTTTCGAAAACTTGAGGCAGATGTTGGCCCATGCCCCGTAAAACCTGGCGCGCTGCGCTTGCTGCCTATGCCAGCCCGTCAACCTTGGTACTTTTGCTACTCGGTTTCGCCGCCGGCCTGCCGTACATGCTGGTGTTCTCGACCCTGTCGGTATGGTTGCGCGAAGCCGGCGTTGCCCGTGAAACCATCGGTTATGCCAGCCTGATTGGCTTGGCCTACGCCTTCAAGTGGGTCTGGTCACCGCTGCTCGACCAATGGCGCCTGCCGTTGCTTGGCGGCCTCGGGCGCCGGCGTTCGTGGCTGCTGTTGTCGCAAGCGCTGGTGGTAATCGGGCTGGTCGGCATGAGCCTGTGCGACCCGCAACAACACCTCTCCTGGCTGATTGCCATGGCCGTACTGGTGGCCTTCGCCTCGGCTACCCAGGACATCGCTGTCGACGCCTACCGCCTGGAAATCGCTGACGACCAGCGCCAGGCCGCGCTCGCTGCCAGCTACATGGCCGGTTATCGGGTAGCTGCCTTGCTCGCCACGGCCGGTGCCCTATTCTTCGCCGAGTGGTTCGGCTCTACCGGCTTCAGCTACCTGCACAAGGCCTGGGCCGGCACGTACGTGATGTTCGGGGTGATGATGCTGCCCGCCCTGTTCACCACCTTGGTCATGCGCGAACCGCCAGTGCCCATGCGCACGCAGCTGTCGGCAGCGCGCTACGGGCTGGTGCATCAGATGGCCTCGGTGTTCGTGCTGATCATCCTGCTGGTCTCGGTACCGGCCAGCTTCACCCAGATGTTCAACACCGGCTGGTCCAGCGTGATCTCCGGTGATGCCACGCCGCTCGACCTGCTGCTGGAAGACCGCGCCTTCCTGCGCCTGATCCTCTACGTGCTGCTGTCCTGGGCATGCCTGTCGAGCCTTGGCCGTCGCGGCCTGGCCCCCGTGCTGACTCCGATCAACGACTTTATAACCCGCTACCGCTGGCAGGCTCTGCTGCTGCTAGGCCTGATCGCCACCTATCGCATGTCGGACACGGTGATGGGGGTGATGGCCAACGTGTTCTATATCGACATGGGCTTCACCAAGGACCAGATTGCCAGCGTCAGCAAGATCTTCGGTCTGATCATGACCCTGGTAGGCGCCGGAGTTGGGGGCCTGCTGATCGTGCGTTTCGGCATCATGCCCATCCTGTTCATCGGCGGCGTAGCTTCTGCCGGCACCAACATCCTGTTCCTGATGCTGGCTGACATGGGTCCGAACCTGGAAATGCTGGTGGTGACCATCTCACTGGACAACTTCAGTTCCGGCATGGCTACCTCGGCCTTTGTGGCCTACCTGTCAAGCCTGACCAACCTGAAGTTCTCGGCGACCCAGTACGCGCTGCTCAGTTCGATCATGCTGCTGTTGCCACGGCTGATCGGCGGGTATTCAGGCGTTATGGTGGAGAAGTTCGGCTACCACGACTTCTTCCTGATCACCGCTCTGCTAGGGGTGCCTACGCTGATTCTGATTGCCCTGCAGTGGCGTCAGGAGGCCGGGCGGGGGACGCCGGTGGCAGAGGAACACTCAGCGGCTGAACGGCCCTGAAGGTTTGTGTTGCCTGTGCAGGCCTCTTCGCGGGTGAACCCGCTCCTACACCGGGCCGCGTCGCCTTGTAGGAGCGGGTTTACCCGCGAAGAGGCCGGGCCTCATCGCCTTGTAGGAGCGGGTTCACCCGCAAAGAGGCCGGGCCGCGTCGCCTTGTAGGAGCGGGTTCACCCGCGAAGAGGCCGGCACAGGCAATACCGATTATCGAGCTACAGCCCCTTCCCCAGGCCGCCCACCCACCACAAACCACAGCGGCCACAGCGCCAACGCCCCCGCCACGCTCGCCGCCAGGGCAAAATGCAGCAAGCTGGCACCAGCGCCAATCATCGCCAGCAGCGCCCCGCCGAGCCCAAGCAGGGCAATGGTGATCATCCCCAGCATGGCCGAAACTAGACCCTTGCTCTGTTCACTGGAGAACAGCGTCATGCGGTACAGCACCGCATTGGCCACGCCCAACCCCAGCGCGTACAGCGACATGCCGGCCACCACACTGGTCACGCTCGACCAGTACCAGGTCGCCAGCACCATAAGGCACAGGCCGGCCAGGTATGGCCAGAGCGCGCCACGCACCAAGGCTGGCAGTGGGTAGCGATCAGCAATACGGTTGATGATCAGGTTACCGAGGATCAGCCCGCCAAACACCGGCAACTGCCACAAGGCATACTCCAGGGTACTCAACCCCTCATCGTGAATCAGCAGCACCGGCGACAGGCCGATCCAGCCAATCAGCGGTAAGCCGACCAACCCAAGGGCGGCGCTCCCTGCAACGAAGCGTCGGTTGGCCAGCAACTGGCCATAGCCCGCCAACAGTGGCAGCAGGTGAATCGGCGTGAACGCCAGCCGCGAGCCGTCACGGCGCTCCACGCCCAGGGTTTCCGGCATCAGGCGGTACAGCAGCAGCCAGGCCAGCACTGCGCCGATGGCGAACGCCACGAACAGCCAGCGCCAGTCCAGCCATTGCAGCAGCAAGGTGCCCACCAGCGGCCCGAGCAGGGGCGACAGCAAGGCGATGTTGGCCAACAGGGCCATCATGCGTACGGCATCAGCCTCGCTGAAAGCCTCGTTCAGGGCCGGGTAGCTGACAGTGACCACAAAGCCCAGGCCAATACCCTGCAACAGGCGCAACAGGTTAAACAGGCCGATGTCCTGAACCCAGAAGGTGGCCAGGCAGGCCAGGCCAAAGAATGCGCAACCGACCAGCAGCAGCGGGCGCCGTCCATAGCGGTCGGCCAGCGGGCCGATCAGCCATTGCAGTACCACGCCCCCCAACAGGTACAGGTTGAGGGCATGGGGTATGTATTCAGGGCTGGCGTCGAGGTCGCCGACCACGACCGGCATGGCCGGCATGACCGCGTCGCTGGCCAGGTAGGTCAGCAGTTCGAACAGGGCCAGGGTCAGGCCGAACAGCAAGGCGCGCAGAGGGGTGATATACAGCAGTGGTTTCATGATGGCATATCGGGTGTGGCAGGCGGGGTCAGGGTATATGCCAGAAATTGTTGGAAATTGCTGTGAACAAGTGTAATCAGGGTAGGAAAAAAGTCGGGGCCGCTTTGCGGCCCCGGCTTTGACGCGGTATTACTGCGTTGCAGTCTCCTGCACCACGCGAATAACCCGCTGCGGAAACGGAATGTCGATCCCTTCGGCCTTCAACCGGTCACGCGCATACTCGTTGAGCATGAACATCACGTCCCAGTAATCGGAGGTCTTGGTCCACAAGCGCAGCGATACGGTGATCGAGCTGTCACCCAGCGTCGACACGACCGCCTGCGGTGCCGGGTCTTGCAGAACACGTGGGTCCTTTGCCAGCTCCAGCAACACATTGCGGGCCGTCTGCAGGTCGGCCTCGTAGTCAACGCCCACATCGAACACCACCTTGCGCGTCGGCTGGCGGTTGGTGTTGGTAATGATGCCGTTGGACAGGCTGCCATTAGGCATGATGACCGTCTTGTTGTCACTGGTGCGCAGCACGGTGTGGAAGATCTGGATACTGTCGACGGTGCCGGCAACGCCTTGCGCCTCGATCCAGTCGCCGATACGGAACGGGCGGAACATCAGAATCAGCACACCACCGGCGAAGTTCGCCAGGCTGCCCTGCAAGGCCAGGCCGATGGCCAGGCCTGCGGCACCGATGGCTGCGACGAACGAGGTGGTCTCGATGCCGATCATCGAGGCCACGCTGACCAATAGCAGCACCTTCAGCACGATGTTCGCCAGAGAGCTGATGAAGCCCTGCAGCGCCAGGTCGGCGTTGCGCAGGCCAACCAGCTTGCCGAGGCGGGCGCTGACCTTGTTGATGATCCACCAGCCAACCGCCAGGGTCAGCAGTGCCAGCAGCACACGGCTGCCGTATTCCATGATCAAAGGGATCCACGTCTGGGATTGGCGGACGAGCTGATCGACCTCAGCGTTCAAATCCATATTCATCTCCTGATGCCGAGCGGCAAGTACACGGTAGAACAGGCCGCGCGTGTTATTACGCAACCCCGGCCCCCATGGACATCATTTGGCCATCGGGGTTCCGGGCCACCCCCACATCAGTCGCGGAAGTTGTTGAACTGCAGCGGCATGTCGAATTCCTTGGTGCGCAGCAGGGCAATGGCTTCCTGCAGGTCGTCACGCTTCTTGCCGGTTACCCGTACCTGCTCACCCTGGATGGCGGCCTGTACTTTCAGCTTGCCATCCTTGATGGTGGCAACGATCTTTTTCGCCAGGTCCTTGTCGATGCCTTCGCGGAACTTGGCTTCCTGTTTCTTTTCCTTGCCGGAGGCGTAAGGGTCCTTGGTTTCCAGGCACTTCACGTCGATCTTGCGCTTGACCAGCGCCAGGCGCAGGATTTCCAGCATCGCCTCGAGCTGGAACTCTTCCTCCGCGGTGAGCATCACGGTCTGCTCTTTGTCCTTGAACTCGAAGGTGCCTTTGCCCTTGAGGTCGTAGCGGCGGTCCAGGTCCTTGATGGCGTTGTCGACCGCGTTCTGCACTTCGTGCTTGTCCAGTTCCGATACCACGTCGAACGAAGGCATGGTGGTTCTCCCAAAATAAAAGCGCGCTCAGGCTGAAGATGGAGCGCGCTGGGTTTGAAGGTTAAAATGCGGGCTCATTATAACGGGTTGCGAAACGCATATGAGCAGCACCTGGCATATTCTCGGCGCCGGTAGCCTGGGCAGTCTGTGGGCCTGCCGACTGGCACGCGCAGGCAAGGCTGTGCGCCTGATCCTGCGTGATGGGCAACGGTTGCAGGCTTATCAGCAGGCTGGCGGCCTGACTTTGGTCGAGCAAGAGCAAACCCGGCACTACGCCATACCTGCAGAAACCGCGCAGGCGCAAGGCCCGATCCACCGCCTGCTGGTGGCCTGCAAAGCCTATGACGCTGCCCCGGCGATTGCCGGTGTAGCGCCGCGGCTGGCCGAGAGCGCCGAAGTGCTGCTGTTGCAGAATGGCCTGGGCAGCCAGGATGAGGTCGCCGACCTGGTGCCGCACGCTCGCTGCATCTTCGTCTCCAGCACCGAAGGCGCCTTCCGCGAGGGGGACTGGCAGGTGCGCTTTGCCGGCCATGGCTTCAACTGGCTGGGCGACCCACGTAACCCCATGATCCCTACGTGGTTCGATGACCTGCACGAAGCCGGTATCCCCGCTGAATGGACAGTGGACATACTCACCCGCCTGTGGCGCAAGCTGGCGCTCAATTGCGCCATCAACCCGCTGACCGTGCTTCACGATTGCCAGAATGGCGGGCTGCTGGGACACCTGGGTGAAGTTCAGGCCCTGTGCGTCGAGCTGGCCCGGCTGCTGCACCGTTGCGGCCAGCCGCAAGCAGCCGAGGGGCTGGACGAAGAAGTGCAGCGGGTAATCCTGGCCACCGCAGGCAACTACTCTTCCATGTACCAGGACGTGCATGCAGGACGGCGCACCGAGTTGCACTACCTGCTCGGCCATGCTTGCCGCGCAGCCACCCGTCATGGCCTGCAACTGCCGCAGCTGGAACACCTGCTGCAGCGCTTGGTCGAAAACCTGCGCGTGCGTGGTTTGCCCTGCGACTGACGCGCCCCTTCAACCGGATACGGACATTGCCTTGCCCATGACCTTGCGCCAACGCCTGGAAAACCTCCCGGTCGGGCAGAAGCTGCTGGCGGCCCTGCTGGTATTGCTGGTGACCATCTTGCTGGTGGCCAACCTCACTTTCATCAGCGCCGCCTACTGGATCACCCAGGAAAGCATGGCGCCGCAGGCTCTGCAGACCATCGGCCGACTGGTAGCCAATCCACAGCTTGCAGCCCGCGCCGGCGACACCCCGGACACTGCCAATGCCCTGCTCAAGGAACTGGACAATTACACACCGCTGCGTGCCGCCGCCGTCTACGGTGGCGATGGGCGGATGCTGGCGCAGTTGCAGCACGGCGAGCCGCTGGCCCTGCCCAAGCGTTTTCGAAACATCGACGGCTGGCGCCTGATGGAGTTTCGCAGCACTCAGTTGATCCGCATCCCCCGCGATGCCAACCCACCGGCACACTTGCTACTGGTAGCCAGCAGCGAACTGCCCATGGCCTTCTACACCGGCACACTCAGCGCCAGCCTGGGCATCCTGGTATTCAGTGTCCTGCTATGGATCGTCATCGCCCGGCAGATCAAGCGCCTGATCACACAACCGATCAACCAGCTTGAGGAACTCAGCCGTCAGGTTACCCGCGAAGAGAGCTACGCCTTGCGCGCCCAGCGCGGCAACGACGATGAAATCGGCAGCCTGGCCGAGGCCTTCAACACCATGCTGTCGCGCATCGAGGCCCGTGAGCAGCAGCTCAAGAGCGCCCGCGATGAGTTCCAGAGCGCCTACGACCAGGCTCAGGGCCTTGCCGAGGAAACCCGCCACACCAACCGCAAGCTGGAACTGGAAGTGCAGGTACGCAGCAAGATCGAGAAAAAACTCACCGGTTTCCAGAACTACCTCAACAGCATCATCGACTCGATGCCCTCGGCACTGATTGCCCTCGACGAACAGCTTTACGTGACCCAATGGAACCACGAAGCTACGGTGCTTTCCGGCACGCCACTGGACGAGGCACTCAACCAGCCGGTGTTCATTGCGTTCGAGCCGCTGAAGCCGTTCCTCCCGCAGCTGAAGGAAACCGTGGAAAAGCATCGAGTGGCGAAGATCGAGCGGGTAACCTGGCCCAAGGGCGACGACCTGCGCCACTACGCCCTGACCTTCTACCCACTGACCGGCGGCGGTGGGCGCGGCGTGGTCATTCGTATCGACGACATCACCCAGCGTCTGTCATTGGAAGAGATGATGGTGCAGTCGGAAAAAATGCTCTCGGTCGGTGGCCTGGCTGCCGGCATGGCGCATGAAATCAACAACCCGCTGGGCGCTATCCTGCACAACGTGCAGAACATTCGCCGGCGCCTGTCGTCCGACCTGCCGCGCAACCAGGAACAGGCCGAAGAGCTGGGCATCGACCTGGCCACGATCAACCGCTATCTGGACAGCCGCGAGGTGCCGCAACTGCTAGACGGCATTCAGCAGGCCGGAGCCCGCGCGGCGAAGATCGTCACCCACATGCTCAGCTTCAGCCGCCGCAGTAACCGCCAACTGGTGCCATGCGAGCTGCCGGCACTGATTGATCAGGCGCTTGAAATTGCCGGCAATGACTTCGACCTGGCCATCGGCTTCGACTTCAAGGGTCAAGCCATCGTGCGCCAGTTCGACCCCGACCTGGGGCCGGTGCCCTGCACCGCCAACGAGCTGGAACAAGTACTGCTCAACTTGCTGAAGAACGCAGCCCAGGCCATCCACCAACGCCCGCAACCCAGCGAGCCCGGGCGCATCACACTGCGCACACGGCTGAACCCGCCATGGGCGGAAATCCAGGTCGAGGACAACGGCGTCGGCATGCCCGAGGCAGTGCGCAAGCGCACCTTCGAGCCGTTCTTCACCACCAAGGAAATCGGCCAGGGCACCGGGCTGGGCCTGTCAGTCTCGTACTTCATCATCACCAATAACCACAAGGGGCAGATGGAAGTGCAATCCACGCCAGGCCAGGGCACCTGCTTTACCCTGCGCCTGCCCCTCAGCCAGCCGACAGCGGCGGCGCCGACCAGAACGGAGCAATGATATGGGCTACCGCCTTTCGAAAATCTATACCCGCACCGGCGACAAAGGCGAAACCGGCCTGGGCGACGGCCGTCGGGTGCCCAAGGACCACCCGCGGATTGAAGCGATTGGCGAGGTGGACAGCCTGAACAGCCAGTTGGGGTTGCTGCTGGCGGAACTTGCCGAGCATGGGCTGAATGAAGTGACCACAGTGCTGGCGCCGTGTCAGCACCGCTTGTTCGACCTGGGTGGCGAGCTGGCGATGCCCAGTTACCAGGCGTTGAACCTGGCGGAAGTGGAACGCCTGGAGGCGGTTATCGATGTGTGGAACGAAGAGCTGGGGCCGCTGAAGAACTTCATTCTGCCCAGTGGTTCGGCGCTGGTGGCGCAGGCGCATGTGTGCCGCAGCCTGGCGCGCAGTGCAGAGCGTCGGTGTCAGCAGTTGAATGCCGTGGAGCCACTGGAAGGCGTTGGGATGACGTATATCAACCGGCTTTCCGATCTATTGTTCGTGGCGGCGCGGATCATCGGGCGGCGCCAGGGGGTGGCTGAGGTTTTGTGGCAGCCCGCCGAGAAACCCAAAGGCTGATACTTCTGGGGCTGCTTTGCAGCCCATTCGCGGGCTTGCCCGCTCCCACAGGTTTCGAGCAGGCTTGAAGCTTGTGAGTTTCCTGTGGGAGCGGGCAAGCCCGCGAATGGGCCCCGCAGCGGCCCCTGTTACAGGGGGCTCAAACCTCGGGCCAGAACGCCCGGATCCCGGCTACACCCTGTGCCCCCGCTTCCCAGGCCTGCTCGCGCTCACTCGGCCCTACCCCACCCAGCAGATACACCGGTTTGTTGAACCCGGCAATCACGCGCTGCGCCTCATCCCAGCCCAGCGGCACCGCATCCGGATGAGTCTGGGTTGCCTGCACTGGCGACAGGGTGACAAAGTCCACGCCCATCTGCTCAGCCAGCGCCAGCTCCTCGGCACTGTGGCAGGACGCGGCCAACCAGCGTTCCTTGGGGAACGGCCGCCCCCTGGCAGCGTACTTGCGCAGTTGCGCGGCCGTCAGGTGCCAACCGGCCGCCGGGAAATCACCCAGCCATTCCAGTGGCCCTTTAAGCATCAACTGTGCCTTGCCCGCACACAGCCCGACCGCATCCACCGCCACGTCGCGGTACTTGGGGTCGTACATGTCCGGAGCACGCAACTGGATAAGGCGAATGCCGTTGGCCACCGCCTTCTGGATGCCCTTGAGCAGCTGCGGCACCTCCAGGCCATCCGGGGTGATCAGGTACTGGTCCGGCAGGCGCGCAGCGGCGACGATCGGCTTGTTGGCCTCGGGGAATTCGTACTGCGGCAAATCGCGCGGGGCAACCCACTCCAGCGGCTGGCCTTCGGCACCATGGGGTTCGCCAGTGAACGCTTCGACCTCGCGCACATCCAGCAACACCTGCTTGTCCGGGTAGTCATGGCTGACCTTGATCAGCGCACGCGACCGGGTTACCTCAATGCCCAGCTCCTCGCGCAACTCGCGGGCAAGCGCCGCTTCGACGCTCTCGCCTTCCTCCACCTTGCCACCGGGGAACTCCCACAAGCCGCCCTGGTGCTGGGTATCGGCACGACGTGCGATCAGAATACGGCCATCAGCACCGCGAATGACGGCCGCTACTACATGAATCCGTTTCACGCTTCACGCTCCTCCAGGCCTGCCTGTTGCCATGCCTGGAAGGCTGGCCACTGATAAATGGTCTCGATGTAGGCTGCCGCCTCAGCGGGGACTTCTACGCGGTAGGTACGCAGCCGCACAGCCACCGGGGCAAAGAAGGCATCGGCCAGGCTTGCCTTGCCGAACAGGAACGGGCCGCTGTCCTTGGCCACCAGACGGCATTCGGACCACAGCGCAACGATACGGTCGATGTCGATTTGCACGTCCAGCGGCACGCTGTCCAGCGCCTGGTCGCGCGACAAGTCGAACGGCATGGCGCCGCGCAGGGCAAAAAAGCCGCTATGCATCTGCGCACAGGCCGAACGGGCCTGGGCTCGCGCCGTCACATCGGCAGGCCACAGCTGGGCTTCGGGGTGGCGTTCGTTGAGGTATTCGGCAATGGCCAGCGAGTCCGCGATCACACCGTGCTCGGTCTTGAGCAGCGGTACCTTGCCGGTGGCGGAGTAGGCGAGAATGCGCTGACGGGTATCAGGCTGGTTCAGCTTGATCAGGGTTTCTTCGTAGGGCATGCCAGCCAGCTCGAGGGCCAGGGCGCCACGCAGCGACCAGGAGGAGTACAGCTTGTCGCCGATGATCAGGTGATAGCTCATGGTTCGGCTCCATCAGGTTTGTATTGCAAAACCCGCAGGCCGCTGCGCGGCCTTTCGCGGGCAAGCCCGCTCCTACAGGGACCGCACCGCTCCTGCAGGCATTGCAACACCTGTGGGAGCGGGCGTGCCCGCGAAGAGGCTTTCGGATCAGTAGATCAGGTACGGTACTCGGCGTTGATCTTCACGTACTCGTGGGACAGGTCGGTCGTCCAGATGGTTTCGCTGCACTGGCCACGGCCCAGTTCGATTCGGATGGTGATCTCTTCCTGGGCCATCACTGCCGAACCCTGCGCCTCGGTATAGCTCGGGCTGCGGCCGCCTTGGCTCGCAATGCAAACGTTGTCCAGGTAAACATCGATCAGGCTCACATCCAACTCCGGTACACCGGCACGACCTACGGCGGCAAGGATACGGCCCCAGTTCGGGTCGGAGGCGAACAGCGCGGTCTTGATCAGCGGCGAGTGGGCCACGGCGTAGCCGACGTCCAGGCACTCCTGGTGGTTGCCACCACCGTTGACCTGCACGGTCACGAACTTGGTCGCGCCTTCGCCGTCACGGACGATGGCCTGGGCCACTTCCATGCACACTTCGAACACGGCCTTTTTCAACGCTTCGAAGAGTGCGCCGCTGGCTTCGGTCACTTCCGGCAGGTCGGCCTTGCCGGTAGCGATCAGCATGCAGCAATCGTTGGTCGAGGTGTCACCATCGATAGTGATGCGGTTGAACGACTTGTTGGCGCCGTCCAGCATCAGGTCCTTGAGAACATTTGGTGCCACCTTGGCGTCGGTGGCGATGTAGCCCAGCATGGTCGCCATGTTTGGGCGGATCATGCCAGCCCCCTTGCTGATGCCGGTGACGGTAACGGTCACGCCATCGTGCTGGAACTGGCGGCTGGCCCCCTTGGGCAGGGTGTCGGTGGTCATGATGCCGGTAGCGGCCTCAGCCCAGTTGTTTTCCGACAGGTTGTCGAGCGCGGCCTGCAGCGCGCCTTCGATCTTCTCGACCGGCAGCGGCTCACCGATCACGCCGGTGGAAAACGGCAGTACCGACTCGGCCGGTACGCCAGCCAGTTCGGCCAGCTTGGCGCAGGTACGCTCGGCGGCGGCCAGGCCCGGCGCGCCGGTGCCGGCGTTGGCGTTACCTGTGTTGGTCAGCAGGTAGCGCACGGTGCCCTGTACACGCTGCTTGGACAGGATCACCGGCGCGGCGCAGAAGGCGTTGAGGGTGAACACACCCGCCACGCTGGAGCCTTCGGCACAGCGCATGACCACCACATCCTTGCGCCCCGGGCGCTTGATACCGGCAGAAGCGATACCGAGTTCAAAACCCGGAACCGGGTGCAGGGTGGGCAAAGGACCAAGACCAACAGCCATTAGAGCGCTCCTAGAAAAAACGATGATTTCGAAAAAGGGGCCGCTTCGCGCCCCATCGCGACACAAGGCCGCTCCCACAAGGATCGCGCCCGTTGATGGACGAGCGCGGTACCTGTGGGAGCGGCCTTGTGTCACGAAAGGGCCGCAAAGCGGCCCCAGGCTTGTACAACGTACGGTTCAGATCACTCGATCTGACCATGGCAATGCTTGAACTTCTTGCCCGAGCCGCACCAGCACGGCTCGTTGCGGCCCAGCTTCTGGTCATTGCGTACTGGCGCCGAGGCTACCGCTACTTCGGCCCCCTCCTCGCTCAGTTGCTCACTTTCCAGGCCCGATACAGCGGCGTGCTGGAATTGCATGCGGCTAGCCAGCTCTTCGGCCTCGCGGCGCAGGCGGGCTTCTTCTTCGGCCGGGTCTTCGCGGCGAACCTGTACGTGCGACAGCACGCGGATGGTGTCGCGCTTGATCGACTCCAACAGCTCCTGGAACAGGCTGAACGACTCGCGCTTGTACTCCTGCTTCGGGTTCTTCTGCGCATAACCACGCAGGTGAATACCGTGACGCAGGTGGTCCATGGTCGACAGGTGGTCTTTCCACAGGTCGTCCAGCACGCGCAGCAGAATCTGCTTCTCGAAGGTTCGCAGGGCTTCGAGACCAGCCTGGTCTTCCTTCTCGGTGTAGGCAGCGGTGATCTCGCTCAGCAGCTTCTCGCGCAAGGTCTCTTCGTAGAGGTGATCGTCCTCGTCGAGCCATTGCTGGATTGGCAACTTGATGGCGAAATCGCTGGCCAGCGAAGCCTCCAGGCCGGCTACGTCCCACTGCTCTGGCAGCGACTGCGGCGGAATGTGCTGGCTGATGGTAGCGTCCAGTACTTCCTTGCGGAATTCGACGATGGTGTCACCAATGTTCTCGGCGGCCAGCAAGCTGTTGCGCATGTGGTAGATCACCTTGCGCTGTTCGTTGGCGACGTCGTCATATTCGAGCAATTGCTTACGAATGTCGAAGTTGCGGCCTTCGACCTTGCGCTGGGCTTTCTCGATAGCGTTGGTGACCATGCGGTGCTCGATGGCCTCGCCCGACTGCATGCCCAGTGCCTTCATGAAGTTCTTCACCCGGTCAGAGGCGAAGATGCGCATCAGGCTGTCTTCCAGCGACAGGTAGAAGCGGCTGGAACCCGGGTCGCCCTGACGACCGGAGCGGCCACGCAGCTGGTTGTCGATACGGCGCGACTCGTGGCGCTCGGAAGCGATTACATGCAGGCCACCCGTTTCGATCACTTGCTGGTGACGCTTCTGCCAGTCGGCCTTGATCTGGGCGATCTGCTCGGCGGTCGGGTTTTCCAGGGCAGCCACTTCGGCTTCCCAGTTACCGCCCAGCAGGATGTCAGTACCACGGCCAGCCATGTTGGTGGCGATGGTCAGTGCACCGGGCGCGCCTGCCTGCGCGATGATCTCGGCTTCCTTCTCGTGATACTTGGCGTTGAGCACTTTGTGGTCGATACCTTCCTTTTTCAGGAGGTTGGACATGTGCTCGGAAGTTTCAATGGTCGCGGTACCCACCAGCACCGGGCGGCCCAGCTTCATGCTTTCCTTGATGTCGGCGATGATCGCGGCGTATTTCTCGTCAGCGGTCAGGTACACCAGGTCGTTGTAGTCCTTACGCGCCAGTGGCTTGTTCGGCGGAATGACCATCACGTTCAGGCCGTAGATCGACTGGAACTCGAACGCTTCGGTGTCAGCGGTACCGGTCATGCCGGACAGCTTGGTGTACAGGCGGAAGTAGTTCTGGAACGTGGTCGAAGCCAGGGTCTGGCTCTCGGCCTGGATGTTCAGGTTCTCCTTCGCTTCGATGGCCTGGTGCAGGCCCTCGGACAGGCGACGACCCGGCATGGTACGGCCGGTGTGTTCGTCGATCAGCAGGACCTGGCCGTCCTGGACGATGTACTCGACGTTGCGGTGGAACAGCTTGTGTGCACGAAGACCGGCGTAGACGTGTGTCAGCAAGCCCAGGTTGTGCGCGGAGTACAGGCTCTCGCCTTCGGCGAGCAGGCCTGCCTGGGCCAGCATCTCTTCGATGAACTGGTGACCGGCCTCGTTCAGCTCCACCTGGCGACTCTTCTCGTCGATGGTGAAGTGGCCTTCCTGGGTGACCTGGCCTTCGACCTCTTCGATGTGCTGGGTGAGGCGCGGGATCAGGCGGTTGATCTCGATGTACAGCTTGGAGCTGTCCTCGGCCTGACCGGAAATGATCAGCGGGGTACGCGCTTCGTCGATGAGGATGGAGTCGACTTCGTCGATCACGGCGAAGTTCAGTTCACGCTGGAACTTCTCGTCCTGGCTGAACGCCATGTTGTCGCGCAGGTAGTCGAAACCGAATTCGTTGTTGGTGCCGTAGGTGATGTCGGCGGCATAGGCGGCGCGCTTTTCTTCCGGCGGCTGGAAGGCCGAAACGATACCGACCGACAGACCGAGGAATTCGTAAAGCGGGCGCATCCAGTTGGCGTCACGGCGCGCCAGGTAGTCGTTGACGGTGACCACGTGCACGCCCTTGCCGGACAATGCATTGAGGTAAACGGCCAGGGTACCGACCAAGGTCTTGCCTTCACCGGTGCGCATTTCTGCGATCATGCCCTCGTGCAGGGTCATGCCGCCGATCAACTGCACATCGAAATGGCGCATGCCCATTACGCGCTTGCCGGCCTCGCGGGCCACAGCGAAGGCTTCGGGCAGCAATTGGTCCAGTGTCTCGCCTTTGGCCAGGCGTTCCTTGAACTCTACGGTCTTGCCCCGCAGTTGCTCGTCGGAGAGGGCCACCATCTTCTCTTCGAAGGCATTGACGATACTGACCGTCTTGAGCATGCGTTTGACTTCACGCTCGTTCTTGCTTCCAAAAAGTTTTTTTAACAAAGGCGCAAACATATCGGCAGGATCTTCCACACGTAGGGATGGAGGGCGGCCCCATGAGTCGCCCGTGCAGCCCATAGGCCGCATGCGAACGAGCATTCTACCCGGAAACGATGGTGAGGAAAGTGGTGGATTTCCACGATGCTGATACAGCGTTTTGGCAGGGGCTTGTTTTAGATAGGGGCATTTTCCCTGAGTTCAAGGCTTGGCAACATGAAAGCTATCGAGAACCAGTCTTGTCTTTGGCTGCCGGTGCCGGCCTCTTCGCGGGTGAACCCGCTCGAGGTATTGATAACCCTGTAGGAGCGGGTTCACCCGCGAAGAGGCCGGTACAGGCAACGGAGATGTTAGACTGTGCCCACGTCACCTCACGCGTGCCCCCATGGCCTATAAACCCTCCCCCGCCCAGCCGCCCTCCGCCCTGCTGCGCCAGGTTCGCCCGCTGCGCCTGCTGCTTAACCAGGCCGAGCGTCTGGAGCACTTGCAGCGCCTGCTGGAAAGCCAGTTGCAACCGGCTGCCCGCGAGCACTGCCATGTGGCGTCCTGGCGCGATGGCACTTTGTTGCTGGTGGTAACCGACGGCCACTGGGCAACCCGGCTGCGCTACCAGCAGAAACGTTTGCTGGCGGCACTGCAGGCCATGGAAGCATTCGGCAACCTCAGGCGCATCCTGTACAAAGTGCAGCCGCCGCTGGTGCCGGCCAAGCGTGGCGGGCATGCTGCCGAGCTTTCGAACAGCGCGGCCGAGAGCCTGCGCGACACCGCCGAGGGCATTGCCGACCCCAAACTGCGCGCAGCACTGGAACGGTTGGCCGCCCACGCTCAGGACAAGCCATAAAAAAAGGCCACCCGAAGGTGGCCTTAATGAACTAGAGAGTGTTCGAACTTACACGGCCGCAACAGGGCGCATGTACGAGATCGGTGCCGTACTGGCATCTTCGAAAGTGACCACTTCCCAGGCATCGGTTTCAGCAATCAGCTTGCGCAACAGCTGGTTGTTCAGCGCGTGGCCGGACTTGAAGCCCTTGAACTCGCCGATCAGGCTGTTGCCCAGCAGGTACAGATCGCCGATGGCGTCGAGGATCTTGTGCTTGACGAATTCGTCTTCGTAACGAAGGCCGTCTTCGTTGAGCACGCCGTCCTCATCGACCACGATGGCGTTCTCGACACTGCCACCCAACGCAAGGTTGTGCTTGCGCAGGTACTCGATGTCACGCATGAAGCCAAAAGTACGCGCGCGGCTGACTTCCTTCACGAACGAGGTGCTGGAAAAGTCGACGCTGGCGCTCTGGGTCCGGTTGCGAAGCACCGGGTGATCGAAATCGATCTCGAAGCTCACCTTGAAACCTTCGAAAGGCAGGAACGTGGCGCGCTTGTCGCCCTCTTCCACGGTTACCTCACGCAGGATGCGGATGAACTTCTTGGCTGCGTCCTGTTCTTCCAGGCCGGCAGACTGAATCAGGAATACAAAAGGACCGGCGCTGCCATCCATGATCGGCACTTCCGAGGCGGAGAGCTCGACGTAGGCGTTATCGATGCCCAGGCCCGCCATGGCGGAGAGCAGGTGCTCGACCGTATCGACCTTGACGTCACCGTTGACCAACGTCGTCGACATGGTTGTCTCGCCGACGTTGGCCGCACGCGCAGGGATCTCGACCACAGGATCGAGGTCGGCGCGGCGGAAGACGATGCCGGTGTCAACAGGTGCAGGTTTGAGGGTCAGGTAAACCTTCTCCCCGGAGTGCAGACCGACACCTGTGGCACGGATGGTATTCTTCAGGGTGCGTTGTTTAATCATGGCATTGGCCGCTTCAGCGCAAATTGCGAACAGGTATCAACAAAGGCTGAGGATGATAACAGACCCAACCTTTGATGAATACCAATCACCTTTATACCCCTGATAAATTCCATTAATCAGCCTGACGACGCAGGAATGCCGGGATATCGAGGTAGTCCAGGTCATCCTGAGGGTTCAGTTTAGCGGCTGCGGCAGCACCTGCATGCGCCTGGTTGCGCATGACGGTCGGGCGCTCCAGGTCACGGTAGTTGACCGCTGGCTGCTCCTGGCGCACCGGCGCAGGATTGGATGCTTCGTACGCCTGCTGGGCAGTCTGCAGGGTGTTGTCGACCACCTTCACAGGCTTCTCGATGCGCGCGCCCAGGCCAGTAGCCACCACGGTCACGTGCAGTTCGTCACGCATGTCCGGGTCGATCACGGTGCCGACCTTGACCATCGCGTGGTCGGAGGCGAAGGCTTCGATGATGCTACCTACGTCGGAGTACTCACCCAGCGACAGGTCCGGGCCTGCGGTGATGTTCACCAGGATACCGCGGGCGCCCTGCAGGTTGACGTCTTCCAGCAGCGGGTTACGGATAGCTGCCTCGGTGGCTTCGCGTGCACGGTTCGGGCCGCTGGCGCAGCCAGTACCCATCATGGCCATGCCCATTTCACCCATCACGGTACGCACGTCGGCGAAGTCGACGTTGATCATGCCTGGGCGCTTGATGATGTCGGAGATACCGCGTACGGCACCGGCCAGTACATCGTCAGCCTTGGCGAAGGCGGACAGCAGGCTGGCATCCTTGCCCAGGATGGTCAGCAGCTTCTCGTTGGGGATGGTGATCAACGAGTCGACGCTTTCAGCCAGCATGCGGATGCCTTCATCGGCGATCTGCATGCGCTTGCGGCCTTCGAACGGGAACGGACGGGTCACCACTGCGACGGTGAGGATACCCATTTCCTTGGCCACTTCGGCAATGATTGGCGCTGCACCGGTACCGGTACCGCCGCCCATGCCAGTGGTGATGAACACCATGTTGGTGCCCTGCAGCACTTCAGCGATGCGCTCACGGTCTTCCAGCGCGGCCTGACGGCCGACTTCCGGATTGGCACCGGCACCCAGGCCTTTGGTCACGCCAGTGCCCAATTGCAGGATGGTGCGCGCGCCAATGTTTTTCAGCGCCTGGGCATCGGTGTTGGCGCAGATGAATTCCACGCCTTCGATGCTGCTCTTGACCATGTGATTGACGGCGTTGCCGCCACCACCACCTACGCCGATCACTTTGATGACCGGGCTTTGCGGGACGTTGTCTACGAGCTCGAACATTTTCCCTCTCCTTACAGTTCTCTAGTTGTTGCGCCTACCACTACTGCTTTGAAACTTAGAAGTTGCCCTGGACCCACTTCTTGAAGCGTTCAAGCACTGGGGCCTTCGGTTCATCGCCATAGCTGTTGCTGCTGCTGTTGCTGTTACCGGTCAGGGCCAAGTCCTCGGACTGCTTCAGCAGGCCGTAGGTGAGCAAGCCCACGCCAGTGGAATAGATCGGGTTGCGCACCACGTCGCTCAGCCCCCGAACGCTGTGCGGCACGCCCAGGCGTACCGGCATGTGGAAGATTTCCTCGGCCAGTTCCACGGCACCTTCCATCTTCGCGGTGCCGCCGGTGAGGACGATGCCGGCGGGCACCAGGTCTTCGTAGCCGCTGCGGCGCAGTTCGGCCTGGATCAGGGTGAAGAGCTCGTCATAACGTGGCTCCACCACCTCGGCCAGGGCCTGGCGCGACAGCTCGCGCGGTGGGCGATCGCCCACGCTCGGCACCTTGATGGTCTCGCCAGCGCCAGCCAGTTTGGCCAGGGCACAGGCGTAGCGGATCTTGATTTCTTCGGCGTACTGGGTCGGGGTACGCAGGGCCATGGCGATGTCGTTGGTCACTTGGTCGCCAGCAATCGGGATGACCGCCGTGTGGCGGATGGCGCCCTCAGTGAAGATGGCGATGTCGGTGGTGCCGCCACCGATGTCCACCAGGCACACGCCCAGCTCTTTTTCATCATCGGTCAGTACCGAGTAGGCCGAAGCCAGCTGTTCCAGGATGATATCGTCGATTTCCAGGCCGCAGCGGCGCACACACTTCTCGATGTTCTGAGCGGCGTTGACCGCGCAAGTGACCACGTGAACCTTGGCTTCCAGACGCACGCCAGACATGCCCAGCGGCTCGCGCACGCCTTCCTGGTTGTCGATCACGTAGTCCTGCGGCAAGGTGTGCAGCACGCGCTGGTCGGCCGGAATCGCCACGGCCTGGGCGGCGTCGAGTACGCGCTCCAGGTCGGCCAGGCTGACCTCGCGGTCGCGAATGGCGACGATACCGTGGGAGTTCAGGCTGCGGATATGATTACCGGCCACACCGACGAACGCCGAGTGGATACGGCAGCCGGCCATCAGCTGCGCCTCTTCCACGGCGCGCTGGATCGACTGCACGGTGGACTCGATGTTCACCACCACGCCTTTTTTCAGGCCGCGGGACGGATGGGTGCCGATCCCGACGATTTCCAGCGTGCCGTCTTCGCCCACTTCGCCCACCAGCGCCACCACCTTGGAGGTGCCAATGTCCAGCCCGACGATCATTTTGCCGCTATGCGCGTTTGCCATGGTCCTGCCTCTCTCTAATTCTTCGCAACGGCGGGTTGGGCCGTCGTCGGTGCAATCGGTTCCCGCCAACCAACGGCAAGTCCGTTGGAATAACGCAGATCAATGCGGGCGATAGTGGTGATCTGGTCTTTGAGTGTCTTGTCGTAAATGGCAATGAAACGGCGCATCTTCTCCACCAGATGATCGCGCCCCAGCAGCAACTCGATGCCTGGCCCGGCACTGCTTGCACCGGTGGTCAGGAACCAGCTGCCTCGCTCGCGCAGCTCCAGGCGAGCGATGGAAAAGCCCAAGGGGCGCAGCATCTGGCTCAATACCTGATACTGCTGCATGACTTGTTGCTGAGCACGCTGCGGCCCGGCCAGCTGTGGCAGGTGCTCATAGTTGGCCAGCTCGCGCGGGGTAAAAGCCTGACCCTGGTTGTTGAGCAGGGCTGCATCACCCCAGCGTGCAACCGGCAGCTGCTCTTCAAGGCGGATTACCACCTCATCGGGCCACACCCGGCGCACTTCGGCGTGGGCAATCCACGGCATCTGCTCGAGCTCGGCCCGCATCGCCGGCAGGTCGACGCTGAAGAAGCTCGCCGCCACATAGGGTGCGATACGCTGCTGCACCGACTGCTGGCTGATGTAGCTGAGGTCGCCCTGCACATCGATCTTGGTGATCGGGCGGTCGGCGTACGGCATCAGGCGAACAGCGCCCTCGTAGGCACCAAAGCCGGCCGCCACCAACAACACCGGCCACAGCAAGCGCTTGAGGCCGCCCAGGCTTGGCCGAGGCAGGCGCGCCGATACGGGCTCGTCGGCCACCAGCCGGCTGGCACCACGCGGCACCGGCTTGCTACGGCCGGTAACGGGTTGCTGCTGACGTATCATTGCGCCTTGCATGGTTATTAGCCTCGCGTCGCCACGCTTTCGGCCAGGATTGCCAGCACCAGTTGCTGGAAGTCCAGGCCAGCCGCGCGGGCCGCCATGGGCACCAGGCTATGATCTGTCATGCCCGGTGCAGTGTTGACTTCGAGCAGCCAGAACCGGCCCTGCTCGTCCTGCATCACGTCCAACCGCCCCCAGCCCTCGATGCCAATGGCATTGCAGGCGCGCGCGGTCAGGTCGATCAGCTCTTGTTCCTTGACGCTATCCAGCCCGCACGGGATGCGGTACTGGGTGTCATTGGCGATGTACTTGGCGTCGTAGTCGTAGAACACGTGCGGCGTACCCAAGGCGATCGGCGGCAGCACCTGGCCGCGGAGTACCGCGATGGTGAACTCCGGGCCGTGGATCCACTGCTCCACCAGCACCTGGGAATCGTATTTGGCGGCGTCCTGCCAGGCGGCGACCAGTTCCTGGGCGCTGTTCACCTTGGCCATGCCGATGCTAGAGCCTTCATGGGCGGGTTTGACGATAAGCGGGAAGCCCAGTTCCGTACTGGCCTGCAAACAATCGCTTTCGCTCGCCAGCACTGCGTGGCGTGGCGTGGGAATGCCCAGGCTCTGCCACACCTGCTTGGTGCGCAGCTTGTCCATCGCCAGCGCCGAAGCCAGGATGCCGCTGCCGGTGTAAGGGATGCCCAGGCACTCCAGCAAGCCTTGCATGCTCCCGTCCTCACCGCCACGGCCGTGGAGGATGATGAAGGCGCGGTCGATCTTCTCGCTTTGCAGGCGTGCGAGCAGGTCATCACCGACGTCGATGGCGACCACGTCGACGCCGGCAGTGCTCAGCGCATCGATCACTGCGGCGCCGGATTTCAGCGACACTTCACGCTCGGCGCTCTTGCCACCGTACAGCACGGCGACGCGGCCGAACGCCTTGACGTCCAGGGTCGAGTGCAGCTTGTCGTAGGCGCTGGTCATTTCGACTTCTCCTGCTTGGCGCCTGCGAACAGCGGGCTTTTCATCAACTGCGGGGCCAGGCCGCCAACATCACCGGCACCCTGGCAGAGCAGGATGTCGCCAGCGCGCAGCAGTGGCTTGACCAGTGGCGCCAGCTCAGCGCCGCGCTCGATGTAGATCGGGTCCAGCTTGCCGCGCTGGCGGATGCTGTGGCACAGCTGACGGCTGTCGGCACCGGGGATCGGCTCTTCACCGGCCGGGTAGACCTCCATCAGCAGCAGCACGTTGGCATCACCCAGCACCTGGACGAAATCGTCGTACAGGTCGCGGGTGCGGCTGTAGCGGTGCGGCTGGTAGACGATCACCAGGCGGCGGCTTGGCCAGCCACCGCGCACAGCCTTGATTACAGCCGCCACTTCGGTCGGGTGATGGCCATAGTCGTCGACCAGCATCACACTGCCGCCTTCGACCGGCAGCTCGCCGTACACCTGGAAGCGACGGCCGACACCCTGGAAGCCGGACAGGCCCTGGATGATGGCCTCGTCAGTAATGCCTTCGTCAGTGGCGATGGCAATGGTGGCCAGGGCGTTGAGCACGTTGTGGTTGCCGGGCATGTTCACCGAAACCTCCAACGGCTCGCGATCACGGCGCAGCACGGTGAAGTGGGTCTGCATGCCCTGCTGACGCACATTGATGGCGCGGATGTCGGCCTCTTCGCTGAAGCCATAGGTCACGGTCGGGCGCTTCACCTGCGGCAGGATCTCGCGAACCACCGGGTCGTCCAGGCACATCACCGCCAGGCCATAGAACGGCAGGTTGTGCAGGAACTCGACGAAGGTTTTCTTCAGCTTGTTGAAGTCACCTTCGTAGGTCGCCATGTGGTCGGCATCGATGTTGGTGACCACCGCCACCATCGGCTGCAGGTGCAGGAAGCTGGCATCGCTTTCGTCTGCTTCGGCGATCAGGTAGCGGCTGGTGCCCAGCTGCGCATTGGTACCGGCAGCGGTAAGGCGGCCACCGATGACGAAGGTCGGGTCCAGGCCACCGGCGGCGAACACCGAAGCCAGCAGGCTGGTCGTGGTGGTCTTGCCGTGAGTACCGGCAACGGCCACGCCATGGCGGTAACGCATCAGCTCGGCGAGCATCTCGGCACGCGGCACCACCGGAATGCGTCGCTCGAGTGCGGTGGCAACTTCCGGGTTGGCCGGGTTGATGGCACTGGACACTACCAGCACATCGGCGGTGGCGGCGTTTTCGGCGCGGTGGCCGACGAAGATCTCAGCGCCGAAGGACTCCAGGCGCTCGGTAACCGGCGAGGCCTTAAGGTCCGAACCGGACACTTCATAGCCCAGGTTCAGCAACACTTCGGCAATACCGCACATGCCAACGCCGCCGATGCCGACGAAGTGAATGCGGCGAATACGGCCCATCTTCGGCTGGGGCATGGCTTTCTGGCTCTCAACCATGGGCCACCTCCAGGCAGATATCGACCACGGTGCTGGTTGCAGCAGGTTTGGCCAGGCGCCGTGCGGTGCCTGCCATGACGTTGAGTTTCTCGGGTTGCATCAGCACCTCGTTCAGGCGTTCAGCGAGTTGCGCTGCGCCAGTTGTCGCTTGTGGCATCAGGAAGGCAGCGCCTTCGCGGGCCAGATATTGGGCGTTGTGGGTCTGGTGATCGTCGATTGCATGGGGCAAAGGCACCAGCATCGAAGGCAGGCCTGCTGCCGCCAGTTCGCTGACGGTCAGGGCACCGGCCCGGCACACCACCAGGTCGGCCCAGCCATAAGCTTGGGCCATGTCTTTGATGAAAGGCTCTACCTGAGCCGCGACGCCCGCCTCGTGATAACGCTCGGCGGTGATCGGCGCGTGTTGCTTGCCGGCCTGGTGGAACACCTCTGGCCGCAGCGCAGCGGGCACTTCGGACAGTGCCTTAGGCAACAATTTGTTCAATGGTTCCGCACCCAGGCTGCCACCCAGTACCAGCAGACGTGCACGGCGCTCGCCCAAGGGCGCGCGTTGCTCGTCCATGAAGAGTTCCGGGCGCACCGGGTTGCCGGTGGTGCGACGTTTGTCGCTGGCCTCGAAGGTGTTCGGGAAAGCTTCGCAGACCCGCGCCGAGAGTGGCACCAGCAACCGATTGGCGGTACCGGCCCTGGCGTTCTGCTCATGGATCACCAGTGGCACGCCGCACAGCCGCGCGGCCACACCGCCGGGGCCGGTCACATAGCCGCCAAAGCCCAGGACACATACGGGCTTGAGCTGGCGAATGATGCGCCGTGCCTGCAGCACGGCCTTGATCAACGTGAAAGGTGCCTTGAGCAACGACAGCTTGCCCTTGCCGCGCAAACCGCTGACCTGAATCAGATGCAGTGGCAAACCCGCCTGTGGCACCAGCTCGTTCTCAATACCACGCGGGGTACCCAGCCAGTGCACGCTGTAACCGCGCTTCTGGAACTCACGCGCGCAGGCCAGCGCCGGGAATACGTGCCCCCCGGTACCGCCGGCCATGATCAGTACATTTTTGCCTTCAGCGGCCATGACTGGTCTCCTCGGCAAAATCGCTTTCGCTGAATTCGTGCTCCTCACTGCCCAGGTGCGTGCGACTCTCCCACTCGATGCGCAGCAACAGCCCTACGCAGGCGCAGCAGATCACCAGCGAACTCCCCCCGTAACTGAGAAACGGCAGGGTCAGGCCCTTGGTCGGCAGCAGGCCGACGTTCACACCGATGTTGATCAGGAACTGGCCAATCCACAGGAAAGCCAGGCCGAACGCCATGTAGGCGGCAAAGAACTGTTTGGCTTTTTCGGCCCACAGGCCGATGTACAGGGCGCGCACGGTGACGAACACGAACAGCGCGACGGTCACCAGCGAGCCGACCACGCCCAGCTCTTCCGCCAGTACCGAGAACACGAAGTCGGTGTGCGCTTCAGGCAGGTAGAACTGCTTCTGCACGCTGTTGCCCAGGCCAACGCCCAGCCACTCACCCCTGCCGAAGGCAATCAGTGCCTGGGTCAGCTGGTAGCCGGAGCCGAACTGATCGGCCCAGGGGTCGGTGAACGTAATAAGGCGCGCCATCCGGTACGGCTGCGCCTGTACCAGTACAAACACCGCCAGCACCGCCAGCGCCACCATCAGGCTGAAGCGGAACAGCCCCACCCCCCCCAGAAACAACATGGCCGCCGCCGCGCCCATCATCACCACGGTGGCGCCAAAGTCCGGTTCCATCAGCAGCAAAGCGGCCATGGGCAGCAGCACGATGAATGGCTTGAAGAAACCCATCCAGGTTTCGCGCACCTCGGTCTGTCGGCGTACCAGGTAACCGGCCAGGTAGATGACCACGAACACCTTGGCGATTTCCGAAGGCTGCACGTTGAAGAAGCTGAAACCGATCCAGCGCATCGAGCCGTTGACTTCACGGCCAATGCCCGGCACCAGTACCAGTACCAGCAGGCCGAAGGCGCCAATCAGCATCATGAAGCCCATGCGCTGCCAAGTGGCAATCGGCACCAGCAGGGTTGCACCACAGGCCACTAGGCCAAGGAACACGTACACCAGGTGGCGGAACATGTGATACAGCGGGTTGCCGGACTGCACAGCAGCCACTTCCGAGGATGCCGAAGTGATCATCACCAGACCCAGGCCCAGCAAGGCCAGGCAACCGGCGAGCATCGGGAAGTCCAGGTCGATGCCACGGCCGCTGATCAGCGGCGACGGATAGGGTTTGAAGATGCCGAAGATCATGCAAGACCTCCCGCTGCCTGGGCGAACAGGCGCCCACGTTCCTCGAAGTTCTTGAACATGTCGAGGCTGGCGCATGCCGGCGACAGCAGCACGGCATCGCCGGCCTGGGCCAGCTCGGCACACTGCTGTACGGCATCGTCAAGGGTCTTCACCCGAACCAGCGGCACAGCTTCGCCCAAGGCCTCGGCCAGGCGCTCGGCATCACGACCAAGCAATACCACGGCGCGGCAGTAACGCTTGACCGGCTCGCGCAACGCAGTGAATTCGGCACCTTTGCCATCACCACCGGCGATCAGCACCAGCTTGCCTTCGATATCGGCGCCCAAGCCTTCAATGGCGGCCAGGGCAGCACCGACGTTGGTGGCCTTGGAGTCGTCGTACCAGTTAACGCCGTTACGCTCGCGCACCCATTGGCAACGGTGGGCCAGGCCACCGAACTCGCGCAAGGCCTCGAGCATGGGCTCGAACGGCAGGCCTGCAGCATGCCCCAGGGCCAGCGCCGCCAGGGCGTTGCTCTGGTTGTGAGCACCCCGAACCTTCAGTTCGCGCGCCGGCATCAGTGCCTGGAACTCGAACGCCAGGTATTTTTCACCGCCCACTTCGCGCAGGCCGAAGGACTTGAAGTCCGGCTGGCTGAGGCCAAAGGTCCAGCATGGGCGGCCTTCCACGGGCAATGGCCGGCTGAGGGCATCCTGACGGTTCACCACCACCTGCCTGGCCCCGCGGAAGATCCGGTGCTTGGCCAGGTGGTAGGCCGGAAGGCCGCTATAGCGGTCCATGTGGTCTTCGCTGATATTCAGAACGGTCGCCACTTCGGCGTTGAGCTGGTCAGTGGTTTCCAGCTGGAAGCTGGAAAGCTCCAGCACGTACAGCTCGATGTCATCGGCCAGCAGGTCGAGCGCCGGAGTACCGAGGTTACCGCCCACGGCTACGCGTTTACCGGCCTTGGCGGCCATTTCACCGACCAGCGTTGTGACGGTGCTTTTGGCGTTGGAACCGCTGATGGCAATGATCGGCGCCTTGGCATGGCGAGCAAACAGCTCGATGTCGCCAGACAGCTTCACGCCACGCGCGGCCGCCTGCTGCAAGGCCGGGGTGGCCAAGGCCAGACCGGGGCTCACGTACAACTCGTTGGCGCGGCACAGGAAGTCCACGTCCAGTTCACCACAGCGCACTTCCACCTGCGGGTAATCACGGCGCAGGGTTTCCAGTTCCGGCGGTTGCTCGCGGGTATCGGCGACCGCAAAGGCAATGCCCCGGTTCGCCAGGAAGCGAACCAGGGACATGCCGCTCTTGCCGAGGCCGACAACGATGCGGAATTGGTCGGAAGCGATCAAAGACACGCTCATCTACCTCAGTTTCAGGGTTGCAAGGCCAATCAATACCAGGATCACGGTGATGATCCAGAATCGGACGATCACCCGAGGCTCTGGCCAGCCCTTGAGTTCAAAGTGGTGGTGAATCGGCGCCATGCGGAACACGCGTTTGCCGGTCAGCTTGAAGGAGGCGACCTGGATCACCACCGACAGGGTTTCCACCACGAAGATGCCGCCCATGATGAACAGCACGATTTCCTGGCGCACGATGACGGCGATGGTGCCCAGCGCGGCGCCCAGCGCCAGCGCGCCGACGTCACCCATGAACACTTGCGCCGGGTAGGTGTTGAACCACAGGAAGCCCAGGCCGGCACCGATCAGCGCGCCGCAGAACACGATCAGCTCGCCCGAGCCCGGCACGTAGGGGATCAGCAGGTACTCGGCGAACTTCACGTTACCCGACAGGTAGCAGAAGATGCCCAGCGCGCCGCCGACCATCACCGTCGGCATGATTGCCAGGCCGTCGAGGCCATCAGTGAGGTTGACCGCGTTGCTCGAACCGACAATGACGAAGTAGGTCAGTACGACGAAGCCGACGCCCAGCGGAATGGTGACATCCTTGATGAACGGCAGGATCAGCGTGGTCTCGACGCTGGTTGGCGCCGTCTTGTACAGAAACACCGCCGCCGCCAGGCCGAACACCGACTGCCAGAAGTACTTCCAGCGGCTCGGAAGGCCACGGGAGTTCTTTTCGATCACCTTGCGGTAGTCATCGACCCAGCCAATGGCACCGAACGCCAGGGTGACGATCAGCACAACCCATACATAGCGGTTGCTCAGGTCGGCCCACAGCAAGGTGCTGATGGCAATGGCCGACAGAATCAGCGCACCGCCCATGGTCGGGGTACCGGACTTGGACAAGTGCGATTGCGGGCCGTCGTTACGCACGGCCTGGCCGATCTGGCGAATTTGCAGGGTACGGATCATCCAGGGGCCCAGCCACAGCGCCAGGGACAACGCGGTCAGTACACCAAGAATCCCGCGCAGGGACAGGTACTGAAAGACCGCGAAGCCTTTGTGGAACTGTTGCAGATACTCGGCCAACAGCAGCAGCATTAATGTTTCTCCCCGCTGGCACCGCACAATGCCGCCACGACGTTTTCCATCGCAGCGCTGCGCGAGCCCTTGATCAAGATAGTGGTGTCACTGGCATTCTCGGCGCTAACCGCATCGATCAGCTCAGCTTGAGTAGCGAAATGGCGGCCATTGGCGCCGAACGCCTTGACCGCATGTGTCATGTTGGAACCCACTGCGTACAGGGCGTCGACCTTGCCACGCGCGTAGTCACCCACCTGACGGTGGCCTTCTTCCGCCCATTGCCCCAATTCGCCGATATCCCCAAGCACCAGAACGGTGCGCCCGGAAAAGCCGGCGAGTATATCAATGGCTGCGCACATAGAGGTGGGATTTGCATTGTAACTGTCGTCGATAACCCGTACCCCGTTCGGCGCGATCTGCGCCACGGTGCGCCCCTTGACCGGTTGCACGGCCGCCAGGCCTGCGGCAATGCCGCTCAGGCTCAGACCAACGGCATGTGCAGCGGCGGCAGCGGCCAGGGCGTTGCTGACGTTGTGTTCACCCAGCACATTGAGTTGTATGGCTACCGTTTCACGGGCGCCATGCAGGGTGAACGACGGGCAGCCGCGGGCATCGCGACCAATGTCTGAAGCGTGGAAATCGGCCTTAGGGTTGCTGCGTGCAAAACTGACGACCTTGTGCGCACCGGCACGCGCCTTCCAGATGTCAAAAGCTTTGTCGTCCAGGTTGAGGATGGCAATACCGCCCTCGCCCAGGCCTTCGAGAATCTCGCCCTTGGCTTCGACGATCTTGTCCGGGCCGCCGAACTCACCAACGTGGGCAGTACCGGCGTTGTTGATGATGACCACCTGCGGTTGTGTCAGGCCCACGGTGTAGCGGATTTCGCCAATGCGCGAGGCGCCCAGCTCGATCACTGCCGCGCTGTGCTCCGGGGCGATCTCCAGCAGTGTCAGCGGTGCCCCGAGGTCATTGTTCAAGTTGCCGCGGGTGGCGTGAACCAGGCCACGGGTGCGCAGGATACTGGCGAGCATTTCCTTGACCGTGGTCTTGCCGCTGGAACCGGTAATGGCCACTACAGGCTTGTCGAAAGCCGCGCGGTTCAGGGCGCCGAGCTGACCCAGTGCTACCCGGCAATCCTTGACCAGCAACTGCGGCAGGTCGACACCGGCCACTTCACGCTCGACCAGGGCGGCTACTGCGCCTTTGACTTTTACGTCTGCCAAGTAGTCATGGCCATCGAAACGCGGGCCGGCCAGGGCGACGAACAGTTGCCCGGCGCTGACACTGCGGCTATCGATGCTGACACCGGTAAACGAGGCGTCGGCACCGATGTGTTGACCATTCAGGGCTGTGGTCAGCTGGCTGAGTGACAGCGGCTTAAGCATGTGGAGCCTCCCAGGCTGCAAGTGCCTTTTCGGCCTCGGTCAAATCGGAGAAATCATGGCGCTCGCCATTGATCTCCTGGTAATCCTCGTGCCCCTTGCCAGCCAGCACGATCACATCGTTGGCAGCGGCGGTGGCAATCAGATGCGCGATGGCTTCGCCTCGACCGGCAACGAACTCGACGTCGTCAGGCCTGGTGAAACCGGGGCGGATATCATCGAAGATGCGCAACGGATCTTCAGTACGCGGGTTGTCGTCGGTGACCAGTACGCGGTCGGCCAGACGCTCGGCCACTTCGGCCATCAGCGGGCGCTTGCCGCGATCACGGTCACCGCCGCAGCCGAACAGGCACAACAGCTTGCCATGAGCGTGCGGGCGCAGGGCCTCGAGTACTTTTTCAAGTGCATCCGGTGTGTGTGCGTAGTCGACCACCACCAGCGGCTTGTCGCCGCCACCCAAGCGCTGCATGCGGCCTACCGGCCCCTGCAGTTGCGGCGTGACCTTGAGGATCTCGTCCAGCGCATAGTCCAGCGCCAGCAGGGTCGCCACAGCGGCAAGCATGTTGCTCAGGTTGAAGCGGCCCAGCAGTTGGCTGCGCAAGATACGCTCACCTTGGGCAGTGACGATTGTGGCGCGCACGCCATCGTCACTGAACACGGCTTCGCGACAGAACAGCGAGGCCTCAGGGCGTTCCAGGCTGTAGCTCAGCAGCCGGGTTTCGATATGGTCGACACTCGGGCGGCGCGCAAAGTCGGCGGCCAGACGACGACCAAAGCCGTCATCCAGGTTGACCACCTGGCAACGCAGGCTCGGCCAGGCGAACAGCTTGGCCTTGGCGGCCTCATAGGCTTCCATGCTGCCGTGATAGTCGAGGTGATCGCGGGACAGGTTGGTCATCACCGCGATGTCGAATTCCAGTGCGGCAACCCGGCCTTGCTCCAGGGCATGGGAAGACACTTCCATTGCCACGGCCTTGGCGCCACCTTTCTTGAGGTCGTTGAGGGTCGATTGCACGGCAATCGGGTCGGGCGTGGTCAGGCGGCCGCTCTGCAACTCGCCGTAGAAGCCAGTACCCAGGGTGCCAATCAGGCCGCAGCGCTGGCCAAGCAAGTCGAGCGCCTGGGCTACCAGCTGGGTCACGCTTGTCTTGCCGTTGGTACCGGTCACGCCGACCAGATTCAACTGGCGGCTCGGTTCACCGTAGAAGCGCCCGGCGATATCTGACAACTGAGCGATCAGGCCTTTGACCGGAATCAGCGGCGCATCGGTCAGCGGCAGCACGTTGGCGCCCTGCTCTTCGTAGGCCACTGCGGCAGCGCCACGGGCCAGGGCATCGGCGATATGCTCGCGGCCATCGACCTTGGCACCCGGCACCGCCAGGAACAAGTCACCCGGGCGCACATTACGGCTGTCCAGGGTCAGCTCACGAATCAATGGATCGCGGCTGGCGTGGGCGAAAAGTTTGCTTAATGGCATTGTCATCATCCACGCCCTCCCTTGGCGGCTGCTGCATTGACTTGCGATTGCACCGCGGGTGCCGGTGGCGGCAGGTTGTCTGGCGGC
Organism: Pseudomonas sp. 3HC3; assembly: GCF_044904505.1. Lineage (NCBI taxonomy): Bacteria > Pseudomonadati > Pseudomonadota > Gammaproteobacteria > Pseudomonadales > Pseudomonadaceae > Pseudomonas > Pseudomonas sp. 3HC3. The sequence continues at coordinate 338,336 of NZ_JADDRH010000003.1, forward strand.
ACGTTCATCAGGCGCAGGGTGCCGGACATGACCTTGCTGAATACAGGCGCCGAAACCAGGCCACCGAAGTAGCCACCCTTTCTCGGCTCGTCGATGACCACGACGATGGCGTAGCGCGGGTCGCTCATTGGCCCGAAGCCGGCGAACAGCGAGCGGTAGGCGTTTTCGGTGTACCCCTTGGCACCCACGGTCGCCTTACGCGCGGTGCCGGACTTGCCGGCCACGTGATAGAACGGCACCTGGGCACGGAAGACGCCGCGCGGGGCTTCGATCACCTGCTGCAGCATGCCCTGAACGGTTTCGGCGACTTCTTTCGGGATGGCCTGCACCGCTTCCGGCGTCTTGTCGAGCTTGATGATCGACAGCGGTACCATCTTGCCGTCGTTGGCCAGCGCAGCGTAGGCATGCACCAGCTGCAGGGCGGTGACCGATACGCCGTAGCCATACGACAGGGTTGCGGTCTCGGCCTTGCGCCACTCACGGTGGTTGGGCAGGTTGCCGACACGCTCGCCCGGGAAGCCAAGACCGGTGTACTGGCCCAGGCCGACCTGGGACATCACCCGGTAGATGGCCTCGCCGCCGATGTCGAAGGCGATCTTGCTCATGCCAACGTTACTGGAGTTGATCAGAATGCCGGTCAAATCAAGAATCGGACCCTCGCTGCGCGACACGTCCTTGATGGTGTAGCGGCCGATCTGCAGGCTGCCAGGGTACACCTCGACCTTGTCGCTCGGCTTCCAGCGGCCGCTCTGCAGCGCCGCACTCATGGAGATCGGCTTGACCGTGGAGCCCGGCTCGAACACGTCGATGATTGCCCGGTTACGCATGGCCGCCGGGAACATGCTACGGCGGTTGTTGGGGTTGTAGGTCGGCTGGTTGACCATGGCCAGGACCTCACCGGTCTTGACGTCCATGATCACCAGGCTGCCAGCCTTGGCGTCCTGCTCGGCAATGGCATTGCGCAGCTCACGGGTAGCCAGGTACTGCAGGCGCAAGTCTATCGACAACGCCAAGGTCTTCCCGGCCTTGGCGTTCTTGGTTACCTGAATGTCCTTGATCAGCCGGCCGCGCCGGTCCTTGATCACCTGGCGCTTGCCGGGCACACCGGCCAGCCACTCGTCATAGGCCAGCTCCACCCCTTCGCGGCCATGGTCATCGAGGTCGGTAAAGCCGACCATGTGCGCAGTCACATCACCGGCCGGATAGAAGCGGCGGAATTCTTCCAGGCCATACACACCTGGTACTTTGAGGTTGAGCACGTGCTGGCCCTGCTCGGGGGTCAGCCCCCGGACAAGGTAGATGAACTCTTTGTTGGCCTGCTGGGTCAGGCGCTCGGTCAACTGCTGCGGGTTTTGCCCCAGCGCTGCGGCCAATTGCGGCCAGCGCTCCTTGGAGGCCTGCATCTCTTTGGGGTTGGCCCACAAGGTGGTGACCGGGGTGCTCACAGCCAACGGCTCACCGTTGCGGTCGGTAATCAAACCGCGGTGCGCCGGGATGGGGATGTGACGCAGGCTGCGCGCATCGCCCTGGCCCTTGAGGAAGTCACGATCAACCACCTGCAGGTCGATGATGCGCCAGCAAATGGCGCCGACCATGATCGCCAGCAAGCCGATCACTACACGGAAGCGCCACGGGTAGAGTGCGCCTTCGAGCTTCATCATGGCGCCACCATCCGGACTTCGTCAGCTGACGGCACGCGCATGTTCAGCTGCTCGGAGGCCAGGCTCTCGATGCGGCTGGCAGCGGTCCAGGTACTCTGCTCAAGAATCAACCGGCCCCATTCGGCCTGAGCCTTGTCGCGCTCGTTCAATTCACCGTACAGGGTGTTGAGCAGTTGACGGTTCCAGTGCGCACTGTAGGACACGGCAATGGCCGAAACCAGTACGCCGATGAACAGCAGAAGCATCAGGAAGCTTCCGCCTGGCAAAGGTTTGGCAAGTAGCCTGCTCACCGCAGCTTCTCCGCCACGCGCATCACGGCACTACGCGACCGCGGGTTGGCCTTGAGCTCGGCCTCGGAGGCGAACTGAGCCTTGCCGATGAGCTTGATTTTCGGCTCGAAGACCTTGTGCTGAACCGGCAGGTTACGCGGCAGGTTGTCGGCCTCACCCTTCACCAGCTTGCGCATGAACAGCTTGACGATACGATCTTCCAGCGAGTGGAAACTGATGACCGCCAGACGACCACCGATCTCGAGCGCATCGAGCGCAGCCTCAAGGCCAGCCTCCAGGTCACCCAGTTCGTTGTTGACGTGAATGCGCAGCCCCTGGAAGGCACGGGTAGCCGGGTTCTTGCCCTTTTCCCAGGCCGGATTGGCCACTTTGAGCACCTCCGCCAGGTCGGCGGTACGGGTGAAGGGCTGTTTTTCGCGGCGTTCGACCACTGCACGCGCCATGCGCCCGGCAAAGCGTTCCTCACCGTACTCCTTGAAGACACGGGCGATTTCTTCCACGGGCGCAGTTGCGATGAACTCGGCAGCACTGATGCCTTGGTCCGGGTTCATGCGCATGTCCAGCGGGCCATCATTGAGGAAGCTGAAGCCGCGCTCTGGGTCATCCAGCTGCGGCGAGGACACGCCCAGGTCCAGCAACACACCACTGACCTTGCCGTGCAGGCCGCGCGCCGCCACTTCCGCGCCCAGCTCGGCAAAACTGCGCTGTACAATGACGAAGCGGCCGTCTTCGGCCGCCAGCGCTTGCCCCGTAGCAATCGCCTGTGGATCTTTGTCGAAGCCCAAAAGCCGCCCTTGCGGCCCGAGCTTGCTGAGAATCAGACGGCTGTGTCCGCCTCGGCCGAAAGTGCCGTCCAGATAGCAACCGTCGGCGCGCAGGGCCAATGCCTCGACAGCTTCATCGAGCAGGACGGTAATGTGGTTGAAGCCGCTATCTATGGTCACAGGATCAGGTCACGCAATTCGTCGGGCATGGCGCCCGGTTGTTGGATAGCTGCAAGGTCGGCTGCCGAAACCACGTTCCAGGCATCTTCATCCCACAGCTGGAATTTGTTCAGTTGCCCCACCAGCATCGCCTTCTTGTCGAGCTTGGCGTACTCACGCAGGCGGGGCGGCACCAGGAAACGCCCACTGCCATCGAGCTCCAGGTCCACCGCATTACCGATCAGCAAACGCTGCAGGCGGCGGTTTTCCTCACGCAACGATGGCAAGGCACGCAACTTGGCTTCTATCTGTTCCCACTCATCGAGGGGATAAACACACAAGCAGGGGTCTACGGCGTCAATGGTCACGATCAGTTGGCCATTGCAACGTGAGTCGAGCTCGTCACGGTACCGACTCGGCATGGCGAGACGGCCCTTGGCATCGAGGCTGACGGCGTTGGCTCCGCGGAACACGGCTGTGATTCCCCACAATGTTAGCTTTTTTGTGTCAGAAAACCCACTTCATCCCACTTTCTGCCACTTGCGCACACTATAGGAATCCGCCCGCAGCACCGTCAAGGCACGTTCATAAGGAAAAGCCTTACAGGACTGAGATTTAGCGCGACAACGGAATGTGGAAGGACTGCCAGAGAGAAAAAAACACGAGAAAAATCAAACCCACGCAAGCGAATGGAGTTCGAAGTTAAAGTAATTTATTAAGAGTAAGATTTTTTCGGTATTACCAGAGGGGGTCTGCTATCGATTCAAGCAGGGGAAGAAAGGTGGAGAGTCGATCTGTAAGCCGGGTTTTGTCGAGGACAGTCATTCCTCTACGACGGCCATCACTGGACGCCTCTAGCAACCTACCCGGTTCCGACGCGGGCCACGCCTGATGGAACCCTATTTGGTCTTGCTCCGAGTGGGGTTTACCTAGCCACGAACTGTTGCCAGCCGTGCGGTGCGCTCTTACCGCACCTTTTCACCCTTACCGGCACCGAAGTGCTTAGGCGGTTATTTTCTGTGGCACTTTCCGTAGGCTCGCGCCTCCCAGGCGTTACCTGGCACTCCGCCCTATGGAGCCCGGACTTTCCTCCCCCTGCTGCTCACACAACAAAAAAGTTGCGGAACAAAAACAGGCAGCGACTGTCCGATCGACTCTCCGCCGCCAAGGTTACCGGCACGCGCGCGCAAGAACAAGCGATACCGACATTTATATCAAACTGCCACTACTCAGCTTTCTGCTTTTCCAGGGCAAGTTGATACAACAGGTTCTTGCGCACTCCGGTAATTTCCGCCGCAAGCGCCGCAGCCCGCTTAAGTGGCAACTCCGCCAATAGCAGGTCGAGCACTCGCTGAGCTTCGGCACTGATGGCCTGCTCGCCCTCCGGCGCGCTCCAACCGCCGACCAGCACCACGCATTCACCGCGCTGCTGGTTGCTGTCGCCAGCTACGAAAGCCCGCAGCTCAGTCAGCGGCAAGCCCTTGAGGGTCTCGAAGGTCTTGGTCAGTTCGCGCGCCAGCAACGCCGGACGGTCGCCACCAAATACCGCCTCCATGTCTTCAAGACATTCCAGGATTCGATGCGGAGCTTCATAGAAGATCAACGTGCGCGGCTCTTCCTTCACCTGCTCCAGGCGCGCTCGGCGCCCTGCCTGCTTGGCCGGCAGGAAACCTTCGAAGATGAAGCGGTCCGACGGCAGGCCTGCTGCCGATAGTGCGGCAATCAAGGCACAGGCGCCCGGCACCGGCACCACGCTCACCCCCGCAGCACGCGCCTGACGCACCAGGTGGTAGCCTGGGTCGGAAATCAGCGGTGTGCCGGCATCGGAGACCAATGCCACATTTTCACCCGCCAGCAGCTTGGAGAGAAAACGCCCGCCTTCGTCGCGCTCGTTGTGCTCATGACAAGCAGCCAACGGCGTGTCGATGCCAAAGTGTTGCAGCAGGCGGATCGAATGACGGGTGTCTTCGGCGGCGATCAGGGCCACGTCCGCCAGCACCTTCAGCGCCCGGGCGCTCATGTCGTCGAGGTTGCCGATGGGGGTTGCCACCACATACAGCGTCCCCACCGTGGATTTCGAAGCCCCTGCCACATCAGTCACTACGCACACCTGTCATTCGGATCAAAGGCGCCATTGTAGCCCGAGCGCCTGCAACAGAGCGTAAAGAACTTCGCCGGCGATCAGGAACAAGCCACCTATAGTGAAGGATCGACACAGCAACATCGCGCCCCGGCCAGTGCTTGGGTACAATTGCCGGCCAACTTGATCGAGTAACAGGACCTTTACATGATCGCTTGCCTGCGGCTGCTCACAGCCCTCTGCCTCGCCGCCCTGCTGGCAGCCTGTGCCAGCTCGCCCTCATCCAGCCTGGGCGAACTGCCACGCACCCCGGACGCCAGCATCGAGCAACTGCTCGAAAAGGCCGCTTCCAGCAAGTCTGCGGAAGACGCCGCTCTGCTGCGCCTGAGCGCGGCCGACCTGGCCTACAAGCAGAAGGACTTCCCACGCGCCGCACGCATCCTCGAGCAGGTCCCACTGGACACGCTCAAGCCGGCACAGCAAGTATTCGCCAGCACCCTCGGCGCCGAGCTGGCCATGAGCCGCAACCAGCCCAAGGCTGCCCTGACTGCCCTGGCCCACCCCAGCCTGCAGCGCCTTGCCGAGTTGCCGCAAGAGCTACAAGCGCGCACCTACACCGTGCACGCCGCCGCGCTCGAAGCCGATGGCCAGGCCTTGGCTGCCGCACAGCAGCGCATTCTGCTGGCACCACTGCTCAGCGGCCAGGCCGCCAGCGCCAACAATGACGCCATCTGGGCCCTGGTCGCCTCGCTGCCTGCAGAGCAACTGCAGCAACCAGCCACTGACCAGACCCTGGCCGGCTGGACCAGCCTGGCGTTCGCCGTGAAAAGCGCCGGTACCCTGGAGCAGCAGCAAGCAGCCATCAAGGCCTGGGTCAAACAGCACCCGGAGCACCCTGCCGCCCAGCAACTGCCGGCGGCGCTGATCAAGCTCAAGGAACTGGCCAGCCAGCCGCTGACCAGGATCGCCCTGCTACTGCCTCAGGAAGGCCCGCTGGCCGGCGTTGCCCGCGCCCTGCGTGACGGCTTCATGGCCGCTCACTTCCAGGCCCAGCAAACCGGCCAGCCAGCGCCTGCGGTGCAGGTGTTCGACAGCTCGCGCATCGGCTCGCTGGACGACTTCTATCGCCAGGCCCAAGCCGCCGGCGTTCAGCTGGTCATCGGCCCGCTTGAAAAGCCATTGGTCAAACAACTGGCCGCCAAACCACAACTGCCGATCACCACGCTGGCCCTGAACTACGCTGGCGCCGGCCAGAAGGCACCACCACAGTTGTTCCAGTTCGGCCTGGCGGCCGAGGACGAAGCCCGTGAAGTCTCCCGCCGCGCCCGCGCCGATGGCATGGTCCGCGCTGTAGCCCTGGTACCGAGCGGCGAATGGGGTGACCGTGTCCTGGCCGCCTTCCGCCAGGACTGGGAAGGCAACGGCGGAACCCTGCTCGCCGCCGAGCGCATCGCCCAGCCGGTTGCCCTGGCCCAACAGATTGCCGACCTGTTCCAGCTGCGCCAGAGCGAAGGCCGCGCCCAAAGCCTGCAAAGTACGGTAGGCGGCCGCATCGCTGCACAACCGTCGCGCCGCCAGGACATCGATTTCATCTTCCTCGCCTCGACCCCACAACAGGCGCAGCAGATCAAGCCGACCCTGAACTTCCAGTACGCCGGTGACGTGCCGGTCTATGCCACCTCGAACCTGTACAGCGCCAGCGGTGACGTCAACCAGTACAATGACATGAACGGCATCCGCTTCTGCGAAACACCGTGGCTGCTCGACACCAGCAACAGTCTGCGTCAACAGGTTGTACAGCAGTGGCCGCAAGCCGCTGGCAGCCTCGGCCGCCTGTACGCCATGGGCGTCGATGCCTACAGCCTGGCGCCGCGCCTGGGCCAACTGAAAGCGCTACCGGACAACCGCATCCTGGGCCTTTCGGGCAGCCTGAGCATCAATGCCAACCAGCGCGTCGAGCGCCAGCTGCCATGGGCCGAGTTTACCGGCGGCCAGGTCAAGCGCCTGCCTGACACCGTGCGCTGATGGCCGCAGCATCGCCTACCCGTGCCGGGCAAGCGGCAGAAACCCAAGCCCTTGAGTACCTTCAGGGGCAAGGGCTGCAGTTGCTGGTGCGCAACTGGCGATGCAAAGGCGGTGAGCTTGATCTGGTCATGCTCGACGCCGATACAGTAGTATTCGTCGAAGTCCGCTACCGGTTGCACGCGGGCTTCGGAGGCGCCCTCGACAGTATCGACGGGCGCAAGCAGAAACGGTTGGTGCTCGCCGCCAGCCTGTTCCTGCAGAAGGAGCCCCACTGGAGCAACCACCCCTGCCGCTTCGACGTAGTCGCCCTGCAGGGCAGCCACCATGCAGGCAGACCGCTTCAATGGCTGAAAAACGCCTTCGAATGCTGAACCCACTTCGTTTTTTTTGCTCTATGTATCGCGGGCTGGTCGTAGTTGCGCGTAGCAAAGGCCACCGCCCCATTTAAGGTCACCAGATGGACATGCAATCCCGAATTCGCCGGCTGTTCGAGGCCAGCATCGAAACCAAGCAACAGGCAATGGACATCCTGGCACCGCACATCGAGCAGGCCAGCCTGGTCATGGTCAATGCGCTGCTCAACGAGGGCAAGATGCTCGCCTGCGGCAACGGCGGCTCGGCCGGCGATGCCCAGCACTTTTCATCGGAGCTGCTCAACCGCTTCGAGCGCGAGCGCCCCAGCCTGCCAGCCATCGCGCTGACCACCGACAGCTCGACGCTGACCTCGATCGCCAACGACTACAGCTACAACGAAGTCTTTTCCAAGCAGATCCGCGCCCTGGGCCAACCCGGTGATGTTCTGCTGGCGATCTCCACCAGCGGCAATTCGGCCAACGTGATCCAGGCGATCCAGGCCGCACATGACCGTGAAATGATTGTCGTAGCATTGACTGGTCGCGACGGCGGCGGCATGGCTTCACTGCTGCTGCCCGAGGACGTGGAAATCCGCGTGCCCTCGACAGTTACTGCGCGCATCCAGGAAGTCCACCTGCTGGCGATCCACTGCCTGTGCGATCTGATCGACAGCCAACTGTTCGGGAGTGAAGAATGACCCCTATGCGCCTCGGCCTGATGGCCCTGACCCTGTGCCTGAGCGTCACTGGTTGCAGCTCGGTACTCACCTCCACCCGCAATTCGCCGATCGAGGACGATCGCGGCACGCGCACCATTGGTAGCAAGATCGACGACTCGCTGATCGAAACCAAGGCCGCCGTGAACATTTCCAAGGCCAGCCCAGACCTGGACAAGGGCTCGCACATCGTTGTCAGCAGCTACAACGGCATCGTCCTGCTGGCCGGCCAGACCCCGCGCGCCGACCTCAAGAGCCTCGCAGAGCAAACCGCCAGCCAGGTACAGCGAGTCAAGAGAGTGCACAACGAGCTGCAAGTGATGCAGCCTTCCTCCATTTTGGCGCGCAACAACGACGCCTGGCTGACCACCAAGATCAAGACCCAGATGCTGACCGACAGTGCCGTGCCCAGCTCACGCATCAAGGTGATTACCGAAAACGGCATCGTCTACCTGCTTGGTCTGGTCACCCGCCAAGAAGCCAACTCGGCCACTGCCGTAGTGCAGGGCGTGTCAGGCGTGCAGAAGATCGTCAAGCTGTTCGAGTACATTGATTGAATCAGTGATCGCCTGCGCGGGCCTCTTCGCGGGTAAACCCGCTCCATCGCAGACACAAAAAAGGCGATCCATCTGGATCGCCTTTTTTGTTACTTGACCACTTTCAGGCTTGGCCGACCACTCGGACGCGGCGGCTGCCCCCCACCTTCTGGCGGGCCATCGTCATCCGGCTGCACATCATCGTCTTCCAGCTCGTCGCCATCCATCAAAGGCGGCTCCAGCTCAAAGACCATACCCTGGCCATTTTCGCGGGCGTAGATACCCAGGATGGCACCAACCGGCACAAACAGCGAGTGAGCCACGCCACTGAAGCGCCCCTCAAAGCTGACGGCATCATTGTCCATGTGCAGGCTGCGCACGGCACTTGGCGAGATATTCAAGACGATCTGGCCATCACTGGCGAAACCATCCGGCACCTGAACTTTCGGGAATTCGGCATTGACCAGCATATGGGGCGTGCAATCGTTGTCGACGATCCACTCGTACAGTGCTCGAACCAGATAGGGGCGACTGGAGTTCATCAACGGCTCCTTAAAGCTTGCGCATTTCACGTTCTACGGAGGACAGGCTCGCCTGGAAAGGCTCGCGGGCGAACTGGCGCTCCATGTAATCCAGCAGCGGCTTGGCTTGCCGCGGCAACTCGATACCCAACACCGGCAAACGCCAGAGTATGGGCAATAGACAGCAATCGACCAGGCTTTGCTCATCACTCATGAAGCAGGCGAACTCGCTGAACAACGGCGAGACCCCGGTCAGGCTTTCGCGCAAGGCCTTGCGCGCCTCGGTTCGGGCAGCTTCACTGCTACGCGGGTCAAGCACGGTATCGGCCAAGGCACACCAGTCGCGCTGGATGCGGTGCATCAGCAGACGGCTGTTGCCACGCGCAACCGGGTATACCGGCATCAGCGGCGGGTGCGGGTAACGCTCCTCGAGGTATTCCATCACCACGGTCGATTCATACAACGCCAGGTCACGGTCGACCAAGGTCGGCACGCTGCCATAAGGATTGACCTCGGCCAGCTTCGGCGGCAGGCGGGCGGGATCGACATCGATAAACTGCACGCTGACGCCCTTCTCGGCCAGAACCAGGCGCACCCGATGAGAATAGTGATCAGCGGGATCGGAATAGCAGGCTAACCTGTTGGTTGCGCCCATGTAGCGGCTCCTCGCACGGATGCTTGTGCAACTTTAAATGAAAACGCGCCCGGGGTGACCTGGCAATACTGCTAGGCCACCCCGGGCGCGTTCAACAACCAGAAACTACTGCGTGATCAGTGCACGTCCTTCCAGTATTCACGCTTGAGCAAGTAGGCGAATACGAAGAAGAAAGCCAGGTACAGCAACACATAGGTGCCGATGCGCTGGCTCTCCAGCTTGACTGGGTTGGCCGAATAGGCCAGGAAGGTCACAAGGTTCTTGACCTTCTCGTCGAACTGCTCGGTCGTCAGGGTACCGGAATTCGGCGTAATGGTCAGCTGATCGCAAGCTTCATGGGTCAACGGGCTGCCGGTCAACGGGTCGAATTGCTTCTTGCCATCAACCACAGTCTGCACCTGCTTGCAACCTACCACCTGGTTGCCTTGCAGACCTACCAGCACGTTAGGCATGCCGACGTTCGGGAATACCTTGTTGTTCACCCCGTAAGGGCGCGATGGGTCCTCATAGAAGCTGCGCAGGTAAGTGTAAAGCCAGTCAGTACCGCGTACGCGGGCCACCAGGGTCAGGTCGGGCGGCGCAGCACCGAACCAGGTCTTGGCGTCGCTGGGCTTCATACCGATCTGCATGTGGTCACCGATCTTGGCACCCGTGAACACCAGCTTCTCGAGCATCAGCTCATGCGGGATCCCCAGATCATCAGCCACCCGCTCGTAACGCTGGAACTTGGCACTGTGGCAACCCATGCAATAGTTGGCGAAGGTACGCGCACCGTCCTGCATGGCGGCCTTGTCAGTCAGGTCGATATCGACCTTGTCCAGCTCCAGGCCAGTTTCGGCAGCGAAGGAAAAGGCAGGCATCACTGCCAGCAAAAATACTGCAATCAACTTTTTCATCAGCCAGTCACCCTTTCCGGAACCGGTTTGGTCTTCTCGAGCCTTGTGTAGAACGGCATCAGCAGGAAGTAGGCGAAGTACAGCACCGTGCACACCTGCGACAACAAGGTACGCCCAGGTGTCGGCGCCAGTACGCCCAGCACACCGAGGATGACGAAGGCCACGCAGAACACCAGCAGGAAGGCCTTGCTGATCCAGCCCTTGTAACGCATGGAACGTACCGGGCTGCGGTCGAGCCAGGGCAGCACGAACAGCACGGCAATGGCCGCACCCATGGCAATGACGCCCATCAACTTGTCAGGCACCGCGCGCAGGATTGCGTAGAACGGTGTGAAGTACCACACCGGCGCGATGTGCGCTGGCGTCTTGAAAGCGTTGGCCTGCTCGAAGTTCGGTTTCTCCAGGAAGTAACCGCCCATTTCAGGGAAGAAGAACACCACGGCACAGAACACGAACAGGAACACCACCACGCCGACAATGTCCTTGACGGTGTAGTACGGGTGGAACGGAATGCCATCCAGCGGAATACCGTTTTCGTCCTTTTTCTTCTTGATGTCGACACCATCAGGGTTGTTCGAACCCACTTCGTGCAAGGCGAGGATGTGCAGCACCACCAGGCCAAGAATCACGATTGGCAGGGCAACCACGTGCAGGGCGAAGAAGCGGTTCAGGGTGATACCCGAGATCAGATAGTCACCGCGGATCCACTGAGTAAGGTCGCCACCGATCACCGGGATGGCACCGAACAGCGAGATGATCACCTGGGCCCCCCAGTACGACATCTGCCCCCATGGCAGCAGGTAGCCCATGAACGCTTCAGCCATCAGCGCCAGATAGATCAGCATGCCGAACAGCCAGACCAGCTCACGAGGCTTCTGATAAGAGCCGTAGAGCAGGCCGCGGAACATGTGCAGGTAGACCACGATGAAGAACGCTGACGCACCCGTGGAGTGCAGGTAGCGCAGGATCCAGCCGTATTCCACGTCACGCATGATGTACTCGACCGAGGCGAACGCCTCTTCCGCCGAGGGCGTGAAGCTCATGGTCAGCCACACGCCGGTCACGATCTGGTTGACCAGCACCAGCAATGCCAGCGAGCCAAAGAAGTACAGGAAGTTGAAGTTCTTGGGTGCGTAATACTTGCTCAGGTGGTCTTCCCACATCTTGGTGGCGGGGAAGCGAGCATCAATCCAGTCCATGAACTTGCTCATCATGCTTTCTCCTGGTCGACGCCAATGACGACGATCTCGTCCGACTCATAAGAGTGCGGTGGCACGGGCAGGTTGAGAGGCGCCGGCTGGGACTTGTAGACACGACCAGCCAGGTCATAGCGGGAGCCGTGGCACGGGCAGAAATAACCACCTACCCATTTCGGCCCAAGGTCGGCGGGTGCCACTTCCGGCCGAAAGAGGGGCGAACAGCCCAGGTGCGTGCACAGGCCGACGAGAATGAGAATTTCCGGCTTGATCGAACGAACCTCAGGGTCGACGTACGCCGGCTGTACCGAGGCCTTGGACTCGGGATCGGACAGGTCAGCCGTGATTTTTTTCAGATTGCCAAGGATTTCCTCAGTTCGCCGCACGATGAATACGGGCTGGCCACGCCACTCGGCCACCATCTGCTGCCCTGCCTCGACCTTGGCGACGTTGACCTTCACCGGTGCACCTGCGGCTTTCGCCTTGGCACTGGGAAACCATGACCCCACGAACGGTACCGCAGCCCCCACTGCCCCCGCTGCCCCGACCACGGATGTCGCGGCTACGAGGAAGCGGCGCCGGCCTGCGTTGACGCCGTCATTGCTCATTCAGTCCTCTCCCATCAGCTTGCTTGGCCAGTTGGACCTGGCCTGTACTTAGGTTGTGTCAATGGCACTAAAAATTGGCCGCCATGGTAAGAAACAAATCCACACACTGACAAGGTGATTACCCCGGCAAGGGCGACAACCCGCGCTTTGCTTGATCTGCGTCTATGCGACAAGCGGCCACTGACTGCTGACAGGTTAGTTCAAGCCTAAAAAAAAAGCCCGGTTCCAAGGAACCGGGCTTTTTTCGACTGCCGAAGCGGTATTAACGCTTGGAGTACTGAGGACGCTTACGCGCTTTACGCAGACCCACTTTCTTACGCTCAACTTCACGAGCGTCGCGGGTGACGTAGCCAGCACGACGCAGAGCGCCACGCAGGGTTTCGTCGTATTCCATCAGAGCGCGGGTGATACCGTGACGGATCGCACCGGCTTGACCGCTGACACCACCACCGGAAACGGTGACGTAGATGTCGAATTTCTCAACGGATTCAGTCAGCTCGAGCGGCTGGCGAACAACCATGCGAGCGGTTTCGCGACCGAAGAACACGTCCAGAGAACGGTTGTTGATGGAAATGTTACCAGTACCCGGACGCAGGAATACGCGAGCGGTTGCGGTCTTGCGACGGCCAGTGCCGTAATTTTGAGTCGCCGACATAATGAACTATCCCGTTAGATCTTCAGTTCTTGAGGCTGCTGAGCAGTGTGTGGGTGAGCAGCACCCGCGTACACTTTCAGCTTGCGGTACATGTCGCGACCCAGCGGGTTCTTAGGCAGCATGCCCTTGACCGCAGTTTCGATAACACGCTCAGGCGCCTTGGCGATCAACTTCTCGAAGTTGATTTCCTTGATACCGCCTGGGAAACCGGAGTGGGAGTAGTACATTTTGTCGGAAGACTTGGCACCAGTCACACGAACCTGCTCGGCGTTGATAACGACGATGTAGTCGCCGGTGTCAACGTGAGGGGTGTATTCTGGTTTGTGTTTGCCACGCAGACGGGTAGCGATCTCGGTAGCCAGACGACCCAGGGTCTGGCCAGCGGCGTCGACTACGAACCACTCGCGCTTTACTGTTTCCGGTTTAGCAGTAAAAGTTTTCATTCTCTAAAGCCTCAGAGGCCGCCCAGCGAAAAATAGACGGCGAATCTTACTGGATAGTGCACAGCTTGCCAAGGGCAAGCGCGCAGCCGAACACAGACGCTTTTGGGGGCTCGGGTCGGGCACGCCAATGTTCGACGGGGTTCTTCCTGCGTGATGGTGCATCACTTCCGCCACGCGGAGAGGGGCTGAATTATCCAGATTGCGCGAAAAATTTCAACCTGCTTTGATGAGCATCTATTGCCAAGGAGTGACTAACCGATGGAATACCGCCAGCTCGGCCGTACCGATCTCAACGTCAGCGCCCTGTGCCTGGGCACCATGACCTGGGGCGAGCAGAACATCCAGGCCGAGGCCTTCGCACAAATTGCCCGGGCCAAGGCCGCCGGGGTCAACTTCATCGACACCGCCGAGATGTACCCGGTCCCTCCCCGCCCGGAAACCTACGCAGCCACCGAGCGCATCATCGGCAACTGGTTCCGTGAACATGGCGACCGCGACGCGTGGATCCTGGCCAGCAAGGTTGCAGGCCCGGGCAACGGCATCAGCCATATCCGCGACGGGCAGCTCAAGCACAACCGTCAGCACATCGTCGCGGCGCTGGACGAAAGCCTGAAGCGCCTGCAGACCGACCGGATCGACCTGTACCAGTTGCACTGGCCAGAGCGCAGCACCAACTTCTTCGGCAAGCTGGGCTACCAGCACCTGCCGCAGGATCACTTCACCCCACTGGAAGAAACCCTCCAGGTGCTCGACGAGCAGGTACGTGCGGGCAAGATCCGTCATATCGGCCTGTCCAACGAAACGCCGTGGGGCACCATGAAATTCCTGCAACTGGCCGAGAGCCATGGCTGGCCGCGGGCGGTATCGATCCAGAACCCGTACAACCTGCTCAACCGCAGCTTCGAGGTGGGCCTGGCAGAAGTGGCCATACGCGAGCAATGTGGCCTGCTGGCCTATTCGCCGCTGGCATTCGGCATGCTTTCTGGCAAGTACGAGAACGGCGCACGGCCGGACAATGCACGCCTGACCCTGTTCAGCCGCTTTGCCCGTTACTCCAACCCACAGACCGTGGCGGCCTGCAGCCGCTACGTACAACTGGCCCGCGAGCACGGCCTGGACCCGGCGCAAATGGCCCTGGCGTTCGTCACCCGACAGCCGTTCGTGACCAGCAACATCATTGGCGCCACCAGCCTGCAGCAGCTGGACAGCAACCTGGCCAGCCTTGAACTGAACCTGAGCGCCGATCTGCTGACAGCGATCGAAGCCATTCATCAGGAACAACCCAACCCGGCGCCTTGAGCCAAACACTGCGCCCCGCTTCGCGCCGCTGTTCCATGGGGTAGACACAATCGCCAAAAAATAAGACGATCCAGCCGGTGATTGACCACTCTACCCTATAAGAACAATGACAATGATGTTTACCCAACCCTCAGCGTCGCTGCGGCGCGTCAGCATCCTGGCCATTGACAAGGTGTTTGCTTCGACCTTGATGCAGGCCAAGGACTTCTTCCACCTCGCCAGCCTGCGCTACAGCAAGCAGCTGGGCCTGGGCTTGCAGCCCATGTTCGAAATCCGCCTGGTGAGCCCCGACAGCCAGCCCGTGGACAGCTTCAGCAATGTGCAGTTACCGGTTGACGGCGGCCTGGACGACGCTGATGTGATCATCCTCCCGGCCTACTGGGATGATTTCGACAACCTGCTGCAACGTTATCCCCAGGTGCTGCCGTGGCTGCGTGAACAGCACGCGCGTGGCGCGGTGCTGTGCGCCGAGGCCAGTGGTGTGTTCTGGCTGGCCGAATCCGGTCTGCTCGACGGCAAGGAGGCGACCACCTACTGGCGCTTCTTCAACAGCTTTGCCGAACGCTTCCCGCAGATCCGCCTGAACCAGGACAAGCACCTGACCGATGCCGACAATATCTATTGCGCCGGCGGTGCAACTTCAGCCTGCGACCTGTACATCTACCTGATCGAACGCTTCTGCGGTGCCAAAGTGGCCCGTGCGGTGTCCCGCGATATCCTCTACGAAGTACAACGCAACTACACTCCGGGGCGCATGGGCTTTGGCGGGCAGAAGCTGCACCAGGACCTGATCATCCTGCAGATCCAGCACTGGCTGGAGGAGCACTTCGCCGACAAGTTCCGCTTCGAGGATGTGGCCCGCAACCACGGCATGAGCATCCGCAACTTCATGCGCCGCTTCCAGGGCGCAACAGGTGACAAGCCCCTGCACTACCTGCAACGGCTACGCATCGAAACAGCCAAGGGGTTGTTGTCGAGTACGCGCAAAAGCATCAAGACCATCAGTTACGAGGTGGGGTATGACGATGCCAGTTTCTTTGCGCGACTGTTCCGCCAGCACACCGAGTTGTCGCCGAACCAGTATCGGCAGCAGTTCATGCAGGAAGCCTGAGAGGCCTCCAGAGCGGCAGGTTTCGCGCTTGAAGCGACAAGGAAAAACCAGGGCGGACCGCGCGTTGCCCTGAATGTTCCTTGCCGCCTGAAGCTTGCCGCTGCCGTTAAGGCTTGTGTGCGCGCGCCAGGAATTCGTGCGACTGCATCTCCAGCAACCGGCTCAGGGTACGCTGGAACTCGAAGCTCAGACGCCCACCGGTATACAGGTCCTTCAACTCCACCTCGGCCGAGATGATGAGCTTGACGTTGCGATCGTAAAACTCGTCCACCATGTTGATGAAGCGGCGGGCGATGTCGTCGGTGGTGACACCCATCTGCTCCACGTTGCTCAGCAATACGGCGTGGAAGATCTTGCCCAACTCAATGTAGTCGTTCTGGCTGCGCGGCCCGTCGCACAGGGCGCGGAAATCGAACCAGGCGACGTCGTCGCAAGTACGCAGGGCATTGATCGGGCGGTTCTCGATCATCAGCACGTCGTTCTCGATCGCCTGGGTGCACTCAGGGGTGAGCGCCTTGAAGCTGGCGCGCATGCTCTGGTGCGCCGCGTCATCGAGCGGGAAGTGGAACAGTTCAGCCTGCTCCAGGTGACGCAGGCGGTAGTCGACCCCGCTATCGACGTTAACCACGTCGGTGTACTGCTTGATCATGGCGATGGCCGGCAGGAAGCGCGCACGCTGCAGGCCGTCCTTGTACAGGCCGTCCGGCACGATGTTGGAGGTGGCCACCAGCGACACGCCATTCTTGAACAGCTCTTCCATCAAGGTGCCGAGGATCATGGCGTCGGTAATGTCCGACACGAAGAATTCGTCGAAGCAGATCACCTTGGCTTCTTCGCTGAAGCGCCTGGCAATGATGGTCAGCGGGTTCTTCTCGCCCTTGAGGGTTTTCATTTCCTCGTGCACACGCTTCATGAAGCGGTGGAAGTGCGTACGCATCTTCTGCTTGAACGGCAGCGCTTCGTAGAAGGTATCAACCAGGTAGGTCTTGCCTCGCCCTACCCCACCCCAGAAGTACAGGCCCTTGACCGGGGTCTGCTCCTTCTTGCCGAACAGCTTGCCGAACACGCCCGGCTTGTTGTTCTGCGCGTGCACCAGGTCGTCGTACAGGCGCTGGAGGTGACGCACCGCAGTTTCCTGCGCCGCGTCATGGAAGAAGTCGGGACGTTTCAGATCTGCTTGATAGCGTTCTAAGGGAGTCATGATTCGTTAGCGAGGCAACAAAAAACGGGCCGTCACTGTAGCGACAGGCCCGCTTAATGGCAATCAGTCTGTGGGAGCGGGCGTGCCCGCGAACACCGGCAAAGCCGGTGCCATGCACCGCGGCGCCTGTTTCGCGGGCACGCCCGCTCCCACCGTTTGCCAACCTCAGTCCTGCTGTGGCGCCAAAGCTTCGTTCAGGCTCTGAATGGCGGCATCACGAGCTTCGGCGCTTTCGAACTGCGGCCCTTCGGCGACCTGCTCGCCATTGAGCCACAGGCCGAAGCTCAGGCCTTCGACGCGGACATCGGCCTCGCCACCCTGCTGCAACTGCTTGCTCACGGCGCCGGCACTCTTGCCGTCGGCAAAGCTGCGCGACAGCAGCAGTTGCTCACCGTCGGCGGCCAGCAGGCGGAAACGGAAGCTGCCGTCTTCGTCACGGAAGCTGACGAAGCGTGCGCTCTTGGCAGCCTTCTTCTTCACCTCGGTGCTGGCCTGCACGCTGCTGCGGAACGAACGCAAGCCAACGGCCTCGCGCAGCTGCTCGAGGAACGGCGTGGCGATCTTGCGGGCCTTGGCGGCGCCGGCCAGCAGGATGTCCTCCAGGTCCGCCGGACGGGCGATCAGTTGGTGATAGTACTCGCGCTTCTCGGCCAGCTGGCCGTCCAGCAGCTGGAACAGGCGCTGCTTGGCATCGCCCCAGCCCAGGCCCTGCAGCAGCTCTTCGCGGAAACTGGCGCATTGTTCAGGCGTCGAGAAGGCCTGGTACAGGGTGAACAGGTGCGCGTTGTCCGGGTCTTTCGCCTCACCTGGCGCGCGCGAATCGGTGACGATGCGCGAGATGGCGTCTTTCATGTCCTTGGCGCTGGTGAACAACGGGATGGTGTTGTCATAGCTTTTGGACATCTTGCGCCCGTCCAGGCCCGGCAGGGTCGCCACGCTTTCCTCGATCACCGCCTCCGGCAAGGCGAAGAAGTCCTTGCCCTGGCCGAACAGGTGGTTGAAGCGCTGGCCGATATCGCGGGCCATTTCCACGTGCTGGATCTGGTCACGGCCGACCGGCACCTTGTTGGCGTTGAACATCAGGATATCGGCGGCCATCAGCACCGGGTAGCTGAACAAGCCCATGGTCACGCCGGCGTCCGGGTCTTCGCCGCTCTCGACGTTCTTGTCCACCGAGGCCTTGTAGGCATGCGCACGGTTCAGCAGGCCTTTGGCAGCAACGCAGGTAAGCAGCCAGGTCAGCTCGGGGATTTCCGGGATGTCGGACTGGCGATAGAAGGTTACCTTGTCCGGGTCCAGGCCACCGGCCAGCCAGGTGGCGGCAATTTCCAGGCGCGAGCGCTGGATGCGCAGCGGGTCGTCGCACTTGATCAGGGCGTGGTAGTCGGCCAGGAAGTAGAACGAGTCGACACCGGGCTGCTGGCTGGCACGGATCGCCGGGCGGATGGCGCCGGCGTAGTTGCCCAGGTGCGGAGTGCCGGTGGTGGTGATACCGGTAAGAATGCGCGTGGTCATGGGTGTTCGCTTATTCAGGCTTGGCTCAGTTCGAAAGGCGCGGCAGCAGCAGATCCTTCAGATCGGTCAGCTTGCCATGGAAGAAGTGTCCGCATTCTGCCACTTTCAGCAGCTCATGGGGACGCGACAGGCTGTCGGACCATTCGTAAACCAGCTGCGGCGCGACGACTTCGTCGGCGTCCGGCTGCACCACGGTGATCGGGCAGCGCTGCGGCAGCGGAAATTCGGCGGTCAGGCGCATGACTGCCGGGGCGATCATGAACAGGTGCTGCAACTCGACGCTTGCGGCTTCAAGGCGCCCGGCCAGGCTGGTGGCAACGAAACCACCGAACGAGAAGCCCATCAGCACCAGCGGTAGCCCGGGGTGCCTGGCACGCAGCCATGCTGCAGCGGCCTCGGCATCGGCCACTTCACCAGCACCCATGTCATGGCTGCCAGCACTCTGGCCAACGCCACGGTAGTTGAAACGCAGGGTCACATAACCAGCATCACGTGCGGTGCGCTGCAGGGTCGAGACAACCTTGTTGAGCATGGTGCCGCCCTGGACCGGGTTAGGGTGGCAGATCAGCACCGCGCCACGGGCTTGCGCCACGTCCAGGTACAACGCTTCCAGCTGGCCGCAAGGGCCATCGATGAACAAGGGGGTTTCGCGGACAAGCAAGGCACTACTCCGTGACCTCGTGAAGGGTCGATTCGTCTAGGTGTGAAATTCTGTTCTGATTTGCGATCGCTCGCGGTATACAGCGCAGGTCTGAGCCGTTAACGTAAAGCAAAGCCGTTTATAGAGGAAGGACTCGTGGAACTCTCGCTCCTTGTTTGGTTGTTGCCAACCCTGGCCCTGGTCATCGGCGTGGCAGTCGGTTTCATTGTTGCCCGTCTGCTGCCCAATGCGGCGCCGAACAACACCCAGCGCCAACTGGATGACATCCAGAAGCGCTTCGACAGCTACCAGAACGAAGTGGTCACCCACTTCAACAGCACCGCCATGCTGGTCAAGAAACTGACCCAGAGCTACCAGGACGTACAGGATCACCTGGCTGAAGGCGCCAACAGCCTGGCCCTTGATGACGTCACTCGCCAACGCCTGCTGGCTGCGCTGCACTCCGATGCTCCGCAAGGCCCGCGTGACCGCCTGACCCCACCTAAAGACACCGCCGAAGTGCCGCGCGACTATGCGCCGAAAGCGCCCAACTCGCCGGGCATGCTGGATGAGAGCTACGGGCTCAAGCGTTGATCTGAATGTGACAAAGGCCTCGCAAGAGGCCTTTTTTGTGGATGTCTATCCCGGCCTCTTCGCGGGTGAACCCGCTCCTACAGGGCCCGCGCAGGTTTGAGATATTGCGCTGAACCTGTGGGGCGTGCCCGCGAAGGGGCCAGTGCAGGTAACCTAACAGCAGGCCTGCAATGCCTGTTCGACATCTGCCAGCAGGTCCTCCACATCCTCCAGCCCCACCGACAGACGCACCAGCCCCTCCGATATCCCGTGATGCGCCCGCTCCTGCGGCGTATAGCTGGAATGGGTCATGCTCGCCGGGTGCTGCGCCAGCGACTCGGCATCTCCCAGGCTCACCGCCCGCGCAAAGAGCTGCAGCGCGTTCATGAAGCGCCGCCCGGCCTCGATACCACCCTTGAGCTCAAACGCAATCATCCCCCCAGGCAAACGCATCTGTCGCTGGGCCAACGCGTACTGGGCAAAAGACGGTAGCCCCGGGTAATGAATCAATTCAACCTGCGGCTGCCGAGCGAGAAACTCGGCCACCTGCTGAGCATTGGCGCAATGCCGGTCCATTCGCAGGGCCAGGGTCTTGATACCGCGCATCAGCAACGCCGCGTCATGCGGTGACAGCACCGCCCCGGTCATATCCTTCAGCCCTTCCAGGCGAATGCGATGGACCAACGCCTTGCGCCCGACCACCAAACCCGCAGTGATATCACCGTGGCCACTGAGGTACTTGGTTGCCGAGTGCACCACCAGGTCCGCCCCCAGCTCCAGTGGCCGCTGCAGGTACGGCGTACAGTAGGTGTTATCGACCACAACGTGCACATCATGCCCCCGCACCGCCTCGACAACCGCCTCAATGTCCACAAGCTGCATATTGGGGTTGGCCGGTGTTTCGAAGTAGATCATCCGTGTTTTGCTGTTGATCGCCGCCTTCAGGGCCTTGGCATCGTTGAGATCGACATGGCGTACTTTGACGCCGAACTCACCAATACCGTGGTGCAGAAAAGCGAAGGTGCAGCCATACAAGGTGCGCCCCACAATCAGCTCATCGCCAGGCCGTAGCAGGGTCCAGATGGTTGAGGTAATCGCACCCATCCCTGATGCCAACGCCAACCCCGCCTCACCACCCTCAAGCGAAGCCATGCGCTGCTCCAGCAAGGCCAGCGTGGGGTTGGAAATGCGGCTGTAGAAGTGCCCCGCCTCCTCTCCAGCGAAGCAGGCAGCGCCGTACTCAACAGTGGGGAAGGCATAGGTGGCCGTCTGGTACACCGGCGGCACCAAGGCGCCACCGTGGGACAGCGGGTCGTAGCCATGGTGAATGGCCCGCGTGGAAAAACCGGTGTTGTCGTGGGAGTCGCGCATGGCAACGGCCTCTTGTGGTTTGTTGTAAGCTTATGCCACCGAGCTGCCCAATTTTTTCCAAAATAGCCTACACATAGGCGTGCTTGTTGGAACAAAAACAATAATCAACGGATCAGGAGGGCAAAAAATGCCTTCAAGCCTCGACCGCACCGACCGTGCCCTGCTCACCGCCTTGCAGGACAACGCCCGCCTCACCGTTGCCGAACTCGCCGACCAGGTGGCACTGACCACCTCGCCCTGCTGGCGACGGGTCAAGTTACTGGAGGAAAACGGCTACATCACCGGCTACCAGGCCATCCTCTCGCCCAAGTCGCTGGGGTTTGGCGTGACCGCGTTCGTCAGCATCATGATGGACTCGCACACCAAGGACATGGCGCTGGCATTCGAACAGCGGCTGATGGAAATTCCCGAAATCGTCGCCTGCCACAACATCTCCGGGCGCTATGACTTTCTGCTGGAGATACTGGCACGGGACCTGGAGTCGTTCGGGGAATTTACCCGGGAGGTGCTGCAGCGGTTGCCGGGGGTGAAGGAGATCTATTCGAGTTTTTCGTACAAAGCAGTTAAGGAAAGGCGGGTGATACCGGTGTCCGAGAAACATATCTGAGACGGATCTTTCCGAGCAACACGAAGCTTCCTACTGATTGACAGGCTGCAGCTGACATACCGCAAATTCGATATACGTAAACCTAGCCCATGTAGTGATCAGGAGAACCTACATGGCACGGGACAACACCTATTATCTTAACGAGGCTTTATTTATTAATGCGCAGGCCCCCACCGGCGCTGAACTACGGTTAATCGGTAATGGTGGAGGTGGCCCAGGTAGCGGGGGATGGGGATTTAGCGAAGGCATTCCGCCGGGCACCAGACCTACCAAACCCGATATTGCCAGGGTTATTTCCACGCGCAGGGTTCTGACAGAAGAATTTCAAGGCATCGAGAAGGGCTCTTCAGATAAGTATGCTCACGAAATAAACCAGCTCCCTGAAACCATCAATACATTGAAAGCCCAAATCAAAGCTGAGGCGAACAGTACAAATGGCGGGGTACCACCACGCTCAGCAGAACAGCAAATCCTATCATCGCGAATCAGTCAGCTTCGAGAGAATTATTTACAAATTTTGCCCGACGCCAACAGCTACTTTGGCGTACCTGCATTCTACAAGCGCGGCGACTCAATGATGAGCCGGTTTCTGGACCCGGGTTTCTTCGCTGCCACAACGGGCGAAGAGTTAGGTATTGAATGGGCCACGAGGCTGGAGAAGTCTTGGGATGGCGCATACCGCCTACATCTGGAAGCTCAGAAACACCAGGCACTGGCAGACGAACTTCAAGGGCTGGCAGACCAAGTAGATCAGGAAGAGCTCAGCCACCAACCTCCAGATCTGTCGAAAATGATTTCGCGCAGAACGGCGCAGATTCACACAGAGCGGCAAATACACTTCGATTGTTTACCCAATGTTCTTCAGCATGAACTGGGGCAAACCGTCATCGACGACGCGCTTACGCTTGCCCAGACCTTCAGTGCCTACCTGGCAACCGCGGCTGCCTAGGTTCAGGCCAAGCAATCACAAATTCCGCAACACTCTGATTACAACCCCCGAATCAGCGGGCCCCTGTCGAAGCCCCAACTTGAAGGGCTTTTGCATCTTGTAGACGAGCAACGGCTACGCAGGGCTGGTCCGCGCTGGCAGGAATACCATCTGGCACTCGCGCTAACCGAATCGATCAGGTTTTTGGGCGTATATGCAGGTGCCACGCAAAACCTGATGCAGCGCGCCGCTGAGGTGGAAAACCTCCAGACCCAACTTGCTGCACAGGAAGAAGCTGCACGCCAGCAGGCCGAAGCCGAGCGCTTGGCTGCAGAAGCCGAGCGGCAAAGGCAAGAGACGCTGCGGCGTAATATCTCCTATATCAATGAAGCGCGTTTATCGGGATCGACGCCAGCCGTAATCCCGATTGGTACAGCAACATTCGCGGTGGCCGAAACGTCTTATAAGGCTTTGAGCGAAGCGATCACAGCGGCGATTACCCGCCTCGTTGCGACTACCATCTCCTCGCTTGCGGTAGGCACCCTCGCGATGGCCTGGCCATCAACGCTGGGTAACAGTGAGCGCAGGTACCTGATCAGCACCCCACTAGCCAGCCTTACGCCGCCCGGCGGGCCGGACCTTGCAGCCTTGGCTCTGTCATCAGCCAGCATCGACTTACCCTATTTGTTGGCAGGCGCCGAGCATGACAACGGCCTGGACCTGTATGTGGTGCCTGGGGGCAGGCCAGTACCGGTGCGCACGGCGACATTCGACACTGAACGTCTGGTCTACAGCCTTGCACTGGAAAATCCGCAGCGGATTCTGACCTGGACACCGGCCAACGCGCCGGGTGGTGAAGCCGGAAGCTCCACCAGCTTGCCGCCAGCAGCGCCCGGTACCGTCGTTTACACCGGCAGTACCCTGAACCCCGTCAGCACCAAAACAGAGGGTTACCCGGCGCTGGACTTGCTGGACCAGGAACGGTTGATCATCACCTTTCCCATGGACTCGGGATTACCGCCTATTCTGGTGGTATTCAAGAGTCCGCGATACGAGGCTGGTACATCAACCGGGAACGGTGCACAGGTAACAGATACATGGCGTAAATCGGCAGCCAGCCTCGAAGGGGCTCCAATTCCTGCTCAGATTGCTGATCTTCTGAGGGATAGAGAATATAGGAGCTTTAACGCGTTCCGGCGGCAATTTTGGAAGGCGGTGGCTAATGACCCCGAGCTTTCGAAGCAGTTTAGCCCTCAAGACATCCGTCGAATGAGAAAACATGGATACTCGCCTTGGGTCGATAGAGATGACAAGTATATGAGCAAACGCTCCCACGAAATTCACCACGTCGTGCCTATCAGCGAGCAAGGTGGTGTATATGATATGGACAACTTAATAATTTTGACGCCCAAAGCCCACAACCACATTCACTATGGAAAAGACGGTCTTGAAAAATAAATTTGAAGATTATACAAAACAAGAGTTCCTTACCTTCCTCCAAGTGATTGATACAGCTATCGAGGATGAGCCAGACAACGTACTGGTACCTTTGATTGAACATTTTGAGAAAATTACCGAGCACCCGTCTGGTAGTGATCTTTTTTTTAGACCGCAAGGCAGCAACCGGGGTGAGCCTGAGCAAGTACTTGAAATAGTCGAAACGTGGCGCCTGGCCAATGGCAAAGAAGGTTTCAAAGCTAGCTGAATAGAATGAGGCCCTGATCACCCAGGGTCTCAACATATCCGGATGCCATGACGCGCCGCTGAGAATGCTGGCACCGCACCCGGAGTCATTTGGCAAATTTACCCGGCAGTTTTTCATCCAAAGCGGTGAAGGATAAACAGGCTCCAAGACTATTCTTACAAATCACCAGGAACGATCCTACTGACATACAGCCTACCCCTGACATACAGAAAGCTGGTCCCCGGGCACACTTTCCCTGCCTTTCACCCAGGGACGACTCCATGGCCAGCCTTCTTCCAGAATTCATCATCCGTAAACTCGCAGGTCAAACATTCCACAGCTTCGACCATTTCTCCCAAGCTTTCTGGCTGGCGATCGCAGAAGACCCAATCTACAGCCAGCAATTCATCCCCGCCCAACTCAACCGCCTCAAGAAAGGCTGGCCCCCTCGCGCGCCATTCCATGAAACGGCAAAGGGACTGCGCTCGTATCAGATATGCCACCTGAACCCGCCCGAGTGGGGTGGGCTGATGTACGACGCTGAAAACCTGCGGATCATGAGCGCTATGCAATACGCGCTTTCTTCGGAGGCAACATGGTAATCAGCTTGAAGCACAGCCTCACCGACTACACCCACAGTGAGTTCCGGTCGATTGTTGGGGCGTTGATTCAGGCGACAGGCTCGCGTGATTGGCAGGACCGATTGCTGGAGCATTTTATCGATGTGGTTGAGCATCCTGATGGCGCCGACCTTATCTATAGCCCCGACAAGGGACGGGGAAGATGCTCCGAGCAGGTCATGGCGCGCATCTTGGAATGGAGAGCCTCAAAGGGGCTTGCAGTGTTCAGAATTAAAGATAGCTAGCCGCCCGGGTCTGGATACAGTTCTGAGGCTAGCGAAGAACCTTTGGGAACGGCGGTGCAAGACACCGGCCTTGCCGGTATTCGCGGCTAAAGCCGCTCCTACACTGATTGTGAAAACTTTCAGATTGTCAGCAAGGCAGTTGCTCTTACAGGCACCGCACAAACCAGGATTACGCGCATAAAAAAACCCGCCGAAGCGGGTTTTTTCTTACAGGCTAGCGCTTAAATCGCGCCACGCTGACGCAGCACGTCCAGCACCTGTTTCACGCCTTCGTCCACGCTGGTGGCCTGGGTGTCGATCACAAGATCAGCATCCAGCGGCACATCGAACGGGAAGCTCTCGCCCGGGATGTTGTCGCCACCGGCAGCGTACAGGCCTTGCGGGTCACGCTCGCGGCAGACCAGCGGCGAGGCCTGGACGTAAACGGTCACCAGGCGCTCCTTGCCGATCAGCGCCTTGGCCTGTTCGCGGCCTTCGGCATCCGGGGCCACGAACGCAGCCAGGGTCAGCATGCCGGCTTCGTTGAACTGGCGCGCCACGTGGGCGGCGCGGCGCCAGTTCTCGGTGCGGCCGGCGCGGTCCTGTGGCAGGCCCTTGTTCAGGTCGTGACGCAGGTTCTGGCCGTCGAGCACGTACACCGCGCGACCCATGTCGAACAGCTTGCGCTCCACGGCATAAGCCAAGGTGCTCTTGCCAGCACCGGACAGGCCGCTGAACAGCACGGTGGCTGGCTGCTGGCCGAAGCGCAGGGCGCGCTCTTCGGTGGACACGTGGGCCTGCTTGCCATGATGACCGGTGCTGCCGTGTGGCAACACGGGCGGGGCGATGATCATGCCGGCGCCAACGGTGCCGTTGGTCAGGCGGTCGATGACAATGAACGCACCGGTGGTGCGGTTGCTGTCGTAACCGTCCAGGGCAATCGAGGTATCCAGGGCAACCTTGACGCGGCCGATTTCGTTCAGTTGCAGCGCGCTGGCAGCGCCCTGCTCCAGGGTGTTCACATCGACCTTGTGGGTGATGCTGGCAATCGAGCCTGGCACGTAGCTGGTGGCACGCTTGATGTCGTATTTCTTGCCCGGGAGCATCGGCTCCTCGGCCATCCACACCAGCATGGCGTCGAAGTGGTCAGTTACCGGCGGGACGTTGTCGGCATGTACCAGCAGGTCGCCACGGGAGATGTCGATCTCGTCTTCCATGGTCAGGGTCACGGCCTGGCCTGGGCCGGCGTTTTCCAGTTCACCTTCGTAGGTGACGATGGACTTGACCCGGCTGCTCTTGCCCGACGGCAGCACGACAATCTCGTCACCTTTGTGCACCACGCCGCTGGCGATGGTGCCAGCGAAGCCGCGGAAGTTCAGGTTGGGACGGTTGACGTACTGCACCGGGAAACGCAGGTCGGTGAAGTTGCGGTCGGCCGAAACCTCGACGGTTTCGAGGATTTCCATCAGCGTCGGGCCGGCGTACCACGGCGATTGCTCGCTGTGGTTGACCACGTTGTCACCCTTGAGCGCCGACATCGGCACGAAGTGCAGGCTGCTCGGGGTCAGGTTGATGGCTTCGGCAAACTTCAGGTAGTCGGCCTTGATCGACTCGAAGACGCCTTCATCGAAGCCCTTCAGGTCCATCTTGTTGACCGCGACCACGATGTGCTTGATGCCCAGCAACGACGCGATGTAGCTGTGGCGACGGGTCTGGGTCTGCACACCGTAGCGGGCATCGACCAGGATGATCGCCAGGTCGCAGGTGGACGCACCGGTGGCCATGTTGCGGGTGTACTGCTCGTGGCCCGGGGTGTCGGCGATGATGAACTTGCGCTTGGCGGTGGAGAAGTAGCGGTAGGCAACATCGATGGTGATGCCCTGCTCGCGCTCGGCCTGCAGGCCATCTACCAGCAGCGCCAGGTCGACTTCTTCGCCGGTGGTGCCGACTTTCTTCGAATCACGGGTGATGGCCTCGAGGTGGTCCTCGTAGATCATCTTCGAATCGTGCAGCAGGCGCCCGATCAGGGTGCTCTTGCCGTCGTCAACGTTGCCGCAAGTCAGAAAGCGCAGCAGTTCCTTGCGCTCATGCTGGGCCAGGTAGGCGAGGATGTCCTCGCTGATCAGATCAGATTGGTGCGACATGGAGTAACCCTGAAATTAGAAGTAGCCTTGGCGTTTCTTGTCTTCCATGGAACCGGCGCCATCGTGATCGATGACACGGCCCTGGCGTTCGGACGTACGGGTCAGGAGCATTTCCTGAATGATGTCCGTCAGGGTCTCGGCTTCCGATTCGACAGCGCCCGTCAGCGGGTAGCAGCCGAGGGTACGGAAACGCACCTTCTTCTTGACGATGCGGGCTTTTTCTTCCTCGGAGAGGTGCTCGAGGATGCGCTCGTCGTCGATCATGATCAGGGTGCCGTTCTTCTCGATGACTTCACGCTCGGCGGCGAAGTACAGCGGCACGATCGGGATGCCTTCAAGGTAGATGTACTGCCAGATGTCCAGTTCGGTCCAGTTCGACAACGGGAAGACGCGGATCGACTCACCCTTGTTGACCTTGCCGTTGTACACGTTCCACAGCTCGGGGCGCTGGTTCTTCGGGTCCCAGCGGTGCTTGCTGTCACGGAACGAATACACACGCTCCTTGGCCCGCGACTTCTCTTCGTCGCGGCGCGCACCACCGAAGGCAGCGTCGAAACCATGCTTGTCCAGCGCCTGCTTCAGGCCCTGGGTCTTCATGATATCGGTGTGCTTGGAGCTGCCATGGGTGAACGGGTTGATACCCTGCGCCACACCCTCGGGGTTGACGTGGGTGATCAGCTCCAGGCCCATTTCCTCGACCATCTTGTCGCGGAAGCTGTACATCTCCTGGAATTTCCACTGGGTGTCGACGTGCATCACCGGGAACGGCAGCTTGCCCGGGAAGAAGGCCTTGCGCGCCAGGTGCAGCATCACGGCGGAGTCCTTGCCGATCGAGTACAGCATCACCGGGTTGTCGAACTCGGCGGCCACCTCGCGGATGATGTGGATGCTCTCCGCCTCCAGCTGTTTCAAGTGCGTCAGTTTGTCGACCATGGCTACTCACGAAAAACGATCTTATGGACGGCCTGCGGGCCGTGTTCGAGCGAGCCACTTTATCACAGCGGCTGCTTCTATTTAGGAGGCTGGCTAGATCGAAAAAATCTAACGATATGACTGGGGGTTTGGGCTGGCAGGGCCGGCCTCTTCGCGGCTGAACCCGCTCCTACAGGCCCGTGTAGGAGCGGGTTCACCCGCGAAGAGGGCGACACCGCTATCAGATGGGATTAGGGCAATCGATGAACAGGTGCTCCACGGCAAACCGTCGTGCCAGGTAATCGCCCAGCGCCTGCACCCCATAGCGCTCGGTGGCATGGTGCCCGGCAGCAATGAAGCTGACGCCATTCTCGCGCGCACTGTGGTAGGTCTGCTCGGACGCCTCACCGGTCAGGTACAGGTCCACCCCGGCGGCAATCGCCGTGTCGATATAGCCCTGCCCGCCGCCGGTGCACCAGCCCACCCGGCGGATCATGTCGTTGCCTTCGACCAGCAACGGCTCACGCCCCAGCACGCCTTGAACCCGACGGGCAAAATCGCGCGCGGTCATGGATTCGGCCAGCGAACCGATCAGCCCGACCACTTTGGGGTTTTCCGGGTCAAGTGGCCCTTCGACAGTGATCTCCAGTTGCCGCGCCAGTTGCACGTTGTTGCCGACTTCCGGGTGCACGTCCAAGGGCAGGTGAAACGCCAGCAGACTGATATCGTTATTCAGCAAGGTCTTCAGGCGACGCTGGCGAATGCCGGTGATGCACGGATTCTCGCCCTTCCAGAAATAACCATGGTGCACCAGCACCAGATCGGCCTCGGCCTCGACCGCGGCATCCAGCAATGCCTGGCTGGCGGTAACGCCACTGACAATACGGCTGACCTGCGGCCGGCCTTCGACCTGCAGGCCATTTGGGCAATAATCCTGGATCTTCGCGCTGCCCAGATAACGCTCGGCTTCCTCGACCAGGGTACTTAGAGCAACGGCCATGAAAATCTCCTCGAAAACTGCGCTTTTCTCGGGCGCAACGCCTGACGAACGCCCGTATAATGCCGGCCATTATGGGCCGTCGCCGTCACTGGGGGAACCGGTGTATGATCGCGCGCGCTCATGCCCCACTGCCAGGCCGCTGGCCCCTGCTCTTTCCAGGATTCGTTCATGTTCAAGGCTTTGCGTTACTTCGGCTGGCCCCTGCTTACCGGCATACTGATCGCCATGCTGATCATCCAGCGTTTTCCGCAATGGGTCGGGCTGCCCAGCCAGGACGTCAACCTGCAGCAAGCGCCACAGACCACGCGGATCATGCAAGGTCCGGTGTCGTACGCCGACGCCGTGACCCTGGCCGCCCCGGCGGTGGCCAACCTGTACACCACCAAGGTGGTGAACAAAAGCGCCCACCCGCTGTTCGAGGACCCGCAATTCCGCCGCTTCTTCGGTGACAACCTGCCCAAACAGCGCCGCTGGGAATCAAGCCTGGGCTCGGCGGTAATCATGAGCCCTGAGGGCTACCTGCTGACCAACAACCATGTCACCAGCGGCGCCGACCAGATCGTCGTCGCCCTGAAGGATGGCCGCGAGACTTTGGCCCGCGTGATCGGCAGCGACCCGGAAACCGACCTTGCGGTGCTGAAGATCGACTTGAAGAACCTGCCGGCAATCACCATCGGCCGTTCCGACAACATTCGCATCGGCGACGTGTCGCTGGCCATCGGCAACCCGTTCGGCGTCGGCCAGACTGTAACCATGGGCATCATCAGCGCCACTGGCCGCAATCAGCTGGGGCTTAACAACTACGAAGACTTCATCCAGACCGACGCGGCGATCAACCCAGGCAACTCCGGTGGTGCGCTGGTGGATGCCAATGGCAACCTGATCGGCATCAATACCGCGATCTTCTCCAAGTCCGGCGGCTCGCAGGGCATCGGCTTCGCCATCCCGGTAAAGCTGGCACTGGAGGTGATGAAGTCGATCGTCGAACATGGCCAGGTGATACGTGGCTGGCTGGGCATCGAAGTACAGCCACTGAGCCAGGAGCTGGCAGAGTCGTTCGGCATGAAGGACCGCCCAGGCATCGTGGTGGCGGGCATCTTCCGCGAAGGGCCAGCCGCCAAGGCCGGGCTGCAACTGGGTGACGTGATCCTGAGCATCAATGGCGAGCCGGCCGGTGACGGGCGCAAGTCGATGAACCAGGTAGCGCGGATCAAGCCCAACGAGAAGATCACCATTGAGGTGATGCGCAACGGGCAGCCGTTGAAACTGATCGCCGAGGTGGGGCTGCGGCCGCCGCCGGCGCCGGCTGCCAGCCAGGAAAATAAATAAAGCCGGGGCCGCGTTGCGGCCCTTCGCGGGCACGCCCGCTCCCACAGGATTTAAGTAGGCTCCAAAGCCAACGCTAAACCTGTGGGAGCGGGCGTGCCCGCGAAGGGCTGCCGCGCAGCCCAAACAGCATCAGTGGAGGATCTGGCTGAGGAACAACTTGGTCCGGTCACTGCGCGGCCGGTCGAAGAAATCATCCGGCGCGGCCTGCTCCACAATCTCGCCCTTGTCCATGAAGATAACCCGGTTCGCCACGGTACGGGCAAAGCCCATTTCGTGGGTCACACAGAGCATGGTCATGCCATCCTCGGCCAGGCCCACCATGGTATCGAGTACTTCCTTGACCATTTCCGGGTCCAGTGCCGAGGTCGGCTCGTCGAACAGCATGATCTTGGGCTTCATGCACAACGCGCGGGCGATGGCCACACGCTGCTGCTGGCCGCCGGACAACTGCCCGGGATACTTGTGTGCCTGCTCCGGAATCCGCACACGCTCCAGGTAGTGCATGGCAATTTCCTCGGCCTTGCGCCGTGGCATCTTGCGCACCCACATTGGCGCCAGGGTGCAGTTCTCCAGAATGCTCAGGTGCGGGAACAGGTTGAAGTGCTGGAACACCATACCCACCTCGCGGCGGATGGCCTCGATCTGCTTGAGGTCGTTGGTCAGCTCCACGCCATCGACCACGATACGCCCTTGCTGGTGCTCTTCCAGGCGGTTAAGGCAGCGGATGGTGGTGGACTTGCCCGAACCGGACGGCCCGCACAGCACGATGCGTTCGCCCTGGCGCACGTTCAGGTTGATGTCCTTGAGCACATGGAACTGGCCATACCACTTGTTCACACCCTGCATCTGGATGATGCCTTCAGGGCCAGCAGGCTGCTTGATCGCTTCACTCATTTCGAAACTCCTAACGCTTGTGGCCAGTGTCCAGCTTGCGCTCCAGATGCATGGAGTAGCGGGACATACCGAAACAGAAAATCCAGAACACCAGGGCGGCGAACACGTAGCCCTCGGTGGCCATGCCCAGCCAGGCCGGGTCTGCGGCTGCTTGCTTGACGCTGTTCAGCAGGTCGAACAAGCCGATGATGATCACCAGGCTGGTGTCCTTGAACAGGGCAATGAAGGTGTTGACGATGCCGGGAATCACAAGCTTCAGCGCCTGCGGCAAGATCACCAGCCCCATCGAGCGCCAGTAGCCAAGGCCCATGGCCGCGGCGGCTTCGTACTGGCCCTTGGGGATGGCCTGCAGGCCGCCGCGCACCACCTCGGCGATGTACGCCGACTGGAACAGGATTACACCGATCATCGCCCGCAGCAGCTTGTCGAAGCTCATGCCTTCGGGCAGGAACAACGGCAGCATCACCGACGACATGAACAACACGGTGATCAGCGGTACGCCGCGCCAGAACTCGATGAAGGTCACACACACCACCTTCACGGCCGGCATCCTCGAACGCCGGCCCAGGGCCAGCAGGATGCCCAAAGGCAAGGCGCCGACAATGCCCACGGTAGCGATCACCAGGGTCAGCATCAGCCCGCCCCACTGGCTGGTGGGTACGTTTTGCAGGCCCAGATACCCCCCATGCAGCAGGGTGTAGGCCAGCACCGGGTACAGCACCAGGAAGGCCAGGCCGTAGAAGGCCTTGCGCGGGAAACGCTTGATGAACAATGGCGCGGCGCCAATGACTGCAAGCCAAACGGTCAGGTCCACGCGCCAGCGCAACTCGGCGGGGTAGTAGCCGTACATGAACTGGCCGAAGCGCTGCTGCACGAACACCCAGCAGGCGCCCTCCTTGGTGCAATCGGCACGGGTGGTGCCGACCCAGTTGGCGTCGAGCAACGCCCACTGTAGCAATGGCGGCACAATCAGCCATATCAGGTAGATCGCGAACAGGGTCAGCAGCGTGTTGAGCCAGTTGGAGAACAGATTGGCGCGCATCCATGCGAGCACGCCGACGGTTTTCACCGGTGGCGGCATGTCAGGTTTGAAAACATGAGCATTCACGGGCGTATCCTCATCGCTCGATCAGCGCAATGCGCTTGTTGTACCAGTTCATCAGCAGCGAAATGCTGATGCTGATGGCGAGATAGACGCTCATGGTGATGGCGATCACCTCGATGGCTTGTCCGGTCTGGTTGAGCACGGTACCGGCGAACAGCGAGACCATCTCTGGATAGCCGATACCGGCCGCCAGCGACGAGTTCTTCGCCAGGTTCAGGTACTGGCTGGTCAGCGGCGGAATGATCACCCGCAGTGCCTGGGGGATGATCACCTTGCGCAGGGTCGGGCCCTCGCGCAGGCCCAACGAGCGAGCCGCTTCGGTCTGGCCATGGCTGACCGAACGGATGCCGGAACGCACGATTTCGGCGATGAAGGCTGCCGTATAGATAGTCAGCGCCAAGGTCAGCGCCAGCAGCTCGGGGATCAGCACCCAGCCCCCGACGAAGTTGAAGCCCTTGAGCTGCGGCATATCCCAGGTTACCGGGCTGCCGAACAACAGCACGCTCAGGCTCGGAATGGCGATGAACAGCAGCAGCCCCGCCCAGAACTTGTGGAACGGCACACCAGTTTCGTTGAAGCGCTTGTTGGCGTAGCGCACCATCACGGCTATAGCGGCAATGGCTATTGCCAAGGCCACCACAAATGGCCAGAAGCCATCGGCCATGGACGCGCCAGGCATGTTCAAGCCACGGTTGCTGATGAAGAACTTGTCATCGAAGTTGATGCTGCCCCGCGGTCCCGGCAGAGTCAGGAACACGGCGAAGTACCAGAACAGGATCTGCAACAACGGCGGAATGTTGCGGAAGGTTTCCACATACACGGTCGCCAGTTTGTTGATCATCCAGTTCGGTGACAGGCGAGCCACACCGATGATGAAGCCCAGTATCGTCGCCAGAATGATGCCGATGAAGGTCACCAACAGCGTATTGAGCAGGCCGATGACGAACACCCGCGCATAACTGTCGGATTCCACATAGGGGATCAGGTGCTGGGCGATACCGAAGCCGGCACTGCGATCGAGGAACTCGAAGCCCGAGGTGATGCCCCGGTGTTGAAGATTGGTCTGCGTGTTGTGGAACAGGTACCAGCCCAGACCGACCACGAAGACGATCGTGAGAATCTGGAACAGCCACGCGCGCACACGCGGATCATTCAGGGATAGCCCTTTTTGTGCGCCGATTCGATTTTGCATGAAATGCCCCGGAAAGTAGGGTTCCGAACAACCTGCGGCGGCCGAATGCCGCCGCAGGGTGCAGCCATCAGCGCACTGGAGGCGCGTACTGGATGCCGCCGTTGTTCCACAGGGCGTTCATGCCACGGTCGATCTTCAGGTTAGTGCTCTGGCCCAGGTTCTTCTCGAACACTTCGCCATAGTTACCCACTTGCTTGACGATCTGCACTACCCAGTCTTTGGGCAGCTTGAGGTCCTTGCCGTACTCGCCATCCGCACCCAGCAGTCGGGCGACATCCGGGTTCTTGGTGGACTTGGCTTCGGCCTCGACGTTCTTGGAGGTGATGCCCGCCTCTTCGGCGTTGAGCATGGCGAACAGGGTCCACTTGACGATGCTGAACCAATCCTCGTCGCCTTTACGCACTACCGGGCCCAGCGGTTCCTTGGAGATGGTTTCCGGCAACACCACGTATTCGGTCGGCGCGGCCAGTTTGGAGCGCTGGGCGAACAGCTGCGATTTGTCCGAAGTCAGCACGTCGCAACGGCCAGACTCCAGCGATTTGGCGCTCTCGTCAGAGGTGTCGAAGGTAATCGGGGTGTACTTCAGGCCATTGGCGCGGAAGAAGTCCGAGACGTTCAGCTCGGTGGTGGTACCGGCCTGGATGCAGATGGTCGCGCCATCGAGCTCTTTGGCGCTGGAAACGCCGAGCTTCTTGTTGACCAGGAAGCCAACGCCGTCATAGTAGGTGACACCCGTGAATACCAGACCCATGCCGGCATCGCGCGAGCTGGTCCAGGTGGTGTTACGCGACAGCACATCGACCTCGCCCGATTGCAGGGCAGTGAAGCGTTCCTTGGCGTTGAGCTGGCTGAACTTGACCTTGGTGGCATCGCCGAATACGGCGGCGGCCACGGCGCGGCAGACATCGGCGTCGATGCCGACGATCTTGCCCTTCGCATCAGGTACCGAGAAGCCTGGAAGACCGTCGCTCACGCCACACTGGACGAAACCCTTCTTCTTTACCGCATCGAGGGTGGCGCCGGCCTGGGCATTGCTCACGGCGCCCAGCGCGGCGGCAGCGGTCAGGACTGCCAGGGTGGTTTTCAACATCTTCATTCACAACCTCCAAATCGCTCTTGTTGTATCGAGCCGGAATTGCACCGCACCCTTTTGAGGCGTATCCGACCCGTATTGGCTTGTTATTGGGTCAATTGGCGCAATGGACTGTTCTGTGACAGCCTTCGCGTGCAGAGGGTGTTACCGTCACGGCCTGCCCTTTGCATCACAGGTTGAACTGCAAAGCGCGTACCAGATTGTCGCGCTGTAGCGTTTAAGCGCTCGTCAAGTAGGAAAAGTTGTATCGTTGCGACATTCTTTTTCCGACAATCATTACCGGTGCCTACTTTTCACGCACGCCATAACAAGACCCGCACACTTTCGGAGCAGTCATGACCAACCCGCTGATTCTCGAACCACAGAAAACCGCTGACGCCTGTGTGATCTGGTTGCACGGTCTGGGGGCCGACCGTTACGACTTCCTACCTGTGGCCGAATTCATGCAGGAGCGCTTGCTCAGCACACGCTTCATCATGCCCCAGGCACCGACCCGCCCCGTGACCATCAACGGCGGCTATGCCATGCCCAGCTGGTATGACATCAAGGCCATGACCCCGGCCCGCGCCATCGACGAAGCGCAGCTGGAAGAGTCTGCCGAACAGGTGGTTGCACTGATCAAGGCCGAGCAGGCCAAAGGCATCAACCTGTCGCGGATCTTCCTGGCCGGTTTCTCCCAGGGCGGCGCGGTGGTGCTGCACACTGCCTATATAAAGTGGCAGGAAGCACTGGGCGGAGTGATCGCCCTGTCCACCTATGCCCCCACTTTCAATGACCAGCACCAGTTGAGTGCCTGCCAGCAACGCACCCCGGCCCTGTGCCTGCATGGCGTGCATGACCCAGTGGTAATCCCGTCCATGGGCCGCACCGCATTCGAGTACCTGAACATCTGGGGCGTCGCTGCCCGCTGGTACGAATACCCGATGGAACACGAAGTGGTGGTCGAAGAGCTGAACGATATCCACGACTGGCTGAGCAAGCAGCTGCAATAGGTTGCCTCGCTTGTAGTTGTGGGCGTATTCCGCTACGCCGCGCCCGGATCTTGCATTACACTGCCCGGCGTACATTCCTTAATCAGTTGATGAGACGACCGTGCTCAAAGCACTCAGAAAAATATTCGGCAAGGGAGAGGCCGCGCCGCAAGCCGCCGCTCCTGCTGCCAGCGTGACGCCGGAAGCCCGGCCCGCGACAATACCGGCCGCAACACATGCCAACCCCGCCCCCAAGGCTGAGCCACCTGCCGCCGCTACGCTACCTGCCGACCAGCCGGCCAAGGACAAACCGCGCCGCGAACGCAAGCCCAAGCCGCAGGCGAGCCTGTGGAAGCCCGAAGACTTTGTGGTCGAGCCACAGGAAGGCAAAACCCGCTTCCACGACTTCAAGCTGTCCAACGAGCTGATGCACGCCATCCACGACCTGGGCTTCCCGTACTGCACGCCGATCCAGGCGCAGGTCCTGGGTTACACCCTGCGTGGCCAGGACGCCATCGGCCGGGCCCAGACGGGTACCGGCAAGACAGCCGCCTTCCTGATCTCGATCATTTCCCAGTTGCAGCAGACGCCACCGCCTAAAGAGCGCTACATGGGCGAACCGCGCGCGCTGATCATCGCGCCCACCCGCGAGCTGGTGGTGCAGATCGCCAAGGACGCCGCTGCCCTGACCAAGTACACCGGCCTGAACGTGATGAGCTTCGTCGGTGGCATGGACTTCGACAAGCAGCTCAAAGCCCTGGAGGCGCGCCACTGCGATATCCTGGTGGCTACCCCGGGCCGCCTGCTGGACTTCAACCAGCGCGGCGAAGTGCACCTGGACATGGTCGAGGTGATGGTGCTTGACGAAGCCGACCGCATGCTCGACATGGGCTTCATCCCCCAGGTCCGCCAAATCATTCGTCAGACACCGCCGAAAAGCGAGCGCCAGACCCTGCTGTTCTCCGCCACCTTCACCGACGATGTGATGAACCTGGCCAAGCAGTGGACCACCAACCCGGCCATCGTCGAGATCGAGCCGGAGAACGTGGCCAGCGAAACGGTCGAGCAACACGTGTATGCGGTGGCCGGCAGCGACAAGTACAAACTGCTGTACAACCTGGTGACCCAGAACAAGTGGGAACGGGTGATGGTGTTCGCCAACCGCAAGGACGAAGTGCGGCGCATCGAGGAGAAGCTGGTACGCGACGGCATCAATGCCGCCCAGCTGTCGGGCGACGTGCCGCAGCACAAGCGCATCCGCACGCTGGAGAGCTTCCGCGAAGGGCGCATCACCGTGCTGGTGGCCACCGACGTGGCCGGGCGCGGGATCCATATCGATGGCATCAGCCACGTGATCAACTTCACCCTGCCGGAAGACCCTGACGATTACGTGCACCGCAT
Organism: Pseudomonas sp. 3HC3; assembly: GCF_044904505.1. Lineage (NCBI taxonomy): Bacteria > Pseudomonadati > Pseudomonadota > Gammaproteobacteria > Pseudomonadales > Pseudomonadaceae > Pseudomonas > Pseudomonas sp. 3HC3. The sequence goes on from NZ_JADDRH010000003.1 coordinate 375,708, forward strand.
TGGCCGTACCGGTCGTGCCGGCACCAGCGGTGTGTCGATCAGCTTTGCCGGTGAGGACGACTCGTATCAGTTGCCGGCGATCGAAGCGCTGCTGGGGCGCAAGATCAAGTGCGAGATGCCGCCGGATGAGCTGCTCAAGCCGGTGCCGCGCAAGCATCACTGACCTTCAGCGGGCTACACGCCCCCTGTGGGAGCGGCCTTGTGTCGCAATTGGGCCGCGCAGCGGCCCCGGGATTTCGGCTTTAATGCAGAGATTGTCGGGGGCCGCTACGCGGCCCTTTCGCGACACAAGGTCCCCCTGCAGGAGCGGGTTTACCCGCGAATACGGTAGTGGCGACAACGGTGAACGGCGGGTGGAGATTGGCCAGCAGGCCCGGCCCTTTCGCGGGTAAACCCGCTCCTACAGGCGATCGGTGCCGCCTTGATTACCAGCGCCCCGCCGCATCCTGGTCACTCTGCTTCCCCTCCACCCATCCAGTGGTGTGTCGATCAGCTTTGCCGGTGAGGATGACTCGTATCAGCTGCCTGCGATCGAAGCGCTGCTGGGGCGCAAGATCAAGTGCGAGATGCCGCCGGATGAGCTGCTCAAGCCGGTGCCGCGCAAGCATCACTGACCTTCAGCGAGCTACACGCCCCCTGCGGGAGCGGCCTTGTGTCGCGATTGGGCCGCGCAGCGGCCCCGGGATTTCGGCTTTGATGCGCAGATTGTCGGGGGCCGCTACGCGGCCCTTTCGCGACACAAGGTCCCCCTGTAGGAGCGGGTTTACCCGCGAATACGGTAGTGGCGGCAACGGTGAACGGCGGCTGGAGATTGGCCAGCAGGCCCGGCCCTTTCGCGGGTAAACCCGCTCCTACAGGCGACCGGCGGCGCCTTGATTACCAGCGCCCCGCCGCATCCTGGTCACTCTGCTTCCCCTCCACCCATCCAGTGGTGTGTCGATCAGCTTTGCCGGTGAGGATGACTCGTATCAGCTGCCTGCGATCGAAGCGCTGCTGGGGCGCAAGATCAAGTGCGAGATGCCGCCGGATGAGCTGCTCAAGCCGGTGCCGCGCAAGCATCACTGACCTTCAGCGGGCTACACGCCCCCTGTGGGAGCGGCCTTGTGTCGCAATTGGGCCGCGCAGCGGCCCCGGGATTTCGGCTTTAATGCAGAGATTGTCGGGGGCCGCTACGCGGCCCTTTCGCGACACAAGGTCCCCCTGTAGGAGCGGGTTTACCCGCGAATACGGTAGTGGCGGCAACGGTGAACGGCGGGTGGAGATTGGCCAGCAGGCCCGGCCCTTTCGCGGGTAAACCCGCTCCTACAGGCGATCGGTGCCGCCTTGATTACCAGCGCTGCGCCGCATCCTGGTCACTCTGCTTCCCCTCCACCCACCTTGGCCCTTCCTGGGTATTCTCCTTCTTCCAGAACGGCGCCCGGGTCTTCAGGTAGTCCATGATGAAGTTGCAGGCATCGAACGCAGCCTGTCGATGGGCACTGGCTACCCCCACGAACACAATCGGTTCACCCGGCTCCAGCGCACCGATGCGGTGCAGCACCTCCACCTTCAACAGCGGCCAACGCTGCTCGGCCTCGACCACGATCTTGGCCAGGGCCTTTTCGGTCATACCCGGATAGTGCTCGAGGAACATCCCCGCCACTTCGCGGCCATCGTTGAAATCCCGCACATAGCCGACAAAACCGACCACCGCGCCCACGCCCACATTGGCCGCATGCATGGCATTGGTCTCGGCCCCGGGGTCGAACGCGCCTTCCTGTACTCGCACAGCCATGTTCAGCCTCCGGTCACCGGCGGGAAGAACGCCACTTCATCGCCCTCTTCCAGCGGTTCATCGAGCTTGCACAGCTCTTCGTTGCGCGCGCACATCAGGTTCTGCTCGGCCAGCACTTCGTACTGCCCGCCCTTGGCTACCAAGGCCTGGCGCACATCATCAAGCACCTTGAACGCCCCCTCCACCCGCTCGGCATCCACGCCCAACAGTTCGCGGTAACGGGCGAAGTACATCACCTTGACCTTCATCACGCCTCCACCTTGTAATGGCCACTCTTGCCACCGAGTTTTTCCAGCAGGCGCACCTGCTCGATGACCATACCTTTATCCACAGCCTTGCACATGTCATAGATCGTCAGCGCGGCCACACTGGCGGCGGTCAGCGCCTCCATCTCCACGCCGGTCTGCCCGGCCAGCTTGCAGCGGGCGACGATGCGCACGGCATCCTGCCCCTCAGCGCTGAGCTCGACCTTGACGCTGGTGAGCATCAGCGGGTGGCACAGCGGAATCAGGTCGCTGGTTTTTTTCGCCGCCTGTATCCCGGCAATGCGCGCCACGGCGAACACGTCACCCTTGGGGTGTTCACCGTCGACGATCATCTGCAAGGTCTGCGGCAACATGCGCACCCGCGCCTCGGCGGTAGCCTCGCGCTCGGTCACGGCCTTTTCAGTGACGTCGACCATGTTGGCCCGCCCCTGGGAATCAAGATGTGTCAGCACTGCTTTGCTCCTGTGAAGGGAGTTCGCAGTGTAAACCTGTGGGTCAGGTTTGAGCAGAGGTATGTGTCGCCAGGTTTGGCCTCTTCGCGGGCACGCCCGCTCCTACAGGCGCTCCACGATCTCGATTCAAGTGGACATCCTGTGAGCGGGCGTGCCCGTGAAGAGGCCGGGCAGTAATCTGCCCGGCTACATGGTTTACAAATGCGACTCGGCGTACTCGGCCAGCACCGAGCGAGGCACGCCCTGCAGGGTGATGTGCACGCCATTTGGGAAGTCCTTGAAGCGCTCGGTCAGGTAGGTCAGGCCCGAGCTGGTCGCGGACAGGTAGGGGGTGTCGATCTGCGCCAGGTTACCCAGGCAGACCACTTTGGAGCCGGAGCCGGCACGGGTGATGATGGTTTTCATCTGGTGCGGCGTCAGGTTCTGGCACTCGTCAATCAGGATCAGGCTCTGCTGGAAGCTACGGCCACGGATGTAGTTCAGCGACTTGAACTGCAGCGGCACGCGCTCGAGGATGTATTCGACGCTGCCATGGGTGCTTTCGTCATCCATGTGCAAAGCTTCGAGGTTGTCGGTGATGGCGCCCAGCCACGGCTCCATCTTCTCTGCTTCGGTGCCCGGCAGGAAGCCAATCTCCTGGTCCAGCCCCTGCACGCTGCGGGTGGCGATGATGCGCCGGTAGCGCTTGCTGACCATGGTTTGCTCGATGGCCGCAGCCAGCGCCAGGATGGTTTTACCGGAGCCGGCGGCGCCGGTCAGGTTCACCAGGTGGATATCCGGGTCCAGCAGGGCGAACAGTGCCAGGCTTTGGTGAATGTCGCGTGGTTTCAGGCCCCAGGCTTCCTGGTGCAGCAACGGCTCCTGGTGCAGGTCGAGCAGTAGCAGTTCGTCGTCACGGATGCCCTTGATCCATCCGACGAAGCCCTGCTCATCGATGATGAACTCGTTGACGTGCACGGCTGGCAGGTTGTCGATCATCTGCACCCGATGCCAGGTGCGGCCGCGCTCCTGACGGGTATCGACCTTGCTCACGCGGTCCCAGAATGAGCCGGTGACCGAATGGTAGCCCTTGGACAGCAGGGACACGTCATCGACCAGTTGGTCGGTGCTGTAGTCCTCAGCCGCTATACCGCAAGCGCGCGCCTTCAGGCGCATGTTGATGTCTTTGGTGACCAGCACGACATCCAGGTCGGTGCGCCGGGCCCGAACTTCGAGCAACTGGTTGATGATGATGTTGTCGTTGAGGTTTTCCGGCAACAGCTTGTTCGGCTCGTTGCGCGGGGTCATCAGGATGGACAGGAACCCCTTGGGGCCACTCTTGTTGCGCTGAATCGGCACGCCCTGCTCGACATCGCTGGGCGAAGCGTCACCGAGGGTCTGGTCTATCAGGCGGATGGCCTGGCGGCATTCGGCGGCGATGCTCTGTTTGCCGGTCTTGAGCTTGTCGAGTTCCTCCAGCACCGTCATCGGGATGGCGACATGGTGCTCCTCGAAGTTCAGTAACGCGTTAGGGTCGTGAATCAGGACGTTGGTATCGAGCACATACAGGATTGGCTTGCTGGAGGAAGGGTTGCGTCCTTGGTCATCCATACTCGGTCACCTTATGTCGAAGCCACACGGCGTGGTCTGTTACGCCGCAGAGTGACTGCCGCTGTTCCCGTATCCGCGTTGTTACGGGCGGGAAGCGAACCTGGCCAGGTGAGCCCGGATGACGCCACCTGTGCTGCAGGAATCGGCTGTCTGGTTTCTTCATACCGCAAAAACCATGACCGAAAAAAGCACTTTTACGTATTTTTGAAGTTTATTTTTCCGATTGACGAAGAGGCCTTGGCGCCAGCGTCAGAGGGGACTACGCTCAAAAGTCATACCCTCTATTCGCGGTATCCGTATTCCCGGCAATCCTCCCAGCCGATACCGCTTTGCGCGGTATTGCGCAGCAGCCATTCCACGGCCGGCTGCGCCTTGGGAAGGCTGTCATGAAACTGGATCACGCCCTTGCGCCACAACAGCATCAGGGTCAATACACGCTGCGCGGACGCCTCTGCGCTCAATGCACCGTCATCCTGCGCATCGATGTCCCACAACGATACCCGCAACTGCTGGCGGGCCATGAACGCCTCGCCGTCAGCCCGGCGCTGACCATAAGGTGGGCTGAACAGCGGTACATACTGCTCGGGCAGATCAGCCTGCACCCGCGCCTGGCTGCGCCGCAGCGAATCCTGCCAGTCGGTCCACTGCGCATGGGAGCGGTATTCCCACCCCTGGATGCCCACGCACTGCCCGCCATAGAGCTGGCGCAAGGCGTGTACCGAGGCGCCATCACGACGTTGCTGCAAACGGTTACCGAGCGTGAAGAACGTGCCTTCGAGCTTTTGCCGGCGCAGGTAATCGGTGAGTAGATCCGTACTGCCCCCCTCGGGGCCGGGCCCGCCGACAAAGGTCAGCAGGAACATGCGGTCGTTCAGTTCGTCACCCTTGCGCTCGCGCGAAGACAACCGCTCAATTTCACTGCTGGTCTGCGGCAGCAACGCCGCCTTGCGCAGTTGCTCGTCCAGGTAGCGTACATGGAACTGGTGGCTCGGCTCGATCCAGCCGGTATAGAACGCACCAACGTCAGCTGCGAACGTCACCGCTTGTGTGCGCAAGTCCGCCATGGACGTAATCGGGTAGCAAAATGATGCATCCTGCTCACAACTGCGCTGAGCCTGTTGATAACCCTCCCACAACCGCTGCCACATGCGCGCCCGAACCTGGCGCACCTTCTGCAGGTTGATCTGCCGCAGCCCCAGCCGGGCCGCCAGGGTCGCGTCATCCAGCAACTCGCTTTCGTGCAGTACTTGGGCGAACGAAAGGATTTCTGCCCGGGAGGCCACATCGAACAGCGCCGGGCTGTCCAGTTGTTCGGGCCACAGGCTGCGGTCCAGGCTGACCTGCGATGATGGGGCGGCTTGCACGGCCAGGCTCAGCAGGCAGGCCAGCAAAGCAGAAGCAATGCGCACAGTGGAAGGCTCCGCAACGGCAAAACGCGAACTATAGCGCCTGCACCGACCATGGTCTGTGACTATCGTCGCCATAGTTTGGACTTGCACCGCCCACCCCGTAGAATCCTCGGCCAACGATGCCAGGAGCCGACCCGATGCTGACGGTGATTTCCCCCGCCAAGACCCTCGACTACGACACCCCGCCAGTGACCGAGCGTTTCACCCTGCCCCAGTACCTGGATGAATCCCAGGCCCTGATCCAGCAGTTGCGCGAATTGTCGCCGGCGCAGATCAGCGAGCTGATGCACCTGTCCGACAAGCTCGCCGGCCTGAATGCTGCGCGCTTTGGCAGCTGGACCCCAGACTTCACCCCGGCCAATGCCAAGCAGGCGCTGCTGGCGTTCAAGGGTGACGTGTACACCGGCCTCGATGCCGAGAGCCTGAGTGAAGACGACTTCAGCTACGCTCAGGGCCACCTGCGCATGCTCTCGGGCCTTTACGGCCTGCTGCGCCCGCTCGACCTGATGCAGCCCTACCGCCTGGAGATGGGCACCAAGTTGGCCAACGCCCGCGGCAAGGACCTGTACGCCTTCTGGGGCACGCGCATCAGCGAATGGCTGAACCAGGCCCTGACCGATCAAGGCGATGACGTGCTGTTGAACCTGGCCAGTAACGAGTATTTCAGTGCAGTGAAACGCAGCGCCCTGAAGGCCCGGGTGATCAACGTCGACTTCAAGGACCAGAAAAACGGCCAGTACAAGATCATCAGCTTCTACGCCAAGAAGGCCCGCGGCATGATGAGCCGCTTCGTCATCCAGCAGCGCATCAGCGCCCCGGAACAGCTCAAGCAGTTCGATGCTCAGGGTTACTACTACAGTGCCGAGCAGTCCAAGCCGGACCATTTGGTGTTCCTGCGCGATCACCCCGCGGAGTGAGCCTGCCACGCCCTCTTCGCGGCTAAAGCCGCGAAGAGGTCAGTTGCCGTGATCCCCTCTGCCCTGCAACAGGGCACGCTGCAAACCGCCATCACGCCATGAATTCGACGCCAAAAATCCGGCACACCTCCCTTTATCGTCAAACGCCATAAGACCGTTCATACCTTTTTTGACGAATTCTGAAAAAATTTTTCAGATGCTGGCATAAAAATATCTCGCAACAGTTACGTCCTTGATACACGGGGGTGAAACACCCGCGTGCTATCAATTTGAAACTGTCCGCAACTGAATAAATATTTAGAAATCTTTCATTCGAGTGAAACTGGCTCAGGAACTTCTGCCGAAGCCAATCGCTCATAGTGCCGTAACGATTTTCCTGCCTACGGGCTGTGAGAGATGACTTACAGATGACAGCGGCGGGTATCCACTGCCCGCCATGAGAAATTCGACAGGTATTACGGAAACCCCCGAAGACCTTGTCCATGCAGGAGAGACGCGCCCCTTAAAAATCGTCCTAGTGGTTGATTTCAAAGGATTTATCCACTTGAAAAAACAAGCACAGCAACGCGCCAAGTAGCGCATTGCAATAAAGACGGCTGCATTTCATGGCACGTTTTTTAATTAATGGCTATCGAGTGCCAACTTTGAGTGCATAACTTTTTGCGCTCCGGATTTATTTTGCCTGCGCTCGGCGAAGTGTGCATTCGCCATGGATCCGTGCGCCCGAAAACTGTTGTTAATCAACCCAGCCCGGCTCTCTTCGGAGGTGTCGGCGTGATAAACACATGAGGTGATAGCGATGCGTATCAGCATCTTTGGTTTGGGTTATGTGGGTGCAGTCTGTGCAGGCTGCCTGACGGCGCGAGGCCATGAAGTGATCGGTGTGGACGTGTCCAGCACCAAGATCGACCTGATCAACCAGGGCAAGTCGCCCATCGTCGAACCTGGCCTGGAAGCACTGCTGCAACAGGGCATCGCCAATGGCCGCCTGCGCGGCACTACCGACTTCGCCGAAGCCATCCGCGCCAGCGACGTGTCGATGATCTGCGTGGGTACCCCCAGCAAGAAAAACGGCGACCTGGGCCTGGAGTACATCGAGTCGGTGTGCCGCGAAATCGGCTACGTGCTGCGTGACACCACCCGCCGTCACACCATCGTGGTGCGCAGCACCGTGCTGCCTGGCACCGTCAAGAACGTGGTCATCCCGATCCTGGAAGATTGCTCGGGCAAGAAGGCCGGCGTCGACTTCGGTGTGGCGGTCAACCCGGAATTCCTGCGTGAAAGCACCGCGATCAAGGACTACGACCAGCCACCGATGACGGTCATCGGCGAACTGGACAGCGCCAGCGGTGACATCCTCCAGGCCCTGTACGAAGAACTCGATGCCCCGGTCATCCGCAAGCCGATCGAGGTGGCCGAGATGATCAAGTACACCTGCAACGTATGGCACGCCACCAAGGTCACCTTCGCCAACGAAATCGGCAACATTGCCAAGGCCGTGGGTGTCGATGGCCGTGAAGTGATGGACGTGGTCTGCCAGGACAAGGTCCTCAACCTGTCCCAGTACTACATGCGCCCAGGTTTTGCCTTCGGCGGCTCGTGCCTGCCCAAGGACGTACGCGCCCTCACCTACCGCGCCGCCAGCCTCGATGTCCGTGCACCGCTGCTCGACTCGCTGATGCGCAGCAACGAATCGCAGGTGCAGAACGCTTTCGAGCTGATCGAAGCCCACGACAAGCGCAAGGTCGCCCTGCTGGGCCTGAGCTTCAAGGCCGGCACCGACGACCTGCGCGAAAGCCCGCTGGTGGAACTGGCCGAGCGCCTGATCGGCAAGGGCTACCAGTTGGACATCTACGACGAGAACGTCCAGTACGCCCGCGTCCACGGCGCCAACAAGGACTACATCGAGTCGAAGATCCCCCATGTGTCGTCGCTGCTCAACGCCAACTTGCAGCAGGTGATCGACAACGCCGACATCATCGTCCTCGGCAACCGTGACGAGCAGTTCCGTGCGCTGGCCCTGCAAGCGCCAGCCGGCAAGCAGGTGATCGACCTGGTCGGCTTCATGAACAAACCGACCTGCACCACCAACCGTACCGAAGGCATCTGCTGGTAAGTGCCCGGCCGGGCAGCGATGAGGCACTCGACAAGAGCCGCCCCCTCGCTGCCCACCCTTTCCCGAATTCTCGACGGATGCTGAACATGCAAAGGCTCCAGACAGTGCTGTTGCAGTGCGCCGGGTGGCTGCTCTACATGAGCCTGCTCATGCTGATCGCCCTGGCCCTGCCAGCCGATATCTTCGACTCGCAGTCGAAGCACTTCATCTTCCTGGTCGGCGCAGTCGGCATCTGGCGCTACTCCATGGGCGCCACCCATTTCATCCGCGGCATGATCTTCCTCTACGGCGTGTACCCGTACCTGCGCCGCAAGGTGCAGAAAATGGGTAATGCCACCGACCCGTCGCATGTCTACCTGATGGTCACCAGCTTCCGTATCGAAGCGCTGACCACCGCCCAGGTGTACAGCTCGGTGATTCGCGAGGCGATCAACTGCGGCTTCCCCACCACCGTGGTCTGCTCGCTGGTGGAAATGTCCGATGAACTGCTGGTGAAGAGCCTGTGGGCCAAGTACAACCCGCCGGCCCATGTGAAGCTGGACATCGTGCGAATCGCCGGTACCGGTAAGCGCGATGGCCTGGCCTACGGCTTCCGCGCCATCTCGCGCATGCTGCCGGACGAGAACGCCGTGGTGGCGGTGATCGACGGTGACACCGTGCTGGCCGACGGTGTGGTGCGCAAGACCGTACCCTGGTTCAAGCTGTTCCCCAATGTGGGCGGCCTGACCACCAATGAATTCTGCGAAGTGCGCGGCGGCTACATCATGAGCGAGTGGCACAAGCTGCGCTTCGCCCAGCGCCACATCAACATGTGCTCGATGGCCCTGTCCAAGCGCGTACTGACCATGACCGGGCGCATGTCGATGTTCCGCGCCAGCGTGGTGACCAACCCCGAGTTCATCGCCGACGTCGAAAGCGATTCGCTGATGCACTGGCGCCTGGGCCGCTTCAAGTTCCTTACCGGGGACGACAAATCCAGCTGGTTCAGCCTGATGCGCCTGGGCTATGACACCTTCTACGTGCCGGACGCCGCCATCAACACGGTCGAGCACCCGCCGGAAAAAAGTTTCCTCAAGGCCAGCCGCAAGCTGATGTACCGCTGGTACGGCAACAACCTGCGGCAGAACTCACGGGCACTGGGCCTTGGCCTGCGTCGCCTGGGCCTGTTCACCAGCATCGTGCTGTTCGACCAGCGCGTGTCGATGTGGACCAGCCTGCTGGGCCTGACCGTGGCGGTGATCGCCAGCCTCAAGTTCGGCATGGCCTTCTTGCTGGTGTACCTGCTGTGGATCGGCATCACGCGCCTGATCCTCACCATCATGCTGCTGTGCTCCGGCCACAACGTAGGCCCGGCCTACCCGCTGATTCTCTATTACAACCAGATCATCGGCGCGCTGATGAAGATCTACGTGTTCTTCCGCCTCGACAAGCAGTCGTGGACGCGTCAGCCCACTGCCCTCAAGCGTGACCTCGCCAGCTTTCAACAATGGTTCAACACCTGGTCCTCGCGGACCATGACCTTCTCGGCTGCCAGCATCTTCGTTGCTGTGCTGTTCATGGTCGTGTGAGCCCAACCCGGATCGGATCTAACAGGAACAAACCACCATGAATACCGCCGTGAACGTCAATGTCGTGCATGAGTCCGAAGCCCAGCGCCAACACGCCCGGGTACGCATTCCCGCCAAGCTGCGGTTCCTGGACGCCCAGCGCCAGGTCCACGAAGTCAAGGTCGAAGACCTATCTGCCGGCGGCCTGAGCTTCCACGCCAAGCAACCGCAGTCGGTGGGCGATGTGCTGCGCGGGCGCCTGCAGTTCGTGGTCGACAACCTGGGCCTGTCGATCGACATCGAGTTCCAGGTGCGCTCGTACAACCCGGACAATGGGCGTATCGGTGCGCAGTTCCAGAACCTTGAGCCACGCGACATCGCCACATTGCGGCACATCATCACCAGCCACCTGTCGGGTGAGCTGATCAGCATCGGCGACGTACTCAGCACCCTGCAGCGCGACAACTTCACCAAGGCGCGCAAGCAGAAGGACGGTGGGTCGGGCCTGAGCGCCTTCGGCCGCCTCAAGGCAGTCACCGTCACACTGGGCGTGTTCGTGGTCGGCGTTGCCGCCTTCGGCTTCGTCGCCAAATCGTTGTACGGCATGTATTTCGTCAGCCACGCCGAAGCCGGTGTGGTCGCAGTGCCGACCACCAACATCACGATGCCGCGCGACGGCACCGTGAGCAGCCTGGTCGAAAGCGGTGGGCCGATTGCCAAGGGCGCGCCACTGGCCAGCTTCACTACCAGCATGCTGGACATGCTCAAGGGCAACCTTGAAGACGCACAGCTGGAGCCAGCGAAGATCGAGGAGCTGTTCGGCAAGCAGCTGTCCGGCACCCTCACCAGCCCCTGCGACTGCGTGGTCGCGCGCCAGTTGGTAGACGACGGCCAGTACGCCGCCAAGGGCCAGCCGATCTTCCAGCTGATCCCACGCACCACCAACCCGATGGTCGAGGCGCGCTTCAGCTACCGCCAGTTCGACGAGGTCAAGCCGGGCACCCGGGTCAACTTCCAGGTGGCCGGCGAAGACGAAGTGCGCACCGGTCAGATCGTCAGCAGCACCAGCCTCAACAGCGAAGACCTGTCCTCCGCCATCCGCGTGCAGATCAAGCCGGACAGCAGCCTGCCCGCCGAACTGGCCGGCCGCCCGGCGTCGGTCAACAGCGACCGTGGCCCGTCGCTGAACTGGCTGATCGACAAAGCCGTGGCCCGTGGCCTGTGAGGGACGGACAATGATCTCTGATACCAACACCTATCCTGCGGGAGCGGGCATGCCCGCGAAGAGGCCAGCAGGGACAGCATCGTCGGCCATGCAAATTCGCGGGCTTGCCCGCTCCCACAGGGTCCGCGTGAACCTGGGATTGTGTGCACTGGCCGCCGCCATCACTTTGGCCGGCTGTGCCGGTCTGCCGGACCAGCGCCTGGCCAACGAGGCCCTGAAGCGCGGTGACACGGCATTGGCCGAGCGCAACTACAAGGCGCTGGCCGACCTGGGCTACAGCGAAGCGCAAGTCGGCCTTGCGGACATCAAGGTGGCCACCCGCGACCCCTCGAAAATCAAGGAAGCCGAGGCCACCTATCGCGCTGCGGCCGCCACTTCGCCACGTGCCCAGGCACGCCTTGGCCGCCTGCTGGTGGCCAAGCCTGACAGCACCCAGGCCGAACGTGAGGAAGCCGAAACCCTGCTCAAGCAGGCCGCGAAACAGGGCCAAAGCAATACCCTGATTCCGCTGGCAATGCTCTACCTCAGCTACCCGCAAAGTTTTCCCGAGGTCAACGCACAGCAGCAGATCGACCAGTGGCGCGCCGCCGGCAACCCGGAAGCAGGCCTGGCCCAGGTGTTGCTGTACCGCACCCAGGGCACCTACGACCAGCACCTGGGCGAGGTGGAGAAAATCTGCAAGGCCGCGCTGAACACCACCGACATCTGCTACGTCGAACTGGCCACCGTGTACCAGATGCGTGGCCAGGCCGATCAGCAAGCCGCCCTGCTCGGCCAGCTGAAATCCGCCTATGCCCGCGGCGCCGTACCGGCCACCCGGGTCGACAGCGTGGCCCGGGTGTTGGCCGATCGCAGCCTCGGCCAGACCGACGAAAAAACCGCCAAGGATCTGCTTGAGCAAGTAGCCCCGGCCAACCCGGCGTCCTGGGTCAGCCTGGCACAGCTGGTATACGACTTCCCCGAATTGGGCGACACCGAACAGTTGATGGCCTACATCGACAAAGGCCGCGCAGCTGAACAGCCACGCGCCGAACTGCTGCTGGGCCGTCTGTACTACGAAGGCAAAACCCTGCCTGCCGACGCTCACAAAGCCGAGCAGCACCTGCAAGCCGCTGCCGAAGCCGGTGAGATCAGCGCCCATTACTACCTGGGCCAGCTTTACCGCCGCGGCTACCTGGGCAACGTCGAGCCGCAGAAGGCCGTCGACCACCTGCTGGCCTCCGCCCGTGGCGGGCAGAACAGCGCCGATTATGCCCTGGCCCAGCTATTCAGCGAGGGCCATGGCATCCGCCCGCAACCGGGCAACGCCTGGGTGTTTGCCCAGCTGTCGCAGGCCAACCCGACGCCACAATCGGCGGAACTGCTGCAGAAGCTTGACCAGCAACTGACACCTGACGAGCGCAACCAGGCCCAGCAACTGCTGGACCAGGAAAAGCGTGCACGCGGCAGCATGGCGCAGGGCGCGAATAGCACCCTGGCCCTCGAAGCCCTGCAAGACGACGAAAAAGAAGTAGACGGTGAGGACTCGCTATGACGCTCAACCCCTTCGTGAAAGCCGGTATCGGTCTGAGCTTCGCCCTGCTGTGGTCCTGCCCGACCCTGGCGGAAATGACCGCCGAGAAAAACTTCGGCCTGGACGTGAAAATCACCGGGCAATCGGAAGACGATCGAGACCTGGGCACCCGCTCTGGCGGTGATGTCAACGGCCTGGGCCTGGATCTGCGCCCGTGGGTGTACGCCGAGCGCGGTAACTGGAGCGCCTACGCCATGGGCCAGGCGGTCGCTGCGACCGACACCATCGAAACCGACACCTTGCGCCAGAACGGCGACGGCACCAGCACTGAAACCGGCGACGACAGCCGTCAACCAGACAAAAGCTACCTGGCCATGCGCGAGTTCTGGATCGGCTACAGCGGCCTCACCGCCTACCCCGGCGAGCAACTGCGCTTCGGTCGCCAGCGCCTGCGCAGCGACGATGGCATGTGGCGCGATACCAACATCGAAGCGCTGAACTGGACCTTCGACACCACCCTGCTCAAGGCCGACCTGGGCGTGGCGCAGCGCTTCAGCGAATACCGCACCGACCTCACCGAGCTGGCCCCGGAAGACAAGGACCGCACCCATCTCTACGGCAACGTCGCCACCCAGTGGACGCCTGGCCACTGGGTCGGCGTGCGGGCACACCATACGCACGACAACGGCAGCCTGAAGAACCCCGGCGAAACCGTCGACGCCTTGGACAAGACCCGTATCGGCGACCTCACCTGGCTGGGCCTTGAGGCCAACAGCGACGCCTACAACTGGCGCAACGACCACACCGTGAATTACTGGGGCAGCGTCACTTGGCTGACCGGTGACCGCGACAAGCTGAGCACCCAGCAGGTGGGTGACGACCAGGTCGCCACCGGCAAGCAGAGCGGTGACGTCAACGCCTGGGCAACCGACCTCGGCATCCGCCTGCGCCTGGACCCGCAATGGCAGGTCGGCGCGGCCTATGCCCGCGGTAGCGGTGGTGGTGGCGATGACGGCTCGAACAACTTCGAGCAGACCGGCCTGGAGAGCAACCGCTCCAACTTCACCGGCACCCGCTCTCGCGTGCACCGCTTCGGCGAAGCGTTCCGTGGCGAGCTGGGCAACCTGCAGGCAGCCACCCTGTTCGCTTCGTGGCAGCTGCGCGACGACTACGACGCCAGCCTGATCTACCACAAGTTCTGGCGCGTCGACGGCAACCAGAACATTGGCTCCAGTGGCATCAACGCGGTGGTCAACGACAACGGCGTGAATCGCCCGCTGGTCGATGGCGAAAAAGACCTTGGCCAGGAAATGGACGTGGTCGTGACCAAGTACTTCAAGCAAGGCCTGCTGCCGGCTTCGATGAGCCAGGCAATCGACGAGCCGTCAGCCCTGGTGCGCCTGCGTGCCGGTGTATTCAAGCCGGGCGACGCCTACGGCAAGGAAGCGGACTCGTACATGCACCGCGCCTTCGTCGACGTCATCTGGCGCTTCTGAGGCCGGTAGGGGACTGACCGTGATGAACCTTCACCCGCACTTACGTCACAGCCTGTTGGCCAGTGCCTTGCTGCTGGCAAGCGGCCTGGCCACTGCCGCAGAGCCCCAGGTGATCGCCAAGGAGCTGCAGCAGGCCAAGACCTACACGGTGGCCAGCGCACCGATCGAGCCACTGCAGCTGGACCCGCCAAAGCTGCCCGACCTTACCGGTTTCACGGCCGAGGCGGTGCAGAAGAAAATCGACCGCCGCCACAAGGGCAAGGTCAGCCTGCGCCGTATGTTCCAGGAGGACACCCTCAAGGAGTTCGTCGGCGGCGACAACAAGGCCGCCGAGTGGGTGCAGCGCCAGCACGGCATCCCGCAGGCCATCTTCATCGATGACGGCCATGTCGACCTGACCGAATTGAGCAAGAAGGTGCCCAAACAGTACTTCAGCGAAGTCGAGCCTGGGGTTTACCTGGCACGCCTGCCGATCGTGGTCGGGCAAAAGGGCATCCTCGAGATCGACGGCAAGGTCAAACAGCTGCGCCTGTCCCAGGAGGGCGGCGCATTTCTGGTCAATGACGGCAAGCTGTTCGTAACCGACACCCAGGTGACCGGCTGGCGGGAAAAGGACAACGGCCCGGCGACCTTCCGCTCGCCCAAGGAGTTCCGCCCGTTCCTGCTGTCATGGGGCGGTACCGAGACCTACATCGTCAACACGAAAATGGCCAGCTTCGGCTACGCCAAGTCCAAGTCGTATGGCGTGAGCATCTCGCAGTACACGCCGAACATGGCCAAGCGCATGGGCCGCCCGGAACCCACCGGCTGGATCATCGGCTCTGAGTTCAGCGACATGTGGTACGGCTTCTACTGCTACGAAACGCAGGACTTCGTGGTCAAGGACAGCACCTACCGCGACAACATCGTCTACGGCATCGACCCGCACGACCGTTCGCACCGCCTGATCATCGCCGGCAACACCGTGTACGGCACCAAGAAGAAGCACGGCATCATCGTCTCGCGTGAGGTCAACGACAGCTGGATCATCAACAACAAGAGCTACGACAACAAGCTCTCGGGCGTCGTGATCGACCGTAACAGCGTCAACAACCTGGTGGCCTACAACGAGATCTACCGCAACCACACCGACGGCATCACCCTGTACGAAAGCGGCGACAACCTGATCTGGGGCAACAAGCTGGTCAACAACCGCCGCCACGGCATCCGCGTGCGTAACAGCGTGAACATCCGCCTGTACGAAAACGTCGCCATGGCCAACGGCCTGGTCGGCGTATACGGCCACATCAAGGACCTGTCCGACACCGACCGCGACATCGCCCTCGACCCGTTCGACACCAAGGTGTCGCTGATCGTAGTGGGTGGCGAGCTATCGGCCAACGGCTCCGGCCCGCTGTCGATCGACTCGCCGCTGTCGGTCGAGCTGTACAAGGTATCCATGCTCGCCCCGCGCAAGGCCAGCGGCATCAGCCTCAATGGTGTGCTGGGCGAGCGCCAGGACGAAATCCTCGACCTGCTGGTACGCCAGCAGAAGGCTGTGCTGATCGACCCGGTCGAACGCCAGACCGAAATGATCGATTAAGGAAGCCCAGACCATGACTCCACACCTGATGAAACTGCTGGGCCTGTCCGCCGCCCTTCTGGCAATCAGCCAGGGCGTGCGCGCCGAAGACGTCAAGGCCCCGACCTTCAACGCCGAGCCCTGCTGCCAGTTGTGCCCTGAAGCGCACGATGCCAGCCGCTACACCACCCGCTATCAGCAAAACTTCACCACGCTGGTGCAGGCCCAGGGCGACTGGCTGTTCCGCACCCGCGAAGACCTGCGCACCGAGTTCAATACCACCCCGGCCGGCTACAAACGCCTGCAACAAGTGCACGACGCGTTCAAGAAGCGTGGTGTGGAACTGGTGGTGGTGTACCAGCCGACCCGTGGCCTGGTGAACCGCAACATGCTCAACCCGGCCGAAAAAGCCGCCTTCGACTACCAGAAGGCCCTGGGTAACTACCAGGCCATGCTCAAGCGCTTCGCCAGCATGGGCTACAACGTGCCCGACCTGTCACCACTGACCAACGAGCAACTGGCCGCCGCCGACCAGGGCAAGGATTTCTACTTCCGTGGCGACCAGCACTGGACGCCTTACGGTGCCGAGCGCGCGGCGAAGATCGTGGCCGACACCGTGCACAAGATGCCAGCCTTCGAAGGCATCCCGCGCAAGGAATTCGAGACGAAGAAGTCCGGGCGCATGGGCAAGACCGGCACCCTGCACAACGTTGCCGGCCAACTGTGCGGTACCAGCTACGCCGTCCAGTACATGGACCAGTTCGCCACCGAGCCGAAAGGCTCGAGCGGCGGCGACGACCTGTTCGGTGACAGCGGCAACGCGCAGATCACCCTGGTCGGGACCAGCCACAGTGGCAAGAACTACAACTTCTCGGGCTTCCTCGAGCAATACATCGGCGCCGACGTGCTCAACGTCGCCTTCCCAGGCGGAGGCCTGGAAGGCTCGATGATCGAGTACCTGGGCAGCGAGGAATTCCAGAAGAACCCGCCGAAGATCCTCATCTGGGAATTCTCCCCGCTGTACCGCCTGAACCAGGAAACCATCTGGCGGCAAATCCTCGGCCTGCTCGATGACGGCTGCGACGACCGCCCAGCCCTGATGAGCGCCAACACCACCCTCAAGCCGGGCAAGAACGAGCTGATGGTCAACGGCAAGGGCGGCGTAATCAAAGACCTGATCAACCGCAACCTGCAGATGGACGTCAAGTTCGAAGACCCCTCGGTGAAGGTGTTGCAGGCCACCCTCTGGTACCTCAACGGCCGCCACGAGGACATCAAGCTGGAAAAGCCTGAAACCTCCGACACCGACGGCCGCTTCGTCTTCCAGATGCGCGAAGACGAGGACTGGGCCAGCCAGCGCCTGCTGGCGTTCGAGGTACAGGGGCCGGAAAGCGGCACCCAGAAGGTCGAAGCCAAGCTCTGCAAACGCAACAACTTCGCCGTGCCTGCGCAAACCGCGCAGGCCGGCCAGTGAGGCGACCCATGACCATCATCAAGCGTATTTCCAGCCCCGCCCTGCTCGCGTTGGCCTTGTTTGGCGGTGCCGCGCACGCCGCGCTGGTACCGCCGCAGGGTTACTACGAGGGGATCGAAAAACTCAAGACCGGCGATGGCAATTTCCGCTGCGAAGCGGCGCCCAAGCCATACACCGGCGCGCTGCAGTTTCGCAGCAAGTACGAAGGCTCGGACAAGGCACGGGCAACGCTCAACGCGGCCTCGGAAAAAGCCTTCCGCAAGTCGACCGAAGACATCACCACGCTTGAGAAAGGCGTGAGCAAGATGGTCGGCCAGTACATGCGCGACGGCCGCCCGGCGCAACTCGACTGCACCCTGACGTGGCTGGGCACCTGGGCACGCGCCGGTGCATTGCTGTCCACCGACTACAACCATACCGGCAAGTCGATGCGCAAATGGGCGCTGGGCAGCATGAGCGGTTCGTGGCTGCGCCTGAAATTCTCCAACTCGCAGCCGCTGGCCGCACACCAGGCCGAGGCCGACCTGATCGAAAAATGGCTTACCCGCCTGGCCGAGCAGACTGTGCGTGACTGGAGCAACCTGCCGCTGGAGAAGATCAACAACCACAGCTACTGGGCGGCCTGGTCGGTCATGGCTACCGCCGTCGCCACCGACCGGCGCGACCTGTTCGACTGGGCCGTGAAGGAATACAAGGTGGGCGCCAACCAGGTGGATGACCAGGGCTTCCTGCCCAACGAAATCAAGCGCAAGCAGCGCGCGCTGGCCTATCACAACTACGCCTTGCCGCCGCTGGCGATGATTGCCAGCTTCGCCCAGGCCAATGGCGTCGACC
The DNA here is from genome assembly GCF_044904505.1 of Pseudomonas sp. 3HC3. Taxonomy (NCBI): domain Bacteria; kingdom Pseudomonadati; phylum Pseudomonadota; class Gammaproteobacteria; order Pseudomonadales; family Pseudomonadaceae; genus Pseudomonas; species Pseudomonas sp. 3HC3. Next base: position 393,882 of record NZ_JADDRH010000003.1, read on the forward strand.
TGCGCGCCGAGAACAACTTCGCCTTGCAACGCCTGGGTGAAGGCGTGCTGGCCGGCGCCCGCGATCCCAGCCACTTCAAGGCGCGCGCGGGCAAGAAACAGGACATGACCGACCTCAAGGTCGACAGCAAGTATTCCTGGCTCGAGCCCTGGTGCGCGCTGTACCACTGCGTTGGCGACACGCTTGAGCGCAAGCACGACATGCAGCCGTTCAACAGCTTCCGGCTGGGCGGCGATGTGACCCGGGTCTACGACCCGAGTGCAGAGCGTAAAAAGTAACACCATCCCTGTAGGAGCGGGTTTACCCGCGAAGAGGCCGGGCCTGCCATCTGCGGTGCCCTGTGCCGGCCTCATTCGCGGGTGAACCCGCTCCTACGGGGGACTAGGTATCTCCCACTTTTTTGTGGGGGGTTTGGGGGGCGCTTTGCCCTGGATGCTGTGAACAAATTAGGAGAACCGGGATGGTCTTCTCGTCCAACGTGTTCCTGTTCCTGTTCTTGCCGATCTTCCTCGGCCTGTACTACTTGAGCGGGCAACGTTATCGCAACCTGCTGCTGCTGATCGCCAGCTACATCTTCTATGCCTGGTGGCGGGTGGATTTCCTGGCACTGTTCGCCGGGGTCACCCTGTGGAACTACTGGATCGGCCTGAAAGTCGGTGCCGCCGGTGTGCGCACCAAGCCGGCGCAGCGCTGGCTGCTGCTCGGCGTGGGTGTCGACCTGGCGATCCTCGGCTACTTCAAGTACGCCAACTTCGGCGTCGACAGCCTGAACGCGATCATGACGTCGTTTGGCCTGGAGCCATTCATTCTGACCCACGTGCTGCTGCCGATCGGTATCTCGTTCTACATCTTCGAGTCGATCAGCTACATCATCGACGTATACCGCGGCGACACCCCGGCGACCCGCAACCTGATCGACTTCGCAGCCTTCGTGGCGATCTTCCCGCACCTGATCGCAGGCCCCGTGCTGCGTTTCAAGGACCTGGTCGACCAGTTCAACAACCGTACCCACACCCTGGACAAGTTTTCCGAAGGCTGCACCCGTTTCATGCAGGGCTTCATCAAGAAAGTGTTCATCGCCGACACCCTGGCCGTGGTCGCCGATCACTGCTTCGCCCTGCAAAACCCCACCACCGGCGATGCCTGGCTCGGCGCCCTGGCCTACACCGCGCAGCTGTACTTCGACTTCAGCGGCTACAGCGACATGGCCATCGGCCTGGGCCTGATGATGGGCTTCCGTTTCATGGAAAACTTCAAGCAGCCCTATATCAGCCAGTCGATCACCGAGTTCTGGCGGCGCTGGCATATCAGCCTGTCGACCTGGCTGCGCGACTACCTGTACATCACCCTGGGCGGCAACCGCAAAGGCACCTTCAATACCTACCGCAACCTGTTCCTGACCATGCTGCTGGGCGGCCTGTGGCACGGTGCGAACTTCACCTACATCATCTGGGGCGCCTGGCACGGCATGTGGCTGGCCATCGAGCGGGCGCTGGGCATCGACACCAACCCGCAGCGCTTCAACCCGGTGAAGTGGGCCTTCACCTTCCTGCTGGTGGTGGTCGGCTGGGTGATCTTCCGCGCCGAAAACCTGCATGTGGCCGCCCGCATGTACGGCGCCATGTTCAGCTTCGGTGACTGGCAGCTGTCGGAGCTCAACCGTGCCCAGCTCACCGGCCTGCAGGTTGCCACCCTGGTCATCGCCTACCTCACCCTGGCGTTCTTCGGCCTGCGTGACTTCTACCGAAATGCCAGACCGGCGCCCACGGCGATCCCGGTGCAGGTCAACGCTGACGGCTCGATCGGCCTGGACTGGACCCGAGTGATGACCCGCGCACTGATCCTGCTGCTGTTCGTCGCCTCGATCCTCAAGCTTTCGGCGCAAAGCTACTCGCCGTTCCTTTACTTCCAGTTCTGAGGTTGATGACCATGACCCGGACATTACGCATCACCTACTCCCTGTCATTCCTCGGCCTGCTGGTCGGCATGGGCGCCTGGTCCACCGGTGGCCTGCAGAGCTTCCAGCGCACCGAGCAGATGACCCTGCTCAACGGCAAGCTGGCCAAGGCCGCCGAAACCCACTACGACGCCGAGTTCCCGATCAAGCGCCTGGGCACCAACCTGTGGGCGGCAATGGACTTCAAGCTGTTCAACGAAGGCCGCCCGGGTGTGGTACTGGGCCGCGACCAGTGGTTGTTCAGCGACGAGGAGTTCAAGCCCACCGCCGGTGCCGAGCAATTGATGCAGGAAAACCTGGCACTGATCCGCGGCGTACGCGACACCCTGCAGCAACACGGCAGCCAGCTGGTGCTGGCGATAGTGCCGGCCAAGGCGCGGGTCTACGCCGAGTACCTGGGCAAAGAGCAGCCTGCCAGCCTGCATGACGACCTGTATAACCAGTTCCATGCCCAGGCACGCCAGGCCAACGTGTTCGCACCGGACCTGATGGCACCGATGGAGCAGGCCAAGGCCCGCGGCCAGGTGTTCCTGCGTACCGATACCCACTGGACGCCTATGGGGGCCGAAGTGGCGGCGCAGGCGCTGGCCGAAGCGGTCAGCCGCCAGAGCCTGCTCAACGGCGACCCACAAGCCTTCATCACCGAAGCCGGCAACACTGCGCCCTACAAGGGCGACCTGACCAACTTCCTGCCACTGGACCCGCTGTTCAGCAACCTGCTGCCGACCCCGGACAACCTGCAGCAACGCACCACTCGCCCAGTCGACACCGAGGGTGACGCCGGCGACGCGTTGTTCGCCGACAAGCAGATCCCGGTTGCACTGGTAGGCACCAGCTACAGCGCCAACCCGCACTGGAACTTCCTCGGCGCGCTGCAGCAGGCCCTGCGCAGTGACGTCGCCAACTACGCCGAAGACGGCCATGGCCCGCTGCTGCCGATGCTCAAGTACCTGCAAAGCGATGCCTTCAAAAACGCCGCACCACAAGTGGTGGTGTGGGAATTCCCCGAACGTTATCTGCCAATGAAAAACGACCTCAGCAGCTTCGATCCGCAGTGGATCGCGCAGCTGAAAAACTCCCGTAAATCCGAACAAAACCTGGCCTTGTCGTCCACCCGGACAGACCACTGACTGATAGAGAGGAAACGCACATGACTACCAAGACTTCCATTGCCAAAGCCCTCACCCTCGCGGCCGGCCTTTCCCTTGCTTCGATGCAGGCCTTCGCCGGTGCCGACGCCGCGCTTTATGGCCCTAGCGCGCCGAAAGGCTCGACCTTCGTACGCCTGTACAACGCCACCAGCGCACCGGCCGCAGCATCGGTCGGCAACACCCAGATCAAACAGGTTGGTGCCCAGGCCAGCAGCGACTTCAGCTTCCTGCCAGGCGGCGACTACACCGCCCAGGTCGGCGGCAAGAGCGTGCCGGTCAAGCTGGCCTCGGACAAGTACTACACCCTGGTCAACAGCAACAACGGCAACCCGAAACTGATCGAAGAACCACCGTTCAAGAACAAGCAGAAAGCTCTGGTGCGTGTACAGAACCTGAGCGACCAGCAGCTGACCCTGAAAACCGCCGACGGCAAGACCGAAGTGGTCAAGCCGGTGGCCGCCAACGGCCGTGGCGAACGTGAAATCAACCCGGTCAAGGTCAACCTGGCGCTGTACCAAGGAGACAAGAAAGTGGGTGACGTAAAACCCGTCGCCCTGGAACGCGGCGAAGCCGCAGTGCTGTACGTAACGGGTTCCGGCAACGCCTTGTCGCCGGTGTGGGTAACTCGCCCCGTGGCTAGCAACTGATTCCCCTGCCTCTCAACGACTATTGGAGAAACATGATGATCCCGGTAATTCTTTCTGGTGGTAGCGGTTCTCGTCTGTGGCCTCTGTCGCGCAAACAGTTCCCCAAACAGTTCCTGGCCCTGACCGGTGAACACACGCTGTTCCAGCAAACCATCGAGCGCCTGGTATTCGAGGGCATGGACACCCCGATCGTGGTCTGTAACAAGGACCACAAGTTCATCGTCCAGGAGCAACTGGCCGCACTGAAGCTGGAAACCCAGGGCATCCTCATGGAACCGTTCGGCCGCAACACCGCGCCGGCCGTGGCCATGGCTGCCATGAAGCTGGTCAACGAAGGCCGCGACGAGCTGATGCTGGTGCTGCCTGCCGATCATGTGATCGATGACCAGAAAGCCCTGCAACGTGCCCTGGCCTTGGCCACCGTGGCCGCCGAGCGTGGCGAGATGGTGCTGTTCGGCGTGCCGGCGACCAAGCCGGAAACTGGCTATGGCTACATCCGTTCAAGCCAGGATGCGCTGCTGCCCGAAGGCGTGGCGCGGGTTGCGCAGTTCGTCGAGAAGCCCGACGAAAAACGCGCCGCCGAGTTCGTCCAGGCCGGTGGTTACTTCTGGAACAGCGGTATGTTCCTGTTCCGCGCCAGCCGCTTCCTCGAAGAGCTGAAAAAGCACGACGGCGACATCTACGATACCTGCGTACTGGCCCTGGAGCGCAGCCAGGAAGACGGCGATGTACTGAGCATCGACGAAGCCACCTTCGCCTGCTGCCCGGACAACTCCATTGACTATGCGGTGATGGAGAAAACCCAGCGTGCCTGCGTGGTGCCGATGTCGGCCGGCTGGAGCGATGTAGGCTGCTGGTCGTCGCTGTGGGAAGTGCACGAGAAAGACGACAACGGCAACGTCACCAAGGGCGACGTGGTGGTTCAAGACAGCCGCAACTGCATGATCCACGGCAACGGCAAACTGGTGTCGGTGATCGGCCTGGAGAACATCGTGGTGGTCGAGACCAAGGATGCCATGATGATTGCCCACAAGGACAAGGTCCAGGGCGTCAAGCAGATGGTCAAGACCCTCGACGAACAGGGCCGCACGGAAACCCAGAACCACCTGGAAGTGTATCGCCCGTGGGGCTCGTACGACTCGGTGGATATGGGCGGCCGCTTCCAGGTCAAGCACATCACCGTCAAGCCGGGCGCCAGCCTGTCGCTGCAGATGCACCATCACCGCGCCGAGCACTGGATCGTGGTATCCGGTACCGCCGAGGTGACCTGCGACGAGAACGTGTTCCTGCTGACCGAAAACCAGTCGACCTATATCCCCATCGCTTCGGTGCACCGTTTGCGCAACCCGGGCAAGATCCCGCTGGAGATCATCGAAGTGCAGTCCGGCAGCTACCTGGGCGAGGATGACATCGAGCGCTTCGAGGATGTGTATGGGCGCACGTCCACCCCCATGGAGCGCGGCGTTTCGGTGAAGACCATCGCGCAGTAAATGCTGACTCGCCCCTGGGCTGACCAGGGGCGAGCCTGCTCATTCAACGCTCGGGGCTATGACGTAGATGTCGAATGGGCCACCCACCACCTTGAAAGGTCGCTGCAAATCATCCTCCCCTTCAAATTCGAAGGATTCAGCCCTGATGCTTGTGGCAGTCATTTCGAGTTTCCGGATACGCCCGGATTTCGCATAGCCGCCATAGGTTGTGCCGCGCTTGTGAACAAGCGCCCGGTTCGCCTTATCACCGATAACGACATCCCTCACGCCCTCCTGTAGTTCCAGATCGAAGTCAATGTAGACGTCCGCATCTTCGGCCTGCCCCTTGTACGCATACAACCACGCTGATTGTTCAGCGTTCCCGTAGTCCACACCCTCTGAAACGAAATCCTCCCTTTGACCCGCCAGGCTGATGACTGCCGTCACTTCGCCCTTGGCAGGTGTTTTTTTCATTTCTTGCACAGGCTTTTGCTCAATCGCTGTATGACTCATGGCCATGCTCCATTTGAATAGGCATGGCGGAATCTAGAATGGATGTACCCTTTCCACTACTCGCAGTAATGCCAGGTCTGGCTTCTGGCATAGGTGCTCACCGGTTACCTGACCGCTGGGTTTTAGGTAGGCTGTAGCCATCCCTGCGCGCGAATGAGGCGATTACGCGATGCTGATCGGTGCCCTGCTGATCCTCACCTGGCTGGTGTTGTTGTTGCGTTACCCAGCCAAGGCTCTCCCCATCTCCCTGGCGGCCGTATGTGGCCTGGGCTTGGTGGCTTCGTTCGTCGTCTGGCAAGACAGCCGCGAAAGCAGCCGACTGGCACACCTGGCCCTGCGCCTGACCTACGCCCCCGAACACTGTCCCGCCGACCGTGCCCTGCAGGTACGCATGAAGAACGGCAACGACGTGCCGCTGACCGAACTGCGTTGGCGTGTGGCGGCGTATGCACCCGGCGATACCGTAAACCTGGCCGAGAACACCTACAATGCACCGCGATACCGAGGGCCGGGTGAGTTGCAGCCAGGGGCCGAGTGGCAAGACTGCCTGCCATTGCCGCCGCTGCGTTCCGGCTATCGGCCGCAGACCCTGGAGTTCCGGGCAGAACACCTGCAAGGTACATTTGCCAATTGATGTGTTTCTTACATGACAACAGGCCCCAACCATGCCCACCGTCCTGATCACCGGTTGTTCCAGCGGCATCGGCCGCGCCCTGGCCGACGCCTTCCGCGATGCCGGCCACCATGTCTGGGCCACCGCCCGCAAGCCTGAGGATGTCGAGCAACTGAGTGCCGCCGGCTATACGGCCCGGCAGCTGGATGTAAACGACGGCGAGGCGCTGGCCCGCCTGGCAGAGGAATTGGAAACCCTCGATATCCTGATCAACAACGCCGGCTACGGCGCCATGGGCCCACTGCTCGATGGTGGCGTCGACGCCCTGCGCCAGCAGTTCGAAACCAACGTTTTCGCCGTGGTCGGCGTTACCCGGGCGCTGTTCCCGCTGCTACGCCGCTCACGCGGCCTGGTGGTGAATATCGGCAGTGTATCGGGCGTGCTGGTCACGCCATTCGCCGGCGCGTACTGCGCCTCGAAAGCGGCCGTGCATGCCCTGAGCGATGCCTTGCGCCTGGAACTGGCACCGTTCGGTGTGCAGGTGATGGAAGTACAGCCGGGCGCAATCGCCTCGCAGTTCGCCAGCAATGCCCAGCGCCAGGCCGAGCAGGTACTGGCGATGGACTCGGCGTGGTGGCCTTTGCGTGAGCATGTGCAGGCGCGGGCGCGGGCATCGCAGGACAAGCCAACGTCGGCGGCGGTATTTGCCCAAGGCGTGCTGGCAGCCGTCGGCAAGTCGCCGGCGCCAGCACGGGTGCGGCTGGGGAATGGCAGTACAGCCTTGCCGCTGATGGCACGGTTGCTGCCGCGGCGGTTGCTGGACTGGGCACTGCGCAAGCGCTTTGGCCTGCTGCGCCCGCTTTGAGTGGTCGACTGCCTGTACCCGCGAAAGGGCCGGCCCTGCTGGCCAATCTCCAGCCGCCGTTCACCGTTGCCACCGCTACCGTATTCGCGAGTAAACCCGCTCCTACACAGATTGGTGGTGGACACACATCGGTGGTTGGACACAGGCCGCCGTTTACCCGCGAAAGGGCCGGGCCTGCTGGCCAATCTCCACCCGCCGTTCACCGTTGACGCCGCTACCGTATTCGCGGGTTCACCCGCTCCTACACAGATTGGTGGTGGACATACATCGGGGGTTGAACACAGGCCGCCGTTTACCCGCGAAAGGGCCGGGCCTGCTGGCCAATCTCCACCCGCCGTTCACCGTTGACGCCGCTACCGTATTCGCGGGTAAACCCGCTCCTATGTATGGACTCGCCCACACTGTCTAGCTGCTTTTTTGAACATAGGAACCCGGTTGCATCTATGTATCAGGCCTGTTCGAGGAAGCTTTTTGCTTCTGGCCAACAT
>NZ_JADDRH010000040.1:0-6271 GCF_044904505.1 Pseudomonas sp. 3HC3
CGGATGCCAGCCTGCTGCAACAGGCCTATGTAGCCCCGCAAAGCGAAATGGAACAGCGCATTGCCGCTGTCTGGGCCGATGTGCTGCGTCTGGAGCGGGTCGGCTTGAGCGACAACTTCTTCGAGCTGGGTGGCGACTCGATCATTTCCATCCAGGTGGTCAGCCGTGCCCGTCAGGCCGGCATACATTTCACTCCCAAGGAGCTGTTCCAGCACCAGACCGTGCAGGGCCTGGCCCGTGTGGCGCGCGAGGGCGGCGCGGCGCAGCGCATCGACCAGGGGGCGGTGCAGGGCGGCATGCCGCTGCTGCCGGTACAGCAGTGGTTCTTCGGCGAAGTGAGCGACGAGGCGCACCACTGGAACCAGTCAGTGCTGCTGCGTCCCACTCGGGCCTTGCAGGCGGCGACCGTCGAGGCGGCCTTGCAGGCCCTGCTGGTGCAGCACGATGCGTTGCGCCTGCGCTTTACCCGCGAGCAGGGTCAGTGGCAGGCCAGTCACGGTCAGCCTGGCCAGGCCAAGGACCTGCTCTGGCAGCGGCAGGCCGCCGACCAGGACGCGCTGCTGGCACTGTGTGAAGCGGCGCAACGCAGCCTGAGCCTGGAAGGGCCGCTGCTGCGTGCTGTGCTGGTCGGCATGGGCGACGGCAGCCAACGCTTGCTGTTGGTGATCCACCACCTGGTCATCGACGGCGTGTCCTGGCGCGTGCTGTTCGAGGACCTGCAACAGGCCTGCGCGCAACTGGATGCGCAGCAGCCTGTGCGGCTGCCGGCGAAAACCAGTGCCTACAAGGCCTGGGCCGAGCGTTTGGGGGAGCACGCCCGTAGTGACGCCATGGCGCGCGAGCTGGCCTGGTGGCAGGGCCAGCTGGCCGATGCTCCGCAGGACCTGCCGTGCGCCAATCCGGCCGGCGGCCAGCAGAACCGCCATGCCCGCAGCCTGCATACGCGGCTGGACAGCGAGCTCACCCGGCAGTTGCTGCAGCAGGCCCCGGCGGCTTACCGCACCCAGGTCAACGACCTGCTGCTGACCGCGCTGGCCCGGGTGGTGGGCCGCTGGAGCGCGCAGCACACCGTGCTGATCCAACTTGAAGGGCATGGCCGCGAAGACCTGTTCGACGACATCGACCTGACTCGCACCGTCGGCTGGTTCACCACCTTGTTCCCGCTGGCCCTCACGCCTGCGCAGGACCTGGCGGGCTCGATCAAGGCGGTCAAGGAGCAACTGCGTGCCGTCCCCGCCAAGGGCATCGGCTACGGCATGCTCCGCCATCTGGGCGATGCTGCGGTGCAGGCCGGTCTTGCCGCCTTGCCGGTGCCGCGTATCACCTTCAACTATCTGGGGCAGTTCGATGGCAGTTTCGACGCCGAGCAGGGTGCGCTGTTCGTCCCGGTCGGCGAGCCGCGCGGCGAGGAGCAGAGCCCGGCGGCGCCGCTGGGCAACTGGCTGACGCTCAATGGGCAGGTCTACGGTGGTGAACTGGCCATTGGTTGGACCTACAGCCACGAGATGTTCGATGAGGCCACGGTCCAGGCCTTGGCCGATGACTATGCCGCCGAGCTGAAGGCGCTCATCGCCCATTGCTGCGACTCGCGCCATGCCGGTGTCACGCCCTCGGACTTCCCGCTGGCACGCCTGGATCAGGCGCACCTCGACCAGTTGCTGGACGATCCGCGCGCGGTCGAGGATGTCTATCCGTTGTCGCCGATGCAGCAGGGCATGCTGTTCCATAGCCTGTATGGCCAGGGCAACGGCGACTATATCAACCAGATGCGGGTGACCGTGGAAGGCTTGCAGGTCGAGCGTTTCCGCGCGGCCTGGCAGGCGTCGGCCGATGCCCAGCCGATCCTGCGCAGTCGCTTCGCCTGGGAAGGTGACATCGGCCAGCCGCTGCAGATCGTCCAGCGCCAGGTCCAGGTGCCGTTCGACTACCTCGACTGGCATGCCGAGGCCGAGCCTGGCGCACGCCTGGACGCCCTGGCCGAGGCCGAGCGCGCTCGTGGTTTCGACCTGCGTGAGGCGCCGTTGCTGCGCATGACCGTGGTGCGCACCGGCGAGCAGCGCTTCGAGCTGATCTACACCAACCATCACATCCTCATGGACGGCTGGAGCAACTCCCAGTTGATGGGGGAAGTCCTGCAGCGTTATGCCGGGCAGGCGCCGGCCCAGGCCGGGCGTTACCGCGACTACATCGACTGGTTGCAGCGCCAGGATCCGGCGGTCAGTGAAGCGTTCTGGCGCGAGCGCCTGGCCGAGCTGGAGGCGCCCACACGTTTGGCCCAGGGCCTGCAGGCCGAGCCTGGCAGCGGGTACGCCAGCCATGTGCGGCTGGTCGACGCCGAGCGCACGCAGCGTCTGGAAACCTTCGCCCGCCAGCAGAAGGTCACTGTCAACACACTGCTGCAAGCGGCCTGGCTACTGCTTTTGCAGCGCTACAGCGGGCAGGCCACGGTGGCCTTCGGCGCCACCGTGGCGGGCCGGCCGCTGGAGCTGCCGGGTATCGAGCAGCAGATCGGTCTGTTCATCAACACCCTGCCGGTGATCGCCTCGCCACAGCCGGCCCAGTCCGTGGCCGACTGGCTGCAGGCAGTGCAGGCGCTCAACCTTGGCTTGCGTGAGCACGAGCACACGCCCTTGTTCGATATCCAGCGCTGGGCCGGGCAGGGCGGTGACGCGCTGTTCGACAGCCTGCTGGTGTTCGAGAACTACCCGGTGGCCGAGGCCCTGGAGCGTGGCGCGCCAAAGGAGCTGCGCTTCGGCAGCGTCGACAGTCGCGAGCAGACCAACTACCCGCTGACCCTGGGCGTGAACCTGGGCGGTACCCTGGAGCTGCACTACAGCTTCATGCGTGCCCATTTCGATGAGGCGGCCATTGTCCGCCTGGACCAGCAACTGATCGGCCTGATGGAGCAGTTCAGCCAGGCGCCCACCGCGGCGTTGGGCAACCTGAGCCTGCTCGATAGCCAGGCCCAGCAGGCCCTGGCCGTGGCCAACGCGCCGCAGCCATGGCAGGACGGCTTGCTGGTGCACCAACGCATCGCCGCCCAGGCCGCGCGCCGGCCTCAGGCTCCCGCGGTACTGTTCGGCGACCAGGTGCTGGACTTCGCCAGCCTGGAGCGTCAGGCCAACCAGCTGGCCCATCGCCTGGTCGCCGAAGGCGTAGGCGCCGAGATCCGTGTCGGCGTGGCCTTGCCCCGTGGGCCGCAGGTGATCGTCGCCTTGCTCGCGGTGCTCAAGGCCGGTGGCGCCTATGTGCCGCTGGACGCCAGCTATCCGGCCGAGCGCCTGGCCTACCTGATGCAGGACTCCGGTATCGCCCTGTTGCTCACCGACTCGACCTTGCAAGGGCAACTGCCGCTGCCGGCGGCGTTGGCTGCCCTCAATCTCGACCAGCTCGACCTGACCGCACAGCCGACCCATGCGCCGCAAACAGTGGTGCAGCCGCAGAGCCTGGCCTATGTGATCTACACCTCCGGTTCCACCGGCAAGCCCAAGGGGGTGTGCGTCGAGCATGGCCCGCTGGCGATGCACTGCGAAGCCATCGGCCGGCGCTATGCCATGGTCGAGGACGATTGCGAGCTGCACTTCATGTCGTTCGCCTTCGACGGCGCTCATGAGCGCTGGCTCACCGCGTTGACCCACGGCAGCCGCCTGCTGGTGCGTGATGACAGCCTCTGGGAGCCAGGCCAGACCTGCGCGCGCATGTGTGAGCACGGCGTGACGGTGGCGGCGTTCCCGCCGGCGTACCTGTTGCAGATGGCCGAGCACGTCGAGCTGCATGGCCAGGCGCCGAAGGCGCGCATTTACTGCTTCGGCGGCGACGCGGTGCCCCGTGACAGCTACCAGCGCGTGCATGCCGCCCTGGCGCCGGAGCACATCATCAACGGCTACGGCCCGACCGAGACGGTGGTGACCCCGCTGATCTGGAAAGCCGACCGCGCTACCGACTGCGGCGCTGCCTACGCACCGATCGGCACGCGTATCGGCGACCGTCGCACCTATGTGCTGGCCGCCGACCTGAGCGTCCTGCCAGCCGGCCTGCAGGGTGAGCTGTACCTTGGTGGCCACGGCCTGGCCCGTGGCTACCTGGACCGGCCGGGCATGACCGCCGAGCGCTTCGTTCCCGATCCGCACGGCGAGCCAGGCGCGCGCCTGTACCGCAGTGGCGACCTAGTACGCGAGCGCCGCGATGGCGTGTTCGACTACCAGGGGCGAGTGGACAACCAGGTGAAAATCCGCGGCTTCCGCGTCGAACTGGGCGAAGTCGAGGCCCGCCTGCTGGCCCAGGCTGGCGTGCGCGATGCCGCCGTGGTCGCCCGGCCAGGCCCGAGCGGCCAGCAGTTGGTCGGCTATGTGGTGGCGTTGCAGCCAAGTCAGGCTGATGCCGCGTGGTGCGACGCGCTCAGGGCGAGCCTGCGCGAAGTGCTGCCGGACTACATGGTTCCGGCGCATGTCCTGTCGCTCGCCAGCATGCCGCTGACCCCCAACGGCAAGCTTGACCGCAAGGCGCTGCCGCAGCCTGAGGCCGGTCAGTCCCGACATGATCACCAGCCACCGCGTACCGCGCTGGAGCAGACGGTGGCGGCGATCTGGGCCGATGTGCTCAAGCTGCCGCAGGTGGGCTTGCAGGATCACTTCTTCGAGCTGGGTGGTCACTCGTTGCTGGCCACCCAGGTCGTCGCCCGGGTGCGTCACGCCCTGCAGGTCGAGGTGGCGCTGCGCACCTTGTTCGAGCATGGCACCCTGCAGGCATTCTGCGCCCAGCTATCAGAGTCTGCCGACGCAGCGGTGCCCGCCATCGGCCTGGCCGATCGCTCGCGGGCGCTGGCATTGTCCTATGCCCAGGAGCGCCAGTGGTTCCTCTGGCAGCTGGCCCCGGACAGCGCCGCCTACCATATTCCGGTGGCCCTGCGCCTGCGTGGCGCGCTGCGTGTCGAAGCCCTGCGCCGGGCGTTCGAACACCTGGTGGCGCGGCACGAGAGCCTGCGCACGGTGTTCGTTCATGCACAGGGGCGTACCGAGCAGGTGATACAGGCGCCGTACGCCTTCGAGCTGCCGCTGGAGGTGCTGGCCGATGCCAGCGATGCCGCGCTGCTGTCGCGGGTGGAACAGGAGGTCGCACGTCCGTTCGACCTCGGGCAGGGCCCGCTGCTGCGCGCCTGCCTGTTGCGCCAGGGCAGCGATGAACATGTGCTGGTGCTGGTGATGCATCACATCGTCAGCGATGGTGTGTCGATGCAGGTCATGGTCGACGAGTTGGTGGCCCTGTACGACGCCTTTGACCAGGGGCAGGCACCGAGCCTTGCGCCGTTGCCGATCCAGTACGCCGACTATGCCGTCTGGCAGCGCCAGTGGATGGACGCTGGTGAGCGTGAGCGGCAGCTGACCTATTGGGTCGAACGCCTGGGCGGCACGCAGCCTGTGCTCGAACTGCCGCTGGATCACCCGCGTCCGGCGATGCGCAGCCAAGCCGGTGCCAGTTTGACGCTGGCCCTGCCCGGTGAGCTGCAGCAGGCATTGCGCGCGCTGGCCAGGGAACAGGGGGTGACGCTGTTCATGCTGTTGCTGGCGGCTTACCAGACGTTGCTGCACCGCTACAGCGGCCAGTCCGACATCCGTGTCGGTGTGCCGATCGCCAACCGCAACCATGCTCGCACCGAAGGCATGATCGGCTTCTTCGTCAATACCCAGGTGCTCAAGGTCGAGTTCGCGCCGCAGGCGACCTTTGCCGCGCTGCTCGGCCAGGTGCGCCAGGCGGCGCTGGAGGCCCAGGCCTACCAGGACCTGCCGTTCGAGCAACTGGTCGAGGCCCTGGCGCCGGAGCGCAACCTCAGCCACAGCCCGCTGTTCCAGGCACTGTTCAACTACCAGAGCGGCGCGCGCCGTGGCCAGGGCGCGCAACAGGCGCATGCCTTGAGCGTCGAAGGGCTGCAATGGGATACCGGTGTCGCCCAGTTCGACCTGACCTTGGATGTGTTCGACAGCGAAGAGGGCGTGCTGGCCTCGTGGGTGTATGCCACCGACCTGTTCGAGCGCTCGACCATCGAGCGGCTGTCGACCCACTTCATCAATCTGTTGCAAGGCATCGTCGAGCAACCGCAACAACCGGTGGCCGAACTGCCATTGCTGGCGGCCGCCGAGTGCGAGAGCACCCTGGTCACGTGGAACGCCACCGCTGAACATTACCCGCTGGAGCAGAGCATCCAGCAACTGATCGAGGCCCAGGTGCAGCGCACCCCGGATGCCCCGGCGCTGGCCTTCGGCGAGACGCGCCT
>NZ_JADDRH010000041.1:0-5307 GCF_044904505.1 Pseudomonas sp. 3HC3
TGACGGCGAGCCCGTCGGTCACCGAAGGCGGCGTGATCACCTACACCGTGACCCTGAGCAACCCTGCCCAGACTCCGGTAACCGTGACCCTGTCGAACGGCCAGACCATTACCGTTGAAGCCGGCAAAACCCAGGGCAGCGTTGATTTCCAGACCCCGGCCAATGACGTTTACAACAACGGCTCGACTGTCAGCGTCACCATCGAGAACGCCGCGGGCGGTAACTTCGAGCAACTGACCCCGAATCCGACCCCGGCTCAGACGACGATCAACGACTCGGTCGACACCACCACCGCAACCTTGACGGCGAGCCCGTCGGTCACCGAAGGTGGCGTGATCACCTACACCGTGACCCTGAGCAACCCTGCCCAGACTCCGGTGACCGTGACCCTGTCCAACGGCCAGGTCATCACCGTTGAAGCCGGCAAGACCCAAGGCAGCGTCGACTTCCAGACCCCGGCGAATGACGTCTACAACAACGGTTCGACCGTCAGCGTCACCATCGAGAACGCCACGGGCGGCAACTTCGAGCAACTGACCCCGAATCCGACCCCGGCTCAGACCACGATCAACGACTCGGTCGACACTACCACCGCGACCCTGACGGCGAGTCCGTCGGTCACCGAAGGCGGCGTGATCACCTACACCGTGACCCTGAGCAACCCTGCCCAGACTCCGGTGACCGTGACCCTGTCGAACGGCCAGACCGTTACCGTTGAAGCCGGCAAAACCCAGGGCAGCGTTGATTTCCAGACTCCGGCCAATGACGTTTACAACAACGGCTCGACTGTCAGCGTCACCATCGAGAATGCCGCGGGCGGTAACTTCGAGCAACTGACCCCGAATCCGACCCCGGCTCAGACGACGATCAACGACTCGGTCGACACCACCACCGCAACCTTGACGGCGAGCCCGTCGGTCACCGAAGGCGGCGTGATCACCTACACCGTGACCCTGAGCAACCCTGCCCAGACTCCGGTAACCGTGACCCTGTCGAACGGCCAGACCATTACCGTTGAAGCCGGCAAAACCCAGGGCAGCGTTGATTTCCAGACCCCGGCCAATGACGTTTACAACAACGGCTCGACTGTCAGCGTCACCATCGAGAACGCCGCGGGCGGTAACTTCGAGCAACTGACCCCGAATCCGACCCCGGCTCAGACGACGATCAACGACTCGGTCGACACCACCACCGCAACCTTGACGGCGAGCCCGTCGGTCACCGAAGGTGGCGTGATCACCTACACCGTGACCCTGAGCAACCCTGCCCAGACTCCGGTGACCGTGACCCTGTCCAACGGCCAGGTCATCACCGTTGAAGCCGGCAAGACCCAAGGCAGCGTCGACTTCCAGACCCCGGCGAATGACGTCTACAACAACGGTTCGACCGTCAGCGTCACCATCGAGAACGCCTCGGGCGGCAACTTCGAGCAACTGACCCCGAATCCGACCCCGGCTCAGACCACGATCAACGACTCGGTCGACACTACCACCGCGACCCTGACGGCGAGTCCGTCGGTCACCGAAGGCGGCGTGATCACCTACACCGTGACCCTGAGCAACCCTGCCCAGACTCCGGTGACCGTGACCCTGTCGAACGGCCAGGTCATCACCGTTGAAGCCGGCAAGACCCAAGGCAGCGTCGACTTCCAGACCCCGGCCAATGACGTTTACAACAACGGTTCGACTGTCAGTGTCACCATCGAGAACGCTACGGGCGGTAACTTTGAGCAGTTGACCCCAAATCCGACTCCAGCCTCGACTGTCATCAATGACAGCATCGATACCGTCACCGTAAGCATTGTTAGCAATGGCAATGTGACCGAAGACCAGCAGCCTTCCTTTACTGTGAAAGTAAGCCAGGCGCTGGACCGTCCGGTGACCGTAACCCTGTCAAACGGCGACACCGTGACGATCGAAGCCGGTAAGACCGAAGTCGAGTACAAAGCCTCGGCTCAGGGCGATGACGTCTATCTCGATGCAGGCTCCATCACGCTCAGTGTTACCGACGCTACAGTTCCGGGTGCCACGTTCGAGAAGCTAGCCCTGGGTGGCCCGGCCACCGTTGAGATCTCGGACACTATCAGTGAAGTTGTGGCCAAACTGACTGCCACCCCTTCGGTCACCGAAGGCGGCGAGATCACCTACACCATCACGCTGACCAACAAAGATGGTCTGCCGATCAACAACCACTCGGAGCTGTACTTCAAGCTGACCGACGGCACTACTGTCGTTGTGGCAGCGAACAGCACCACGGGCTCGGCGACTGCAACCGCCCCGGACAACGTCTATGTCGGCACTAACCAGCCGGTGGTCAATGCCATCGACGCCGTCAGCGGCGCAGATGCGTGGAAGTTCGAAAACCTGAACCTGGACAAGACCCCGGTCAGCACCGAGGTGACCGACGAGCCAGGCACCCCAGGTAACCCGGGCGGCAACAACGAAGGCGACCTGGTCAAGGTCACCATCACGGCCGACCAGACCTCGGTAGCCGAGAACGTCAAACCGACGTTCACCGTGCACATCAATACCGCCCTGGCCCACGACCTGGTCGTGACCCTGAGCAACAATGCCCAGGTCACCATCAAGGCCGGCGACACCAGTGCGCCATACGAGCACACGGCACAAGGCGATGACGTCTACAACGATGCGGGCCAGATCAGCCTGGGCATCACGTCCGCTGCGGATGTCGACGGTCGCACCTTCGAGAACCTGGAGCTCGGCGATGCGGCTTCGGTTGAAGTGACCGACACCACTGACGAGGTCGTGGCGAAGCTGACTGCCACTCCTTCGGTGACCGAAGGCGGCGAGATCACCTACACCATCACGCTGACCAACAAAGATGGTCTGCCGATCAACAACCACTCGGAGCTGTACTTCAAGCTGACCGACGGCACTACTGTCGTCGTGGCTGCCAACAGCACCACCGGTTCGGCCACTGCAACCGCCCCGGATAATGTCTATGTCGGTACTAACCAGCCGGTGGTCAATGCCATCGACGCGGTCAGCGGCGCAGATGCGTGGAAGTTCGAAAACCTGAACCTGGACAAGACCCCGGTCAGCACCGAGGTGACCGACGAGCCAGGTACGCCGGGCAACGAAGGCGACCTGGTCAAGGTCACCATCACGGCCGATCAGACTTCGGTAGCCGAGAACGTCAAACCGACGTTCACCGTGCACGTCAACCAGCCGCTGGCCCACGACCTGGTCGTGACCCTGAGCAACAATGCCCAGGTCACTATCAAGGCCGGCGAGACCAGCGCGCCGTACACTCACGACGCGCAGGGTGATGACGTCTATCAGGATGCTGGCGAAATCAGCCTGGGCATCAATTCGGCGGAGGACGCCACTGGTGCGACCTTCGAGAACCTCGAGTTGGGCGGTGCCGCGTCGGTTCAAGTGACCGACACCCTCGACGAAGTCGTAGCCAAGCTGACTGCGACCCCTTCGGTGACCGAAGGCGGCGAGATCACCTACACCATTACGCTGACCAACAAAGATGGTCTGCCGATCAACAACCACTCGGAGCTGTACTTCAAGCTGACCGACGGCACTACTGTCGTCGTGGCTGCCAACAGCACCACCGGTTCGGCCACTGCAACCGCCCCGGATAATGTCTATGTCGGTACTAACCAGCCGGTGGTCAATGCCATCGACGCGGTCAGCGGCGCAGATGCGTGGAAGTTCGAAAACCTGAACCTGGACAAGACCCCGGTCAGCACCGAGGTGACCGACGAGCCAGGCACCCCAGGTAACGAAGGCGACATCGTCAAGGTCACTATTACTGCTGACCAGATGTCGGTAGCCGAGAACGTCAAACCGACCTTCACCGTGCACGTCAACCAGCCGCTGGACCACGACCTGGTCGTGACCCTGAGCAACAATGCCCAGGTCACCATCAAGGCTGGCGAGACCAGCGCGCCGTACACTCACGACGCGCAGGGCGATGACGTCTATCAGGATGCTGGCGAAATCAGCCTGGGCATCAATTCGGTGGAGGACGCCACTGGTGCGACCTTCGAAAACCTGGAACTGGGCGGTGCCGCGTCGGTTCAAGTGACCGATACCCTCGACGAAGTGGTGGCCAAGCTGACTGCGACCCCTTCGGTGACCGAAGGCGGTGAGATCACCTACACCATCACCCTGACCAACCAAGACGGTTTGCCGATCAACAACCACAGCGCCTTGACCTTCACGCTGAGCGACGGCACCACCGTCATCACCGTGCCAGCCAACGGCACCGTGGGCACTGCGACCGTGACGGCTCCGGACAACGTCTACGTCGGTAGCAACGACCCTGTCGTGATGTCGATCGCTACCGTTGACGGCGCGGATGTTGGCAAGTTCGAACAGCTGACACTCGACAAGACCCCGGTCAGCACCGAGGTGACCGACGAACCAGGCACACCTGGCAACGAAGGCGATCTGGTCAAGGTCACCATCACGGCCGACCAGACTTCGGTGGCCGAGAACGTCAAACCGACGTTCACCGTGCACATCAATACCGCCCTGGCCCACGACCTGGTCGTGACCCTGAGCAACAACGCCCAGGTCACCATCAAGGCCGGTGATACCAGCGCGCCGTACACTCACGACGCACAAGGCGATGACGTCTACAACGACGCAGGTCAGATCAGCCTGGGTATCAACTCGGCGGAGGACGCCACTGGTGCGACCTTCGAGAACCTGGAACTCGGCGGTGCGGCTTCGGTTCAAGTGACCGACACCACCGACGAAGTGGTGGCCAAGCTGACTGCCACTCCTTCGGTGACCGAAGGCGGCGAGATCACCTACACCATCACGCTGACCAACCAAGACGGTTTGCCGATCAACAACCACAGCGCCTTGACCTTCACGCTGAGCGACGGCACCACCGTCATCACCGTGCCGGCCAACGGCACCGTGGGCACTGCGACCGTGACTGCTCCGGACAACGTCTACGTCGGTAACAACGACCCTGTGATCAAATCGATCGCAACCGTTGAAGGCGCGGATGTCGGCAAGTTCGAGCAACTGACACTCGACAAGACCCCGGTCAGCACCGAGGTCACTGACGAGCCAGGCACCCCAGGTAACCCGGGCGGCAACAACGAAGGCGACATCGTCAAGGTCACTATTACTGCTGACCAGATGTCGGTAGCCGAGAACGTCAAACCGACCTTCACCGTACACGTCAACCAGCCGCTGGACCACGACCTGGTCGTGACCCTGAGCAACAATGCCCAGGTCACCATCAAGGCTGGCGAGACCAGCGCGCCGTACACTCACGACGCGCAGGGCGATGACGTCTATCAGGATGCTGGCGAAA
>NZ_JADDRH010000042.1:0-3118 GCF_044904505.1 Pseudomonas sp. 3HC3
CTTTTGTCAGATCGTTCTTTAAAAATTCGGATATGTGATAGATATAGACTGAACACCAGTTTCACTGCTGGTGGATCAGGCTAAGGTAAAATTTGTGAGTTCTGCTCGAAAGAGCAACGTACGAATTTTCGGCGAATGTCGTCTTCACAGTATAACCAGATTGCTTGGGGTTATATGGTCAAGTGAAGAAGCGCATACGGTGGATGCCTTGGCAGTCAGAGGCGATGAAAGACGTGGTAGCCTGCGATAAGCTTTGGGGAGTCGGCAAACAGACTGTGATCCAGAGATCTCTGAATGGGGGAACCCACTCAGCATAAGCTGAGTATCTTGTACTGAATACATAGGTGCAAGAGGCGAACCAGGGGAACTGAAACATCTAAGTACCCTGAGGAAAAGAAATCAACCGAGATTCCCTTAGTAGTGGCGAGCGAACGGGGACCAGCCCTTAAGTTGGTTTGAGATTAGTGGAACGCTCTGGAAAGTGCGGCCATAGTGGGTGATAGCCCCGTACACGAAAATCTCTTATCAATGAAATCGAGTAGGACGGAGCACGAGAAACTTTGTCTGAATATGGGGGGACCATCCTCCAAGGCTAAATACTACTGACTGACCGATAGTGAACCAGTACCGTGAGGGAAAGGCGAAAAGAACCCCGGAGAGGGGAGTGAAATAGAACCTGAAACCGTATGCGTACAAGCAGTGGGAGCCTACTTTGTTAGGTGACTGCGTACCTTTTGTATAATGGGTCAGCGACTTATATTCAGTGGCGAGCTTAACCGAATAGGGGAGGCGTAGCGAAAGCGAGTCTTAATAGGGCGTTTAGTCGCTGGGTATAGACCCGAAACCGGGCGATCTATCCATGGGCAGGTTGAAGGTTAGGTAACACTGACTGGAGGACCGAACCGACTACCGTTGAAAAGTTAGCGGATGACCTGTGGATCGGAGTGAAAGGCTAATCAAGCTCGGAGATAGCTGGTTCTCCTCGAAAGCTATTTAGGTAGCGCCTCATGTATCACTGTAGGGGGTAGAGCACTGTTTCGGCTAGGGGGTCATCCCGACTTACCAAACCGATGCAAACTCCGAATACCTACAAGTGCCGAGCATGGGAGACACACGGCGGGTGCTAACGTCCGTCGTGAAAAGGGAAACAACCCAGACCGTCAGCTAAGGTCCCAAAGTCATGGTTAAGTGGGAAACGATGTGGGAAGGCTTAGACAGCTAGGAGGTTGGCTTAGAAGCAGCCACCCTTTAAAGAAAGCGTAATAGCTCACTAGTCGAGTCGGCCTGCGCGGAAGATGTAACGGGGCTCAAACCATGCACCGAAGCTACGGGTATCATCTTACGATGATGCGGTAGAGGAGCGTTCTGTAAGCCTGTGAAGGTGAGTTGAGAAGCTTGCTGGAGGTATCAGAAGTGCGAATGCTGACATGAGTAACGACAATGCGAGTGAAAAACTCGCACGCCGAAAGACCAAGGTTTCCTGCGCAACGTTAATCGACGCAGGGTTAGTCGGTCCCTAAGGCGAGGCTGAAAAGCGTAGTCGATGGAAAACAGGTTAATATTCCTGTACTTCCAGTTATTGCGATGGAGGGACGGAGAAGGTTAGGCCAGCCTGGCGTTGGTTGTCCAGGTTTAAGGTGGTAGGCTGAAATCTTAGGCAAATCCGGGATTTCAAGGCCGAGAGCTGATGACGAGTTGCCTTTAGGCGACGAAGTGGTTGATACCATGCTTCCAAGAAAAGCTCCTAAGCTTCAGATAACTGGGAACCGTACCCCAAACCGACACAGGTGGTTAGGTAGAGAATACCAAGGCGCTTGAGAGAACTCGGGTGAAGGAACTAGGCAAAATGGCACCGTAACTTCGGGAGAAGGTGCGCCGGCGAGGGTGAAGGACTTGCTCCGTAAGCTCATGCCGGTCGAAGATACCAGGCCGCTGCGACTGTTTATTAAAAACACAGCACTCTGCAAACACGAAAGTGGACGTATAGGGTGTGACGCCTGCCCGGTGCCGGAAGGTTAATTGATGGGGTTAGCGCAAGCGAAGCTCTTGATCGAAGCCCCGGTAAACGGCGGCCGTAACTATAACGGTCCTAAGGTAGCGAAATTCCTTGTCGGGTAAGTTCCGACCTGCACGAATGGCGTAACGATGGCGGCGCTGTCTCCACCCGAGACTCAGTGAAATTGAAATCGCTGTGAAGATGCAGTGTATCCGCGGCTAGACGGAAAGACCCCGTGAACCTTTACTATAGCTTTGCACTGGACTTTGAATTTGCTTGTGTAGGATAGGTGGGAGGCTTTGAAGTGGGGACGCCAGTTCTCATGGAGCCATCCTTGAAATACCACCCTGGCAACTTTGAGGTTCTAACTCAGGTCCGTTATCCGGATCGAGGACAGTGTATGGTGGGTAGTTTGACTGGGGCGGTCTCCTCCCAAAGAGTAACGGAGGAGTACGAAGGTGCGCTCAGACCGGTCGGAAATCGGTCGTAGAGTATAAAGGCAAAAGCGCGCTTGACTGCGAGACAAACACGTCGAGCAGGTACGAAAGTAGGTCTTAGTGATCCGGTGGTTCTGTATGGAAGGGCCATCGCTCAACGGATAAAAGGTACTCCGGGGATAACAGGCTGATACCGCCCAAGAGTTCATATCGACGGCGGTGTTTGGCACCTCGATGTCGGCTCATCACATCCTGGGGCTGAAGCCGGTCCCAAGGGTATGGCTGTTCGCCATTTAAAGTGGTACGCGAGCTGGGTTTAGAACGTCGTGAGACAGTTCGGTCCCTATCTGCCGTGGACGTTTGAGATTTGAGAGGGGCTGCTCCTAGTACGAGAGGACCGGAGTGGACGAACCTCTGGTGTTCCGGTTGTCACGCCAGTGGCATTGCCGGGTAGCTATGTTCGGAAGAGATAACCGCTGAAAGCATCTAAGCGGGAAACTTGCCTCAAGATGAGATCTCACTGGGATCTTGAATCCCCTAAAGGGCCGTCGAAGACTACGACGTTGATAGGTTGGGTGTGTAAGCGCTGTGAGGCGTTGAGCTAACCAATACTAATTGCCCGTGAGGCTTGACCATATAACACCCAAGCAATTTGCTGACGCAGATTGCGGTGGTGAAGACGAAA
>NZ_JADDRH010000043.1:0-2126 GCF_044904505.1 Pseudomonas sp. 3HC3
ATGCCGGGCGTATCGACCACCAGGTCAAGCTGCGTGGCCTGCGCATCGAACTGGGTGAGATCGAGGCGCGCCTGCTGGAGCACGACCTGGTGCGTGAAGCCGTGGTGACGGTACCGGACGGCAAGCAGCTGGTCGGTTATGTGGTGCTGACCGGCGAGGCCGCCGATTGGCAGGCACAACTGGCCGAGCATCTGCGCCGTGGCCTGCCGGACTACATGGTGCCGAACCAGTGGCTGGCACTGGACAGCCTGCCGCTGTCGCCCAATGGCAAGCTCGACCGCAAGGCCTTGCCCGCCGTGGATGCCGCGCAATCGCAGCGTGCCTATGTGGCGCCGCAGAGTGAACTGGAACAACAGGTCGCGGCAATCTGGGCGCAGGTCCTCGGGCTTGAGCGAGTCGGCCTGACTGACAACTTCTTCGAACTGGGCGGGCATTCCCTGCTGGTGATCAATATCGTGTCGCGTATTCAACTCGAACTGGGGCTGAAGCTGGTCCCGCAACTGCTGTTCCAATACCCGGTGCTTGGTGCTCTGGTGGCGCAACTGCAAGCCACCGGCGCACAGGTGCAGGATTCGACCCTGAGCCGTCTGGAAGACCTGCTCGACGACATGGAGGGGCTGTGATGGACAGCACCGTTGCCGCGCGGATCGCTCGCCGCTTCATCACCTTGCCACTGGACAAGCGTGCCCTGTACCTGGAGAAGATGCTGGCCGAGGGCGTGTCCCCGGCCAACCTGCCGATCCCCGAGGTGCAGTCGGCCTTCGAGCAACTGCCGCTGTCCTTCGCCCAGGAGCGCCAGTGGTTCCTCTGGCAGCTGGAGCCGCACAGCAGTGCCTATCACATCCCCATGGCCCTGCGTCTGCGCGGCCGGCTGGATCGCCAGGCGCTGCAAGGTGCCTTCGAGCGGTTGGTGGAGCGGCATCAGACGCTGCGCACCCGTTTCGTCTTCGACCAGACGCGCCCATTGCAGGTGATCGACCCCGTGGCCGGGTTGGCCATCGCCCATGAGGTGGTCGGGCCGCTGGACCTGGCACAACTGGAGGCCCGGGTGGCCGAGGAAACCCGTCAGCCGTTCGACCTCGAGGCGGGGCCGCTGCTGCGGGTCCGTCTGCTGGAGCTGGCGCCCGACGACCAGGTGCTGGTGCTGACTCAGCACCATATCGTTTCCGATGGCGTGTCGATGCAGGTGATGGTCGGCGAGCTGATCGCCCTGTATGCCGGCTTGAACCTCGGCCAGGCGCCGACCCTGGCGCCGCTGCCGATCCAGTATGCCGACTATGCCCTGTGGCAGCGCCACTGGATGGAGGCGGGCGAGCGTGATCGCCAGCTGGCCTACTGGACCGAGCGCCTGGGCGCGCAGCAACCGGTGCTGGAACTGCCGCTGGATCACTCGCGGCCGGCGCAGCCCAGCTACCGTGGCGCGCGTTGCAACCTGCAACTGCCGGCGGCCTTGAGTCATGACCTGCAAGCCCTGGCCCGGGCCGAGGGTGGCACCTTGTTCATGCTGCTGCTGGCGGCATTCCACGCGTTGTTGCACCGCTACAGCGGCCAGGACGATATCCGCATCGGGGTGCCCAGCGCCAACCGCAACCGGGTCGAGACCGAAGGGCTGATCGGTTATTTCGTCAACACTCAGGTGATTCGTGCCCAGGTCGCTGGCGAGCAGCCCTTCGTCGAATTGTTGCGCCAGGTGCGCCAGCACGCGTTGGATGCCCAGGCCTATCAGGAGCTGCCGTTCGAGCAACTGGTCGAGGCCTTGGCGCCGGAGCGCACCCTGGGGCTCAATCCGCTGTTCCAGGTGATGTTCAACCATCAAGCGGCCGGCCGTGGCGGGGCGACCAGCGCGCGCCTGGGCGACCTGCAGATCGAAGGCGTGGACAGTGTCACCGAAGTGGCTCAACTGGACCTGACCCTGGAGACCCGCGAATCGCCAGAGGGATTGGAGGCGTCGTTCATCTATGCCACCGACCTGTTCGAGCGCTCGACCATCGAGCGGCTATCGACCCACTTCATCAATCTGTTGCAAGGCATCGTCGAGCAACCGCAACAACCGGTGGCCGAACTGCCATTGCTGGCGGCCGCCGAGCGCGAGCGCACCCTGGTCACGTGGAACGCCACCGCTGAAC
>NZ_JADDRH010000044.1:0-2041 GCF_044904505.1 Pseudomonas sp. 3HC3
GTAAGCGCTCCATGAACCCCACATTCAAAGCGCTTACCTGATCCCCGATGCTGTGCTCCCGATTTCTTTCTGGAGCTCGCCGACCATGATGCGACCCGACGCCAAAGTCGAAAAAGTGTACCTCTACCCCAAGCCCGTCGACTTTCGAAAATCCATCGATGGCCTTGCCGCACTGGTCGAACTCGATATCAAGGTGGCGGTGTTCGACCCAGTGCTTTTCGTCTTCCTCAACAAGCCGCGCAACCGCGTGAAGATCCTGTATTGGGAACGCAACGGCTTCTGCCTCTGGCTCAAACGCCTGGAGTCCGAACGTTTCAAAACTTCACCCGATCCGACTGACGTCGCCATCGTCCTGACCGTTCAGGAACTGAACTGGCTGCTCGATGGCTTCGACCTCTGGCGCAACCGTCCGCATCAGGTTTTGACGCCTCGATACGTCGCCTGATTCGGTATAATCCGCGGCATGATTTCCATGCCCGAAAACCTCCCTGACGATCCTGTTCTGCTCAAGCAACTGCTTGAGCAGATGATCAACGAGCGCGCGTCCGACAAGGGCAAGATCGTTCATCTCGAAGAGGAAGTTGCGCTGTTGCGCCAGCGCTTGTTCGGGCGCAAGACCGAGCAGACTGGCGATGCGGCGACACCGCAGTTGCCACTCTTCGACGAAGCGGAAAGCCTGGCCGAGCCCTTGGATGAGGCTGACGACGAAGAAGTCGTTGCGCCGACCAAACGCCGTGGCAAGCGCAAGCCGCTGCCGGCTGATTTGCCGCGTATCGAAGTTGTCCACGAACTGCCCGAGCATGAACTGACCTGCGCTTGTGGCTGCCGCAAACATGCCATCGGTGAAGAAGTCAGCGAACAGCTTGAAATCGTCCCGATGCAGATTCGCGTCATCAAGCATGTTCGCAAGGTGTACGGCTGCCGGGACTGCGAGTCAGTGCCCGTAACCGCGGACAAGCCCGCCCAGATGATCGAGAAAAGCATGGCCAGCCCGAGTGTGCTGGCCATGCTGCTGACCACCAAATACGTAGACGGTTTGCCGCTTCACCGCTTCGAAAAAGTGCTGGGACGTCACGGTATCGATATCCCGCGCCAAACCCTGGCACGCTGGGTGATTCAATGCAGCGAGCACTTTCAGCCGCTGCTGAATCTGATGCGCGAAAGCCTGTTGAACAGTCGGATCATCCACTGTGATGAAACACGTGTGCAGGTGTTGAAAGAGCCGGGGCGTGAGCCCAGCAGCCAATCCTGGATGTGGGTGCAAACCGGCGGCCCAGCTGATCGGCCGGTGATCCTTTTCGACTACACCACCAGCCGAGCGCAGGAGGTGCCTGTGCGCCTGCTGGATGGCTATCGCGGCTATGTCATGACCGACGACTACGCCGGTTACAACGCGCTGGCCGCACAGGACGGGCTGGAGCGATTGGGCTGCTGGGCGCACGCGCGCCGCAAGTTCGTCGAAGCGCAGAAAGTACAGCCCAAGGGCAAAACAGGACGCGCTGACATCGCATTGAACCTGATCAATAAGCTCTATGGCGTCGAGCGCGACTTGAAGGACAGTGACGACGAAGATCGTAAGGGCGCCCGCATGGAGCGCAGCCTGCCATTGCTGACTCAGCTGAAAAACTGGGTAGAGAAAACGCAACCTCAGGTCACGACGCAGAATGCCTTGGGCAAGGCCATCGGTTACTTGGCCAGCAACTGGAGCAAATTGGAACGCTACGTCGAGCACGGCTACTTGCCGATGGACAACAACGCGGCCGAGCGTGCGATCCGCCCGTTTGTCATCGGGAGAAAGAACTGGTTGTTCAGTGACACGCCCAAAGGTGCCACTGCCAGCGCACAACTTTACAGCTTGGTAGAAACGGCCAAAGCCAACGGCCAAGAACCCTATGCGTGGCTGCGCCACGCACTGGAACGCCTGCCGCAGGCGTGCTCAGTGGAAGACTACGAAGCGCTACTACCATGGAATTGCACACCTCAAATACACAGCTAGGTGCGCTGCCCATCTTTGGTTAGGTGGGGTTTATGAAGCGCTTAC
>NZ_JADDRH010000045.1:0-1953 GCF_044904505.1 Pseudomonas sp. 3HC3
CGGATGCCAGCCTGCTGCAACAGGCCTATGTAGCCCCGCAAAGCGAAATGGAACAGCGCATTGCCGCTGTCTGGGCCGATGTGCTGCGTCTGGAGCGGGTCGGCTTGAGCGACAACTTCTTCGAGCTTGGCGGCCATTCGTTGCTGGCCACCCAGGTAGTGCTGCGCCTGCGCGAAGCGCTGGGCCATGAAGTGCCGGTCAAGACGCTGTTCCTGGCCCGCGACCTGGCGGACTTCTGCGAGGCCTTGCAGGCCCTGCAGCCCGCGCTCGATCCACTGCACGATGTTTTGGCTAAATCCTTGGAGGACCTCAATCGTCTAACTGCCGATGATCTTGAAAAACTGATTTCCTAGTGAGGACACGGCATGCAGCAACTAATCGAATCGGTAAGCGCGCTTTCTTCCGAGAAGCGCAAAGCCTTGGCGATTCTGCTGAGTCAGAAGGGGGTCAACCTCTATGGCATCGCGCCGATTTTCCGGCGTGATGCCGACGAGCCCCTTCGGCTGTCCTATGCCCAGGAGCGTCAGTGGTTCCTCTGGAACCTGGAACCGCACAGCGCGGCGTATCACATCCCCACGGCGCTGCGCTTGCGCGGCGCCCTGGACATGGCCGCGCTGCAGCGCAGCTTCGCGACGCTGATCGAGCGTCACGAAGTACTGCGCAGCGTGTTCGTCGAGGTCGACGGGCAGTTGCTGCAGCAGGTTCGCGCGCCGTTCGCGCTGCCGCTGCCGGTGCAGGTACTGACCGATGCCGGGCAACTGGAACAGGCGGTGGCGGGGGAGATCGCCGTGCTCTTCGACCTGGGCGAAGGGCCGTTGCTGCGCGCGCGCCTGCTGCAGGTGAGCGAAGACGACCATGTGCTGGTGTTGACCCAGCACCACATCATTTCCGACGGCGCCTCGATGCAGTTGATGGTCGAGGAGCTGATCAACTGCTATGGCGCGTTCAGTCGTGGCCAGCAGCCCGAGCTGCCGGCGCTGCCGATCCAGTATGCCGACTATGCATTGTGGCAGCGCCAATGGATGGAGGCTGGCGAGCGCGAGCGCCAATTGGCCTACTGGACCACCCGCCTGGGCGGCGAGCAGCCGGTGCTGGAATTGCCGCTGGATCGTCCGCGGCCAGCGCTGCAGAGCTTGCGTGGCGCACGCCTGGATATCGAGCTGTCGGCCGAGCTGGGCAAGGGTTTGCAAGAGGTAGCGCGGCAGCAGGGGGCGACCCTGTACATGGTCCTGCTGGCGTCGTTCCAGGCGCTGTTGCACCGCTACAGCCGACAGCGCGATATCCGTGTCGGCGTGCCGATCGGCAACCGCAACCGCGCAGAGACCGAGCGCCTGATCGGCTTCTTCGTCAATACCCAGGTGCTCAGCGCCGAAGTCGATGGTCAGGCGCCGTTCACCACATTGCTGCAACAGGCCAAGGAGGCGGCGCTGGGCGCCCAGGAGCATCAGGACCTGCCGTTCGAGCAACTGGTCGAAGCCTTGGCGCCGGAGCGCAACCTCAGCCACAGCCCGTTGTTCCAGGTGCTGTTCAATCACCAGGCGCACCGTGGCGCGGGCCGGCAGGCCCATGAGCTGCCGGGGCTGCGGGTCGAATCGCTGAACTGGGAGAGCCAGACCGCGCAATTCGACCTGATGCTCGATACCCATGAAGAGCAGGGGCAGTTGTGGGCGTCGCTGACCTACGCGACCGACCTGTTCGACTCAACCACCATCGAGCGCCTGGCGGGCCACTGGCAGGCGTTGCTCGAAGGTATCGTCAGCGCCCCCGGCACGCGCGTCAGCGAGTTGCCGATGCTGACGACGGCGGAACGTGCCGCAACGCTGGCTGCCTGGAATACCGCCCCGGCCACGTTCGCGCCGAGCCAGCCGCTGCATCGCCTGATCGAAGCCCAGGCGGCCCGCGCGCCGCAGGCGCCGGCGCTGGTCTGCGAAGGCGAACAGTTGAGCTACGCCG
>NZ_JADDRH010000046.1:0-1767 GCF_044904505.1 Pseudomonas sp. 3HC3
GCCAGCTGGATGGCCAGTTCGATGAGCGGGCGCTGTTCGTGCCCGCTGCCGAAAGCGCAGGTGAGGAGCAGAGCCCGCTGGCGCCGCTGGGCAACTGGCTGGTGCTCAATGGCCAGGTGTATGGCGGCGAGCTGAGCCTGGCGTTCAGCTTCAGCGGGCAGATGTTCGCCCGCGCGACCATCGAGCGGCTGGCGCGGGCCTACGAGGCGGAGCTGGCGGCGCTGGTCGAGCACTGCCAGGCGCCGCAAGGGTTGACGCCGTCGGACTTCCCGCTGGCGGGCCTGAGCCAGGCGCAACTCGACGCACTGCCGGTGGCGGTGGCCGAGGTCGAAGACATCTACCCACTGTCGCCGATGCAGCAGGGCATGCTGTTCCATTCCACGTTCGGCGAGAGCGACGGCGACTACATCAACCAGATGCAGGTCGAGGTCGCAGGTCTGGATGTGGCACGCTTCGAGGCGGCTTGGAACGCTGTGCTCCAGGCCCATGACAGTCTGCGTTGTGCCTTCGTCTGGTCCGCCGACCAGGCCCAACCGGTGCAGGTAGTGCTGCGCGAGGCCCGTGTGCCGTTCAGCGAGCTGGACTGGCGCGGTCGTGATGACATTGCGCTGGCGCTCCCGACACTGGCCGCCGAAGAACGTGGGCGCGGCTTCGATGTGCTGCAGGCGCCATTGCTGCGCCTGGTGCTGGTACGCCTGGAAGATGACCGCCATGCACTGATCTACACCAGCCATCACATCCTCATGGACGGCTGGAGCAATGCGCAACTGCTGGGTGAAGTGCTGCAACGCTACTGTGGCGAGCGGCCCACGCAGGCGGCGGGCCGCTTCGGCGACTACATTGGCTGGCTGCAGCGTCAGGACCGAGCGCAGAGCGAAGCTTTCTGGCGCGAGCAACTGGCCGCACTGGAAGAGCCCACCCGCCTGGCCAGCACCTGTCAACATGTCGGTGTCGATGGCTACGACGAGCACAGCCTGTCGATCGATGCGCAGACCACCGCGCGCCTGGGCCGCTTCGCCCGTGAGCGCAAGGTCACCGTCAACACCTTGGTGCAGGGTGCCTGGGCCTTGTTGCTGCAGCGTCGTGTCGGCCAGGACTGCGTGTCGTTCGGCGCCACCGTGGCCGGGCGACCGGCCGAGCTGGCCGGTATCGAGCAGCAGATCGGCCTGTTCATCAACACCTTGCCGGTGATCGTGCCGTGCACCGCCGGGCAGGCGCTTGGCGACTGGCTGGACGATCTGCAGGCGCTCAACCTGCGCATCCGCGAACAGGAGCACACGCCACTGTTCGACATCCAACGCTGGGCCGGGCAGGGCGGTGACGCGCTGTTCGACAGTCTGCTGGTGTTCGAAAACTACCCGGTGGCCGAGGCCCTGGAGCGTGGTTCGCCCTCGGGGCTGCACTTTGGCCCGGTGCGCACACAGGAGCAGAGCAACTATCCGCTGACCCTGGCGGTCGGCCTGGAGGACAGCCTGTCACTGCGCTGCAGCTATGACCGGCAGGCGTTCAGCGCGGCGATCATCGAGCAGATCGGCCAGCAACTGCGTCACTTGCTGCTGCAGATGCTCGAACAGGGCGCTGAGGCGCCTGTCGAGACCTTGCAATTGCTCGATGATGAGCAACGCCAGGCTGCGGTACAGGCCTGGAATACCGCCCCGGCCACGTTCGCGCCGAGCCAGCCGCTGCATCGCCTGATCGAAGCCCAGGCGGCCCGCGCGCCGCAGGCGCCGGCGCTGGTCTGCGAAGGCGAACAGTTGAGCTACGCCG
>NZ_JADDRH010000048.1:0-1732 GCF_044904505.1 Pseudomonas sp. 3HC3
CACTGGACAGCCTGCCGCTGTCGCCCAATGGCAAGCTCGACCGCAAGGCCTTGCCCGCCGTGGATGCCGCGCAATCGCAGCGTGCCTATGTGGCGCCGCAGAGTGAACTGGAACAACAGGTCGCGGCGATCTGGGCGCAGGTGCTGCACTTGGAGCAGGTTGGTCTGGGCGACAACTTCTTCGAACTGGGCGGGCATTCGCTGTTGGCTACCCAGGTGTTCTCGCGTCTGCGCGAGCTAGGCATCGACGCACCGCTCAAGACGCTGTTCGAGCAGGCCAGCCTGCAGGGCTTCGTCGCCAGCCTGCCAGCACCGTCGTTGGCGGCGCGGGCTCCGGCCATCCGGCCGACGCCGCGCGATGCGGCGCTGCCGGTGTCCTATGCCCAGCAACGCCAATGGTTCCTCTGGCAGCTGGAGCCACACAGCAGCGCCTACCACATCCCCATGGTCCTGCGCCTGAAAGGCAGCCTCGATCGTGCGGCGCTGCAACACAGCTTCGATGCGCTGGTCGAGCGTCATGAGGCCCTGCGTACTCGCTTCGTCGAAAGCGACGAGGGCATCGTCCAGGTGATCGAGCGCTCGGCTGCGCTGGTCATCGCCCATGAACGACTGGCGGACGAGGCGACCCTTCAGGCGCGTGTCGCTGAGGAGATCCGCCAGCCGTTCGACCTGGCCCGCGACCCGCTGCTGCGGGTCCGTCTGCTGGAGCTGGCGGCCGACGACCAGGTGCTGGTGCTGACTCAGCACCATATCGTCTCGGATGCGGCGTCCATGCAGCTGATGGTCGGCGAACTGATCGATGGCTATGCCCGCCACCGCGAGGGCGATGCCGCCCCACTGCCTGCCCTGGCGCTGCAATATGCCGACTACGCCCGTTGGCAGCGTGAATGGATGGAGGCTGGCGAGCGTGAGCGGCAACTGGCCTACTGGGTCGGGCAACTGGGCAGCGAGCAGGATGTGCTGGCCTTGCCGCTGGACCGCCCGCGTCCTGCCGAGCAGAGCTATCGCGGCGCCCAGCTCGACCTGGCCGTGCCGTCGGCGTTGAAGGACGGCCTCGAGGCGTTGGCCCGCCGCCAGGGCGCGACCCTGTTCATGGTGCTGCTGGCGTCGTTCCAGGCCTTGCTGCATCGCTACAGTGGCCAGCGCGACATCCGCGTCGGCGTGCCGGTGGCCAACCGCAACCGGGTCGAGACCGAAGGGCTGATCGGCTTCTTCGTCAACACCCAGGTACTGCGTGCCGATATCGATCCACGCCAGCCGTTCGGCGTGCTGCTGCAACAGGTGCGTCAGGCTGCGCTGGGCGCCCAGGCGCACCAGGACCTGCCGTTCGAGCAACTGGTGGATGCGCTGGCACCGACCCGCAGCCTCAGCCACAGCCCGTTGTTCCAGGTGATGTTCAACCACCAGGCCGCCGCGCTCGCGCCGGTACGCGCCGTGCCAGGCTTGGCGGTCCAGGCCATGGCCTGGGACAACGACACCACGCAGTTCGACCTGAGCCTGGACACCTGCGAGACCGATGAAGGGCTGAGCGCTTCGCTGATCTACGCCACTGACCTGTTCGACCAGGCCACCATCGTACGCCTGGGTGAGCATTGGCTGAACCTGCTGCAAGGCATCGTCGAGCAACCGCAACAACCGGTGGCCGAACTGCCATTGCTGGCGGCCGCCGAGCGCGAGCGCACCCTGGTCACGTGGAACGCCACCGCTGAACATTACCCGCTGGAGCAGAGCAT
>NZ_JADDRH010000049.1:0-1564 GCF_044904505.1 Pseudomonas sp. 3HC3
GCGCCGGGTGATCATCGCGACCCGGCCCGTCTGGTCGAGCTGATCACCGGCGAAAACATCACCACGCTGCACTTCGTGCCGTCGATGCTCCAGGCGTTCCTGCAAGACAGCGGCGTGCCGCGCTGCACCAGCCTTGCGCGCATCGTCTGCAGTGGCGAAGCGCTGCCGGCCGATGCCCAGCAGCAGGTGTTCGCCAAGCTGCCGAAGGCCGGCCTGTACAACCTGTACGGCCCGACCGAGGCGGCCATCGACGTGACCCACTGGACCTGCCGCGAGGAAGGGCGCGACAGCGTGCCGATCGGCGAGCCGATTGCCAACCTGGCCTGCTACATCCTCGACGCCGAGCTGCAACCGGTGCCGGTGGGCGTGCTGGGCGAGCTGTACCTGGCCGGCGCAGGCCTGGCGCGCGGCTACCACCGCCGCCCGGGGCTGACCGCCGAGCGTTTCGCCGTGAGCCCATACGGCAATGGCGAGCGCATCTACCGCACCGGCGACCTGGCGCGCTACCGCGCGGACGGGGTGATCGAGTATGCCGGGCGTATCGACCACCAGGTCAAGCTGCGTGGCCTGCGCATCGAACTGGGTGAGATCGAGGCGCGCCTGCTGGAGCACGACCTGGTGCGTGAAGCCGTGGTGACGGTACCGGACGGCAAGCAGCTGGTCGGTTATGTGGTGCTGACCGGCGAGGCCGCCGATTGGCAGGCACAACTGGCCGAGCACCTACGCCGTGGCCTGCCGGACTACATGGTGCCGAACCAGTGGCTGGCACTGGACAGCCTGCCGCTGTCGCCCAATGGCAAGCTCGACCGCAAGGCCTTGCCACGCCCGGACCAGACCGTCAAGGCTCGCGACTATCAGGCGCCGGCCACACCGACCGAGATCGCCCTGGCCGAGATCTGGCAAACCGTGCTGGGCGCAGGCCCGGTGGGCGTTACCGAGAATTTCTTCGCCCTGGGCGGCGACTCGATCATGTCGATCCAGGTGGTCAGTCGTGCGCGACAGGCCGGGATCCATATCACGCCCAAGGCATTGTTCCAGCACCAGACCGTGCAGCGCCTGGCGGCCGTGGCCCAGCTCGGGGAGGCGGTGGTGCCACGTATCGACCAGGGCCCGGTGACGGGCAGCGCGCCGCTGCTACCGTTCCAGCAATGGTTCTTCGACCAGCGCATGAGCGAGCCGCAGCACTGGAACCAGTCGCTGTTGCTGCGCGGCACCGAAACGGTGGATGCCAGCGCATTGGAGCAGGCGCTGCTGGCACTGTACGCCCAGCACGACGCCCTGCGCCTGCGCTTTGCCGACGGCAGCGCCGAACACGGTCCGCTGCAACCGGCCCAGCCGTTGCTATGGCGTGCCGCGCTGCGCAGCGCCGAGGAAATCGAGGCGACCTGCGAAGAGGCCCAGCGTAGCCTGGACCTGGCCCAGGGCCCGCTGCTGCGTGCGGTGCTGATCGACCTGGCCGACGGTGGCCAGCGCCTGCTGCTGGTGATCCACCACCTGGTGGTCGATGGCGTGTCCTGGCGCGTGCTGCTGGAAGACCTGCACGATGCCTACCGCCAGGCCCTGG